>JBKKDM010000093.1:0-19459 GCA_046707905.1 Candidatus Limnocylindrales bacterium
TTCGCGGCCCGGCCTCGCCGCCAGGTTTGGGTGGCCGGCCCTGTCCCCCGGCTGGGCGAGTCCCGCCCGGTGCCCCGGATTGGCGAGGCCCCGACCGGCGCGATCTGCCCGGCGGCGGCGCCGCCGACCCGCCCTTCAGCCCCTCGATCTCCGGGGTCTTCAGGGCCCGGGCTCGACCCGAGGGCAGCTGGCCCAGTCGGAGTGGCCCGATTCGGACGCGCACCAGTCGCACGATCGGGGCATCGACCGCGCCGAACATTCGGCGGAGCTGCCGCTTCCAGCCCTGCGCGAGCACGGCGCGATACCAGACGAGCTCCGCCTCCGGCCGCGGATCGAGCGTGGCGGCAAGCTCTCCCACCTGGTCCGGCGTTGCGGTTCGAATGGGCGCGGCGAGCCTTGCGAGGCCCTCGTCGAGCTTGATCCCTGCGTTGAGCGTGCGGGCCTGCTCGCCTGCGAGGGGCGAGCCGAGCGCGACGGCGTACTCCCGCTCCACCCCGAACCGCGGGTGGAGGATGTGGTCGGCCCAGTCGCCGTCGTTCGTGAGGAGCAGCAGGCCCTCCGAATCAAGATCGAGGCGGCCCACCGGGTAGAGCCGGATCCCGTCGGGCGCGAGGGCCGTCGGGACGAGATCCAGGACGGTCGTCTCGGCATGCCGATCGCGGGTCGTCGACGTCACCCCGGCGGGCTTGTGGAGGGCCACGTACGCACGAGCCGCGTTGACCCCCACGAGTGACCCGTCGACCTCGATCCGCGAGCGATCC
The DNA here is from genome assembly GCA_046707905.1 of Candidatus Limnocylindrales bacterium. Taxonomy (GTDB): domain Bacteria; phylum Chloroflexota; class Limnocylindria; order Limnocylindrales; family CSP1-4; genus UBA5189. The sequence continues at coordinate 762 of JBKKDM010000093.1, forward strand.
GGGTCGACCTTCTGGCCAAGGGTCGCGGGCTTGCCGTCGACGCGGACGCGGCCGGCGGCGACGAGCGTCTCGGCGGCGCGGCGGGAGGCGACGCCGGCGGCGGCGAGGACCTTCTGGATTCGTTCCTCGGGCATCGGTGTCAGTCGCCGGGCGAGACGCCATTCGAGCCGGCCTCGAGCTCGTCGTCGAGCGGGAGGAGCAGGGCGCCGCCCTCCTCAGCGAGGCGCGCCGCCACGTCGGCGTCGAGCGTCGGGAGGTCGTCGAGCGATTCGAGCCCGAAGCGCTCCAGAAACTCGAAGGCCGTGCCGTACAGGATCGGGCGGCCCGGGGTGTTCGCACGTCCCAGCTCCACGACGAGGCGCCGGTGGAGCAGGCTCCGGACGGTGTGATCCGAGTCGACGCCGCGGATACGTTCCACGGCGGCCTTGGTGACGGGCTGGCGGTAGGCCACGATGGCGAGCGTCTCGAGCCCGGCGGGCGAGAGGCGCACCGCGTCCGACCCGACGTAGCGTGCGACGAGGGCCCCGGTGTCCGGTGCCGTGGCCAGCTCGACGCGGTCGCCAGTCGCCAGGAGCCGGATCCCGCGGTCGCGGAGGCTGACCTCCAGGTCGCCGAGCCGGGCATCGACCGTCGCGGCGTCCACGCCGGCGATCGAGGCGATCTCGCGCCGGCTCAGCGGCCGCTCGGCGACGAACAGGAGCGCTTCGAGCCCGGCCTCGGTCAGCTCGCCCGGCGCGGGTCGTCCCTCGGCGGTGGCTGGCGCGGCCTCGCCCGCACCGCGCCCTGCCTCGGCGGGTTCGGTCGCGGCCTCCTCGAGCAGCGGCTCGTCCGTCATGCGAACGACTCCAGCGATTCGTCGAGCGGCGCCTCCTCGACCTCGGCCGCAAGGCCGGCCGCCAGTCGTTCTTCGCGGGTCGTGCGCCGGGCGGTGATCGGCCCGAACGGCTCCGCCTGCTCAACGACCACCTCGCGCCGCTTCATGAGCTCCAGCATCGCGAGGAACGTCACCGCGACGACGACCCGGTCGTGGACACCCCGGAGCAGGTCCTGGAGCACGACGCTCGATGCGCCCTTGAGCGCCAGACGGATGATCGCGGCGCGCTGGTTCAGCGTGATCGAGCGCGGGACGATCTCGGGCGGCGGTTCGGGCTCGGGGAGGATCCGGACGAGCGAATCGAGCGACCTGACGAGCAGGACGGGATCCACGGGCGGCGCGGACGGCGCGGTCTTCGCACCGGCAAGGCCGGAGGCGAGCGCGGCCGCGGGCTCTCGTCGAAACAGGCCGACGCGCTCGATCGCGCCGCCATGGAGCGCGAGGCCGGCATCGCGGAAGGCCCGGTACAGCAGCAGGCGGGCGCGCAGCTCCGCCTCCGGATCGACGCCCTCGTCCTCGAGCGCGCCGTCGGGCAGCGTGGGCGGGCGTGGCAGCATCGCCCGGCTCTTGATGAGGATCAGCTGGCTCGCCACCGCCACGAAGGAGCTGATCGTGGTCATCCGGTCGTGCTCGATCGTCGCGAGGGCCTCGAGGTAGGCTTCCGCGAGGCCGCCGAGCGGGACGTCGAGGACGTTGAACCGCCGAGCCTCGATCAGCGACAGGAGCAGCCCGAGCGGGCCCTCCCACTCGGCGATACGGACGTGCGTCGCCCAGTCGCGCCCACGGCCCGGCTCGATCCTCACCGCCGGCACGCCGTCGAGCCCGAGCGACAGCCCGAGGGTCGAGTCGGTGTCTCCCTGCGCGCCGGTGCGCTCCGCTCGATCGAGCATCGTCAGCTGGCCTCGTCCGCGAGCCGGAGGCGTTCGCCCGCGTCGGGGTCGCGAGGCGCGTCCTGCCATCGGATCAGCTCCACCGTTCGCGGCGAGCAGCCCGCCGTCTCGGCCAGCCGCGCCGACGTCTCCGCGTGCGCGGCCAGTCGATCGAGCCAGGCGGGCATCCCCGGCAGCCGTCGACCGATCCGCACCGGCCAGTTGAAGCCGGCCTGGCCCAGGGCATGCAGGATCCGGGGGAGCATCCCTGTGTCGCCCTTGCCCGCATCGTGGATCAGGCCGGCGACGAGCACCTCAGGGTCGCGCTCCCCGACTGCTCGCAGCGCCGCGACGACGTCCAGCCCGTGGCGCCGGTCCGCGACGTGCATCGAATCGAAGACGGCCAGCTGGGCGGCGGTCAGCCACTCCGCGGCGCCGTCCCGCTCCGACGACGGCACGCGGGCGAGCAGGTGGCGTTTCGTCTGGCGGACCTTCGTGACCCACCACGTGACCGACCCGGGCCTCACGGCGCGCTCATACCCCGATGACGAGGCGGATCAGCGGGTCGAACACCTCGTTGAAGACGACGCCGATCAGCGTGTTGCCGCCGAAGATCGGCAGGAACATCGCGGCGAGGAGGATCAGGAGCCCGTACTGCTCGAGCGTCGCGCGGACCTGCCAGGCCGTTCGAGGGTTGAGGAAGGCGTACAGCACCTTCGAGCCGTCGAGCGGCGGGATCGGGATCAGGTTGAAGACCATCAGCAGCAGGTTGATCGTCACGAACAAGGTCAGGACGCCCTCGAGGAACGGCACTGACATCCCGGTCGCGTGGATGTACCGCAAGGGCAGGGCGGCGGCGATCGCGAGGATGAAGTTCGAGATCGGGCCGGCGACCGCGATGATCGCCTCGCCCCATCGGCCGCCCCGGAGGTTCATCGGGTTGTAGGGCGTGGGCTTGGCCCACCCGATCCCGACGCCCACGAGCATCGAGACGGCGAGGATGGTCGCTCCCGCCGGGTCGAAGTGGGCCCGCGGGTCGAGGGTCAGCCGGCCCATGAGGCGCGGCGTGCTGTCGCCCAGCTGGGTCGCTGCGAGCGCGTGGGCGAACTCGTGGACCGGGAAGGCGACGAGCAGCATGATCAGGACGACCGTGGCCACCTGGATCAGGTAGCCGCTGGAGATGTCGCCGAACATCAGTCGTGTCGCCCCTGGCCGTGCGCGATGCGGGTCATAGGCGGGCAAGCAGGTCCAGCTTCTTGGCCTCGTAGTCCTCGAGGCTGATCGCGCCGCGATCCCGAAGGTCCGCAAGATCGCCGAGGGCGCCCGTGATCTCGTCGGTCGACATCTCGCGCTTGGCGAGGGCCGGTGGAGCGCCGGCGGGCGCGGCGGCCGTCGCGACGTCCAAGGCGGGGGTGGGGGTCGGCGCCATCACCGGGGTCGCCCGCAGGGGCGGCGCCGGGATCTGGAAGCCCTCCTGTTCGAGCGCGTGCTTCTGCTCGAGCATCGTGCGCTTGAATGTCTGCGCCTGCGAGAGCATCCGGAGACGATCGACCGACTGCTCGTTCGCGGTCAGGATGTCGAGATCGCCGTAGCCGAGCATCCGGCCGAGCACGCTCTGTTCGAGGACCGCGTCGTTGATCTTCTCGAGCGAGCTGTCCGCAGAGCGCTTCTTGAGGATGCCCTCGACCTTCATCACCCGGCGGTTCGTGACCACGTAGTCCTGGGCGTACCAGGACAGATAGATCTGGATGAGCCACGCGAGACCGATGAGCAGGAGCACCAGGCCCACGATCCCGAAGACGTCGCGGAGGAGGCCCGGGGTCAGGGCGGTCGTGAGCAGGACGAGGACGAGCGAGGCGATGAAGATCGCCCAGGCCAGGCGGCCCTCCAGGATCGTGGCGAGGAAGTGCTGGCGTCCTCGCAACCGGACGCGCTCGCCGTCCGCCAGGAGTCTGTCCGCGTACCGTGCCACCCGTGCTCCTCCCTAGGCCCGAGGATGGGCCCGAGCATAGACCTCGCGAATCCGCTCGCCCGTCACGTGCGTGTAGAGCTGCGTCGTGCTGATGCTCGCATGTCCCAGCAATTCCTGAACGATCCGCAGGTCCGCGCCGCCTTCGAGCAGGTGGGTCGCGAACGAGTGGCGGAGGGTGTGCGGGCTGACGCGGTCATTGAGGCCCGCGGCGGCGGCGGCGCGCTTCACGATGGCCCAGGCCTGCTGGCGCGCCAGCCGGCGCCCGGTCCGGCCGATGAACAGCGGGCCGCCGCGGATCGGTGCGACGTGGTGCTGGGCGACGAGCGCGTCACGCGGCCCGTCCATCCACGCCCGGATCGCGTCCAGCGCCACCTCGCCCACGGGGACGAGCCGCTCCCGGTCGCCCTTGCCGATGACGCGAACGAACGCGCCGTCGAGGGAGAGGTCCTCCAGGTCGAGGCGGAGCCCCTCCGAGATCCGAAGGCCCGCGGCATACAGGAGCTCGAGCAACGCGCGATCCAGGAGGGCGTCCTCGGCCGGCGCCGCGAGGAGGCGCTCCGTCTCCGCCTGCGTCAGCGTCTCCGGGAGGAGCCGCGGCATTCGCGGCAGGTCCAGGTGGGCCGCAACATCGTTGTCGATGAGACCCTCGCCGAAGGCGAAGCGGTAGAAGCCCTTGATCGCCGCGGCTCGCCGGCGGAGGCTCGTCGGCGCGAGGCCGGGATCGTCGCGTCGGCCGCGGCGACCGCGCGCGGCGAGATAGCGGACGGCGGCGTCCGGACCCGCGGACCAGTCGGCCGCGACGCCCTCCGTTGAGGCGTAGTCGGCGAGGTCGCCGCGGTAGGCGCGGATCGTGGCGGCGGCGAGGCCCCGCTCGACGGCCAGGAAGGTCAGGTAGGCGTCGACCGCCCGATCGAGCTCGGTTGTCACGGGGGCGCGATTCACGTGGTGCCCGGGGCCGGTGTCAGACAGGAACCACCGGGCGACCGCGCCAGGCCTCGTCGGCGTCGAGGAGCTCCCGCGCCGCGCCGAGGGCCGCACCAGCGGCGGGCGGCGGGCCGGCCTCCGATCTCGCGGCGGCGCGCTCGGCCGCGGCCCCGGCATCGAGGTCGCCGTCGCCATCTGTCTCAGGTCCGGGTCCGACGGCCACGAGGCCCCGGTTCGTGGTCGGCCGCTCGTCGCTTGGCGCGGTCCCGGCGGCAACGTCCGCGCCGCCGCCGAGCATCGCCGCGAGCTCGACGATCCGGCCCTCGCGGTCGAGCTGCTCCACCTCGGTCACGGTTCGCCCGTCGCGCGCTCGCTTGGCGATGCGGAAGTGGGCATCGGCGTGGGCGGCGATCTGGGGCAGGTGGGTGACGACGAGGACCTGGTGGTTGCGGGCGAGCGCCCACAGGCTCCGCCCGACCGGATCGGCGGTCCGCCCACCGATCCCGGCATCGACCTCGTCGAAGACGAGGGTCGGCGTGTCGTCGGCCGCTGCGAGGACCTGTTTGATCGCCAGCGCGACGCGGCTCAGCTCGCCGCCGGAGGCGATCTTCGCGAGCGAGCGCGCGGGCTCGCCGGGGTTCGGTGCGAACCGGAAGACGACCTCGTCGGCGCCGGTGGTGTCGAAAGCGACCTCGTCGCCGTCGAGCTCCACCGCCGCCTCGTCCTTGTCGGCGGTCCTGCGCCCCACGTCGACGGCAAAGGCGCCTGATCGGAATCCGAGGCTCCGGAGCGCTTCATCGGCCGCCCCACCAAGGCGCTCCGCGGCCGCGCGCCGGCGCGTCGACAGCTCGGAGGCGGCGAACGCGACCTCGGCGAGCAGCCGCTCGTCATCGGCCTGCCGACGGCGGCGCTCGCCCTCGAGCCCCTCGAGCCGCTCGATCTCCGCCTCGGCCCGCTGCCCGTGCGCGAGGACCGCCGCCTCGCCCTCGCCGTAGCGACGCTCGAGGGAGTAGATCCGCGACAGGCGCTCCTCCGCGGTCAGCAGCGAGGTCGCGTCGTGGTCCAGCCCGTCCGCGAGCCGTCGCACGTCCGCGGCCGCGTCCGCGAGCTCGGCCTCCAGTCCGGCGAGCCGCGTTGCGACAGCCTCAAAGCGGGCGTCGATTCTCGCCACGGATCGGGCCTCGCTGACCGCGCCGGCCAGCTGGTCCCGGGCGCCCGGGGCCTCGCGACCCCCGGCGTCACGCGCTCCAGCCGCTTCGCCGTCGAGCGCGGCGCGGATCGCGGAGGCGCCGCGGGAGATCGCCTCGCCGTGGCGGGCCCGCTCCAGGCGCTCCCGAAGCTCCGCGGACTCTCCGGCTCGGAGGCAGGCGCCGCAGATCTCCTCGACCTCGTGCCGCAGCACCTCCAGCCGCCGCTCGACCTCGAGCGGCTCCAGCGCGACCTCGGCCAGCGCGATCCGGTTCTCGCGCCAGCGCTCCACGGCCCGGCCCATGGCGACCCGCAGGTCCGCGTGGTCGCCGAACGCATCGAGCAGCTCCCGCTGCCAGCGCTCGTCGAGGAGGCGCGACTGCTCGTGCTGGCCGTGGATCTCGACGAGCGGCCCGACGACCTCCGCGAGCCGCGCGGCCGTCACCGGGCCGTCGTCCAGGCGAGCCGTCGAGCGGCCGCCGACACCAACCTCGCGCGCGGCGATGAGGGGCTCCGGCAGCCGATCGAAGAGCGCCTCGACGCGCGCGGCATCGGCCCCGTGGCGGACCAGGGAGGTGTCGGCGCGGGCCCCAAGCGCCAGCCCGAGGGCGTCGATCAGGAGACTCTTCCCTGCCCCGGTCTCGCCCGTCAGGACGTTGAGCCCCGGCTCGAGCTCGAGTCGCAGTCGATCGATCAGCGCGAGATCGCGAACGTTGAGCTCGATGAGCCGCCCGACGCGATCGTGCTGTACGGGCGCCCGCTCCGTGGCGTCGTCGCCCACCTCGGCGCTCGTCGCCTGCCCCGCCGTCATGATGGGAGCAGCTCGACCTTGCGCCGGACGAGGTCCCAGAAGGGCAGCGACCCCTCCGGCTCCACGAGGCGCACAGGACGTTCGATCGCCCGGACCTCGACGACGTCGCCCACCTGGACCGGGATGTCCTCTCGCCCGTCCACCGAGACGAGCGCCTCGTGGGCGTCGACGATCCGGGTCCGGACCACGGCCTCCGGCCCCACCACGACCGACCGAATGGTCGTCAGGTAGCCGGCGATCGGAGTCACGACGAGGTTCCGCGCCGTGGGTCCGAGGATCGGGCCGCCGGCAGAGAACGAGTAGCCGGTCGAGCCAGTGGGGCTCGCCACGACCAGCCCGTCCGCGACGAACGATGCGAGGTGGCTCTCGTCGATGCTGGTGTCGAGGCGGACCACGCGGGCCAGCGAGCCGCGCGCGACGACGATGTCGTTGAGCGCGACGAGCCGGTCGCCGCCGATCGGCTGGCCGGCGCGGAGGATGTGGCCCTCGAGTGCCATCCGGGGCTCGAGCGTGAAGCGGCCCGCAAGGAGCAGCTCCAGGACCTTCTCGAGATCGGCGGCCTCGACCTTGGACAGGAAGCCGACCTTGCCGACGTTGATGCCGAGCAGCGGCACGTCGTCGCGAACGACGGCCCGGGCAGCGCGAAGAAACGTCCCATCGCCCCCGAGGACCACGAGCAGGTCGGTGGTCTCCAGCTCGAGGTGGAGACCCTCGCGGTCCGCGGCGGTGGCGGCCCACTGGTCGACGCCGTGGAGCTCGGCCCACGCCACCGCCTTGTCCTTCAGCGCGATCGCGGGATCGCTGGTCGGGTTAAAGGCGAACCCGAGCCGCCGGACCGCGTCGCTCACGCCGCCACCGGCGCGCTGATGGCATCCAGCCGCGCCGCCAGCGCCGGCAGAAGGGGCAAGGGCGGGTCGTCGTGCGCGGCAGCGCGTTCGAGACGAACCTCAGACGCCGGCACCCGGAGGTGGAGCAGGAACTCGCGGTTGCCCTCCGGACCCAGGATCGGCGAGGCGATGGCATCGATCGGGTCGAGGCCGATCACCCTGGCCGCCTCCACGATGTCGCCGAGGACGCGCCGGTGGACGACCGGATCGCGAACGACGCCGTCCCGGACGTCCGCCCTACCGGCCTCGAACTGGGGCTTGACGAGCGGGACGAGGTCCCCGCCCCTCTCGTCGAACGTCGAGACGATCGGCTCGAGCACCAGGCGGAGCGAGATGAATGCGACGTCAACGCTGGCGACGGTCACCGGCTCCGGGAGCGCCGTCGCCGTGAGGGTCCGGGCGTTCGTGCGCTCCATCGAGACCACGCGCGAGTCGCGCCGAAGGGCCTCGGCGAGCTGGCCCCGCCCGACGTCGACCGCGTAGACGCGGCGCGCGCCGCGCTGGAGCAGGACATCGGTGAAGCCGCCGGTCGACGCGCCGGCATCGAGGCAGACGCGCCCCGCCGGGTCGATGCCAAAGGCGTCCAGGGCGGCGGCCAGCTTGTGGCCCCCGCGACTTACGTACGGCTCCGGCGCCTCGACCTCGAGCGGCAGCTCCGGATCCACGAGGTCGCCGGGCTTCCGATCAAACCTGGCCCCATCGCCGGCGCCGGCGCGAACCTTCCCGCCGAGCAGGAGCGCCTGGGCGCGGAAGCGCGATTCGGCGAGCCCTCGGTCGACGATGAGCTGGTCGAGCCGAACCCTGGTCGCACGCACGCCGCTCACCACCCCATGGTGACAGATGGCGCTTCGCTCGGGCTCATCGCGGAGTCCCGTCGGCTACCCCTCGGCGGGCGCCGGTTCGGGCCCCGCCGATCGCGGCAACAGTCGCTCGACCGCCTCGGCCAGAGCCCACCCGATGACCCCGGATGCCACGGCGACGCCCAGCAGCAGGGTGATCGACCAGGCGAGGGTTCCGGACGCCCCGATGGTGAGGCCGATGGCGAGGTTCGCGGCAGCCGGCAACGCCGCCGAAGCCACCCGCGCCTTCCACCGCGCTGGAACTGCCCGGACGAGCCCGTCCACCGCCAGCCCGGCGATCGCGGCACCCGGCAGGAATGCCCAGCCGTCGACCACGATGGCCGCCGCTGCGGCCACGATCAGCAGTGCCACCGTGAACGCCCCGAGCGGCGCGCCGAGCGAGACGATGAGCAGCCCCAGGACGGCAATCGCGAGCCCGAAGAGCAGCGCCTGCGCGGCGGCGAAGTCCTCGCGCACCCAGCCCGAGCTCACGGGGTCCTGGAACGATGCCGTCCCGTAGGCGAGTCGTGTTCCATCAGGCGACCAGCTGAGGCTCCAGTTGCCGTCGAAGTGCTGGGGGTGATTGCTGAGATTCCTGAGGTCCGTGCCGTCCGTCGCCATCGACCAGATCTCGGGCTCGCCCGTCCGATCGGACACAAACGCGATCCGCGAGCCGCCGGGGTGGTAGGCCGGAACCCAGTCGCCCGCGCCGTCGTTGGTCAGCTGGCGCGGCTGGGGCGTTGCCTCACCCGCGACCGGGTCCACACGGACCGCCCAGATCTCCTCGTTGCCGGACCGGTTCGACGTGAACGCGATCTCCTGGCCGTCGGGCGCCCACGCCACGCCCCAGTCGTTCGCCGGATCCGGAGCGACGACGCTGGTGACGGCGAGACCAGGCGTGTCGATGGCGGTGACGTGGATGTCCGCCTCCAGGCCGCCGATCGCCTCGAGGTACGCAAGACGCAAACCATCGGGCGCCCATGAGCCCCCGAACGCTGTCCTGCCCTCGTTGCTCACCTGGCGCGCGCCGGTCCCGTCCGGGTGGATGATCCAGAGCGTCGCGCCGACGACGGCGCTCGGGGCCCCGACCGGACCCGGCGCCTGGTTGGCCTGGGGCTGGGCCGGGGCTGCAGCGCTGGCGCCGAGCGGCGTAACCGTGTAGCTCAGCCATTGACCGTCATGCGACCAGGCAGGAATCCAGGCCTGGTTCGTGCCGCCGTCCACGAGGAGCCGGCGGTCGGAGCCGTCCGCGTCCATCGTCCAGATCGCGGAGCTCTGGTCCTCCGGCCGGATGTTCTGGGGCGCCCCGTCGTCGTTGGTCCAGACCGTGTAGGCAATCCGCGTTCCGTCGGGCGACCAGGCCGGCAGCGAGTAGTCGATGCCGTCGCCCTGGGCCGCGAGCAGCCGGGTCTGTGCCGAGCCGTCCGCCGCCATCGTCCAGATCTCGGAGTTGTCTCGCGCCGGGATGTACGACCAGTCGTTGGTCGGTGTCTGGATGGGGTTGAATGCGGCCATCGTCAGCGCGCTGCCGACGAGGCCGGCCGCCGCGACGCCCGCCCAGCGGATCGAGCGTTCGCCCGGTCGGAGACCTCGTTCTTGTCGCAATGCGATCGCCTCACGCAGCGGCCCCACCGCGAGCAGCGCCAGCCCGGCAGGGATGAGCAGTCGGGGCGGCGCCAGCCCGCCCTCGATCCCGATCCGGATCCCGAGCGTGTCGCGCCAGATCGGATCGAGGATCACCCACCCGAGGAGGAGCAGGAACCCAAGGCCGAGACCGCCGTAGAGCGGCGGGAACGCCTCGCGCCAGCGACCTCGCCGCAGCGCGCCGAAGAAGCTCCACCCGACGTAGAGCGCGAGCGTCAGGAGCGCCGCGTAGCCAACCACGTGGTACGGGGAGATCGAGATGTCGTCGACGAGCCCGAAGTTGTTAGCTCGGGTTACGAGGAGGACGCCGATGGTTGACCACGCCGCGAGCGCGACGACCAGCCAGGCGCGCAGCCACGGACGGCGACCGAAGAGACCACAGCGTTGGGCCACCGGGCGCTTCCTCCCTCCGCCCTCTCTCGGGCGTCGGTGCATCCTATCGCGCTGGAATCCCCGCGTTCATCCTGCCTGACCCGGATCTCGATCCGGCGGTGCCCGCCAGACCCAGTGGTTGACCGGGAAATGCCGGCCGGCGTAGTCGGCGTCGCCGGTCCCGACCAGCTCGAAACTGAACTTGCGGCACAGCGCGTTCGAGGCGCCGTTCGTCGCGCCCGGGAAGGCGTGGATATCGCCCCAGCGGTGCTCCACCCGCTCCCGGTCGAGGATCGCTTTCAGCGCGGCGCTCCCGTAGCCCTTGCCCTGGTGCTTGGGCAGGGTCATCCAGCCGGTCTCGCTGACCGGCTCGCCCTCCCATTCGGAATCCCAGACGGCGATCATCCCAACCGGCTCGCCGACAGCGCCACCGGCTTGAACCGGCCGCACGGTGAACGACCAGGATCCCTCGGCATCGACTCGAGCGATCCGTCGGCGATGGGTGGCGCGAGCCTCGTCGGCGCTCCACGGGCCGCCGAGCTCGGCCATCACGACCGGGTCGGTCTCGAGCGCGACGGTGACCCACTCGTCATCGAGGGTTCTGCCGGTGAGCACGACCTTCGGCATCGGCTTGACGCCCGCGGTCCCGTCAGCCGGCACGAGCGGCCGCCTCCGGCCGGCCCGCACCGGAAGGCCGGAGGGCGAGGGTGGCCAACGCCTCGCGCACCTGCTCCTCGAGGCCTGCGGGATTGAGGCGGAGCAGACGTCGCAGGTCCGCAACGGCGCCATGGTCGACGAAGCGGTCCGCGGGGATGCCGAGGATCTTGACGCTGGTCTCACGGAGCGCGGCGTCGGTGAGCCGGGCCTCTTCGACCATCTCCAGGACCGCGCTCCCGAAGCCGCCGCTGACCACCGACTCCTCGAACGTCACGACGAGCCGCTTCCCACGCGCCTGGTCGAGGATGAGCTGTCGGTCGAGGGGCTTTGCGAACCGGGCGTTGACGACGCCCACGGACCAGCCATCCGCCGCGAGCCGATCGGCGACCTCGAGGGCGCGCATCGTGATCGGGCCGAAGCCGACGAACAGGACGTCGTCGCCCTCGCGCATCACCTCCGCCTGCCCGACCGCGATCGTCATCGGCTCGACTGACGGCAGCCCGAAACCCGGATCGCGCGGGTAGTGGAGGGCGAACGGGTGCTCCTGGGTCATGGCCGTCCGGACCAGCGATCGGAGCTCCTGCTCGTCCTTCGGGCTGGCGATGACGAGGTACGGCAGCTGGCGCTGGGCCGGGATGGCGAACATGCCCTGGTGGGACGTGCCGTCCTCGCCGACGAGGCCCGCCCGGTCGACCGCGAGCAGGACGGGCAGGTCGTTCTGGCAGACGTCGTGGACGGTCTGATCGAACGCCCGCTGCAGGAAGGTCGAGTACAGCGCGACCACCGGACGCATGCCGGCGATAGCGAGCCCTGCGGCCATCGTCACGGCGTGCTGCTCCGCGATCCCCACGTCGTGGAACCGCGTCGGGAAGACGGCCTGGAACTTCGAGAGGCCCGTGCCAGTTGGCATCCCCGCGGTGATCGCGCAGATCCGATCGTCCGCCCTGGCCAGCTCGATCAGCTCGGTGGCAAAGATCGCGGTGTAGCTCGGGTTCTTCGGGGCCGATGGCGACGAGGGCGGCGCCAGGGCGTCACCGTTCGAGCCGGCCCCGTGGGGGCTGCCCGGTCTGATCTTGGGGCGGTCGGCGCTCGCCGCGGGCCCACCGGACAGGTTCGCGGCGGACCTCGCTGCCGCGCCGTCGAACGCGTCCGCCTGCGGGGTGAGCTCCATCGGCGGCAGCGCCGCGCCGTGGAACGACACCTGGTCCGCCTCGGCGGGCCGGTAGCCGCGGCCCTTCTGGGTCCGGACGTGGACGAGGACCGGGCCCTGCAGCTCGAGCGTCCGCGCGAAGGTCTGGAGCAGCTCGTGGATGTCGTGGCCGGGGAGGACGCCGATGTACGTGATCCCGAGGTCCTCGAATAGCTGGCCCGGGCTCGCGAGGTTCACGACGGACCGGCGCAACCGCTGGCTCCACATCACGACGCCGCGGCCGATGACGGGGACCGCACCCCAGAAGCGGTCCCAGATCGACTTCGACGACTGCCACGCGCCGGACAACTTGATCTTCGAGAGGTAGGTCGAGAACGCCCCGACGGTGGCGCTGATCGACATTTCGTTGTCGTTCAGCACGATCAGCATCGGCGTCCGGCGGTGACCGATGTCGTTGAGCGCCTCGAGGCTCAAGCCGGCCATCAGGGCCGCGTCGCCGACCACGACTGCGATCCGTTCGCCGCTCCCGCGGATGTCGCGGGCGGCGGCTAGGCCCTCGGCGATGGAGAGGCCGGTGCCCGCATGCCCGCCGTCGAACACGTCGTGCTGGCTCTCGGAGCGGCGCGGGAAGCCGCCGACGCCATCGATTTGGCGGAGCGTGCCAAATCGCTCCAGCCGGCCCGTGAGGAGCTTGTGGGCATAGGCCTGGTGGCCCGTGTCCCAGACGATCCGGTCCGTCGGCGAGTCGAGCAGGCGGTGGAGCGCGATCGCGATTTCGACGACGCCGAGCGACGAGCCGAGGTGGCCGCCCGTCTTGGCGACGGTCGAGACGATCGTATCCCGGATCTCCTGCGCGAGGGTCTCGAGCTCGGGCTCGGAGAGGCGCTTGAGGTCGGCCGGGCCGGTCAGCCGGGTGAGGATTGGATCGGACACTGGTGCGAACGCACTCCTGTGGCGGGGCCAGCGAGACGCCTGCGCTCGGGCTGGATGTGACGCGACGAACCGACGCTCGAAGGGCGCGGCGAACCGGCCGAGTGTAGTCCCGGGCTTGAATCGCCCGTTTTGTGATACCACGACGTCGCACGTTTTGGGCGATCGCGCGGCACGATCCCGGGCGGCACAGTTGGCGCTCCCCGGGACTCCGTAGGCTGTGACCATGCAAGGCGAGTGGGTCGATGCCGGCGGGCGGCAGGTGTTCGTGCGCCGCTGGGGTCCGGTCGACGGTCGACCGCTGCTGTTCCTGCATTCGCTCGGGCCGGCGGCGTCGGGCGCCCTCGTCGGCCCCGGGGTCCAGCCGCTCGCGGAGGCCGGATTCTCGATCGCGGCACCAGACCAGCCCGGGTTCGGGCAGACGCCGCCGCTCGATCCGGATGGCTACACGGCGGAGGGTCTCGCCGAGCTCGCGTGGAGCGTCGCGGATGCGCTGGGCTGGGGCCGCATCGTCCTCGCCGGGCACAGCTGGGGCGGCTCGATCGCCGTCCATGCCGCCGCGGCGAGGCCGGATCGCGTCGATGCGCTGGTCCTCGTCGACAGCGGCCACCTCGACTACGCCGAGCAGCAGGCCGCCAGCCTCACGAAGTCGCTCGACGACCTGGCCGCCGAGGCCGAGGCCGCTCGCGTCCGCGTGGCGGATCGCACAGCCGTGGCGGCGGACCTCGAGCTGCCGATCGACGATCCAGTCGTTGACGCCTACATGGAGGGCCTCACCGACGACGGCGAGGGCGGGTTCATCTCCCGAACGATCGGATCAAGCCGCGCCCGAGCGATGTACCACCTGATGCGCGCTCGCCAGAGCGACCAATGGGCCGCGCTCGCGGCCGCCGGCACGCCGACGTTGCTGCTGCTCGCCACGACGCCGGACGACCTTCGCGCCACGAACGAGACCGCCGGGGCCCGCTTCCAGGCGGCCGTCCCGCAGGCCGACGTCCGGATGATCGAGGGCGCAAGCCACTCGCTGATCACGGACCTTCGAGACCACTTCGGCGCCACCGTCGCGGAGTGGCTCGCCCGACTGGGCTGATCGCCGAACCGCGCGGCATCGGAAGGGCTCTGACCCGCTAGTCCCCCACCCCGACGTTCCGGAACGCGTTCCACTCCGGAATCGGGCGGCTCAGGAGCCAGGCGCTGGCCACGGCGAGCACCGGAAGCGCGATCACTGCGCCGGCGATCTCGATCGTCGGGAGGGCGAGCTGGGCATCGCGACTCGCGAAGACACCCCAGACCGGGAGCAGGCCGGCCGGCACCGCGAGCAGACCGGCGAGCAGCGCCAGGATCGCAGCGCGAGCCGCGACGATCCGCCGTCGCAATCCCGGATCGGCCCCCAGCGCGAGCAGCGATCGCTGTTCGGCTCGCGACTCGGCTTCGCCCAGGGCGATCGCGATGCCCGTCACGCTCATCGCGAAGAGCAGCACCAGGGCGACCAGCAGGAGCCGCCAGCCCTCGCCCTGTCGCTCGGGCGGGACGTTGCCGAGCTCCGCCCAGGTGTCGACGAGGCCCGCGGAGACCTGGCGCGCCTGCGCGAGCTCCGCCTCACCAACCGGGTGGTCGTACTGGACAACGAACGGGAAATCGCCACCGCCCTCGCCGCCGGGGACGAGGTCCAGCTCCTGGATCGCCGCTGGCGGAAGGAACGCCTCCGGCAACAGCCCGCCGCTGACCGTCACGTGCACGACGGTGACCGGAAGCGTCGCGACCAGGATCTCAGTCGCCGTGGTGTCGTCGTACCGTCTGACCTCCATGGTCGTCGCGACGATCGGCTCGGTGCTGAGCAGCACCACGTGGCCTTGCCGGAGGGCTTCGGCGGCGGATTCGGCGTGGGCCATCGCGAGGAGCTCGGGCGTCCCGGCGGCGACGTCGCTGACCTGGGGCGGACCGAACTCGCCGCCGCAGTTGTCGCAGCGCTCGTAGATGTTGATCAATCGCCCATCAGGGTGTGTCGCCCCGGGAAGGAAGTAGCCGAGATAGGACTGGTCCGCCGGATACAGCTTCGGGATCGTCGTCCCGCTGATCACGCCGTCGAGCGCGAGCATGCTTGCGCCGGCGCTCTCGGCCCCGGCGCCGTAGATCACCAGCTGATCGTCGTGCAGGGATGGGTGCCAGAACTCGCGCTCCGAGGCGGCGTTCGTCGCGGCCCAGGCGCCGATCGCGATCGATGCGGCGAGGCCGGACAGGATCGCGGTGACGATCGGCGCGGATCGAGAGCGAGCGCGGGCCGTGTCACGGAACGCGATTCGACCGGCAAGGGGCAGGCGCGAAGCGATCAGCTCCAACCGCTCCAGCAGCCAGGGCGCACAAGCCCCGAACCCCAACGTCCCGAGGACGGCGCCGCCCATCATCAAGAGGATTGGGAAGCCCTGGATGTCGGACTCCGAGGTGGCGCCGGCGATCGTCATGCCGGCCGCGAGCGCAACGAACGCGAGCCCGAGAAGGAGCGTTCGACGCGCTGAGGTCTCGGGTGGACGTCGGCCGGAGAGGGCCCGGAGGACCGGGATGCGCGCCACGGTCCTGGCTGGGGCGATCGCCGCGATCATTGCGGCCGCGAACCCGACGACGACCGGTCCCACCAGCCCCAACGCGTTCACGACCAGCGGCCCGTTGCGATGCCCGGAGAGGTCGTCCAGGAATGGCGAGATCGCCAGGGCGATCAGCAGCCCGACCACCACACCGCCCACGCACGCCGCAGCGCCGAGGAGGGCCGCTTCGGCCACGACCGTGCCGGCGAGCTGGCGAGTGGTCGCGCCCGTCGCCGCCAGCAGGCCCAGCTCCCGCTGGCGGCGACGGATGCTCACGGCGAATGCGGCAGAGGCGATCAATGCCGCCTCGAGCAGCGCGAGCGCACCGAAAACGAGGATCGTGGGGCTCGAGCTGTCCCCGCTCCCGAACAACCCGGTGTTCCGCGACTCGAGTCCGATCTCCTGGACCTCAGCGCCCGGCGCGAAGATCTCGGCAACCACGGCGTCCGGATCGACGCCCTCCGGCACGTCAATGAGCCACGACGTGGACTCCAACGCTCGATCCGACGTCGCGGGATCGATCACCACGGCCCGGTCCCCGAGGTAGAAGGGGTTTTCGACCATGCCGACGACGGTGAACGCCTGGCCGCCGTCGAGCGTGAGCGTCCCGCCGATGCCGACCCCCGCGAGCTCCGCAACCGGCTGGCTGATCGCTGCTTCGGTCGCCAAGCTCGGCGCGCGGCCCTCGGTCAGCGTCAGCATCCCTTCGGCGAGCCCATCCAGTCGCATCGCCCGAAGCCCAACCCCGGGGCGCGAGCCGGCCACGAGCAGCCGCGCCTCGAGGTGGACGAGTGGCTCGAGGACACTGCCATCCGGGAGGAACTTCCGAAGCTCCGCCTCGGATGGAGCCTGGCCGAACAGGTCCGCGCGACCCATCCGCGAGCGGATCGACTCCTCCGTCGTGGGCTGCATCGTCTGGAGGATCGAGATGCCGGCAACCATCGCGGCAACCGGAAGCAGGACGAGGAGCGTGATCAGGACGCTTCGCCCGCGATGCCGGACGATGTTTCGTCGTCCGACACGCACCAGCGCGCGGGTCGCGGAGAAGCTCACGCCGCCGTTCCCGCCCCGACCAGCTCAGGGCTCGGGGCCGGGCGGGACTCGTCGACCATCCGGCCATCGCGGAGGAACACCACCCGGTCGGCCCACGCGGCGTGCGCGGCGTCGTGGGTCACGAGGATTGCGGTGCCGCCGCCGTCGGCGTGGGCCCGAAGGAGCCGCATGACCGACTCGCCGGTCATCGAGTCCAGCGCGCCCGTTGGCTCGTCCGCCAGGAGGATCTGCCGTCCGCCGACGAGTGCTCGCGCGATCGCGACCCGCTGCTGCTCGCCGCCGGAGAGATCGTCCGGGTAGCGATCGGCGAGCTCGCCGAGCCCGACCGACTCCAGGGCACCCTGGGCGGCAGCGCGCGCCTCGCGGATCGGTCGGCCATCCAGCTCCAGCGGGATGGAGACGTTCTCGCGAGCCGTGAGCCCGGCGAGCAGGTTGAGGTCCTGGAAGACGTACCCGACCGTCCGACGGCGCAGGATCGCGAGCTGCTTCGGCTTCATGGCGCCAACATCGAGCCCATCGACGATGACCCGGCCCTCCGTCGGCCGGTCGAGCCCGCCGACGAGCGACAGCAGCGTCGTCTTGCCCGACCCACTCGGGCCCATCACGGCGAGCAGCTCGCCCGCATCGACCGTGAGGCTCGTCGGGTGGAGCGCCGTCACCTCGGTGTGGCCGGAGCCGAACCGGCGCGCGGCGCGGTCGAGCTCGACGAGCGTTG
This sequence comes from Candidatus Limnocylindrales bacterium, assembly GCA_046707905.1. Lineage (GTDB taxonomy): Bacteria > Chloroflexota > Limnocylindria > Limnocylindrales > CSP1-4 > UBA5189. The sequence goes on from JBKKDM010000093.1 coordinate 18,229, forward strand.
TCATCGATCGGTCTCCTTCGCGGCGGTCGCCGGCTTCGGGGTGCGGGCGGCAAGGCTCCGGATCCGCGCGTCGCAGGCGTCCAGCCAGCGGATCTCGGCTTCCGTCCTGAAGATCAGCGCGTCGAGGAGGATCAGGAACGCGACGTCGCGCCCGGGGTCGGCCTTGGCCTTGCGGCGGGTGTAGGCCTGGAGCTGCTCGATCGAGGCGCGTCGCTGGCGCTGGAGCAAGGCGGTGACGTCGACGTCGCCCGCCGCGACCGCCAGCAGGACTTTGATGGCCAACTCGTCGCGCGCCGGTGCCTCGGCGACGACCGGGTTGTCGAACCACGTGGCGAGCTGTGCTCGGCCCGTCGGTGTGATTCGATACTCCCGCCGAACATCGCCGTCGTCGGCCGTCTCCATCGACTCGACGAGTCCGTCGCGCTCGAGCCGCTGGATCGTCGTGTAGACCTGCCCGATGTTGAGCGCCCACGACCCGCCCGTCCGCCGCTCGAACGCGGTCTTGAGGTTGTAGCCGTGGCTCGGCGCCTCATCGAGCAGCGCCAGCAAGCCGAATCGAACCGACACCCGCGTCTCCCCTGCGTTTTCGGCAGCATACATACTCGGTATGCATTCGGCAAGTAGGCCACAGCTGGGGCGGCGCGGTCACTCGAAGCGCTAGGGCTCGCAGTCTCCCGGCACGCCCGGCGCAGTCGTTCGTCGCATGTCAGTCAGGCCAGCGGACCTGGATCGCCCTGGTGAGCCCGGGGAGCGGCATCGTTGCTGCCTCCGCCTCAACGGCAGCCCGTTCCGCCCCGCCCAGCCTCCGCCACGGATCGATCGTCACATCCGGGCCGGCGCGACGCCACACGCCCGCCAGGTCGCCGCCCACGAGCAGCGCGCCGGGCCAGACCCGCGACGTCCAGAGCTCGCCGCGCCGGCCGGCATCCGGTACGAGCAGCTCGCGATCCGCGCCCCAGTGCAGGAAGAGGGTGTCACCGCTCGGGAGGAACCGTGCCGCCGCCGTTGGCCTGGAGGCTGATCGCGCCGCCTCTTCATCGCCGGCGAGCAGCCAGGCGTCGCCGATCGGCGTTCGAGCGGGGACCAGCTCCGCCGCCAGCGAAGCGAACGCATCCCGGGCCTGCTTCGCCCCGATCCCCGCCCACTTGGCGAACGAGCCGACGGTCGTCGGGCCGAACACGTGGAGGTATCGCCTCGCGAGCTCCAGGCGCAAGGCCGCGGGCTCGCCGTG
>JBKKDM010000094.1:0-2852 GCA_046707905.1 Candidatus Limnocylindrales bacterium
GCGTCAGCCTCCCGGAGCTCCGCCACCGCCAGGAGCGCGGGCTGCAGGAGCTCGTCGAGGCGGCCCTGCCGGCGTTCCTCGAAGTCGGGGCCGCGCTCCAGACGGCCCAGGCGTGGGAGATCGAAGCGCGGCTGATCTACGACGAGTTCGCGTGGTTCCTGGACGAAGAGCTGTGGGACGTGTCGGCGGCTGCGCGGCCGGACCTGGATCCCGACGAACGTCGCGAGCGGATCGACGAGGTCCTGTCGCCGCTCCTCGATCCGAGCCTGCCCGACAACGACAGGGCCGGTCTCCTCGTGGATGTCTTCCGATCGCTCCTTGCTGCGCGCGTGCTGCCGTTGCTCGACGGAGCGAGCTGAGGACCTAGCCGGAGTTCGTCGATCGCGCCTTGGCGGCCGCGCGCTTCGGGGCCTTCTTCCCGCCGTTGGCCGCGGCGGCCTTCTTGTCGGCCGACGCCTGGCACTGGACGCCGTCGCACCAGTACGTCACCCGCGGCATCTCGGTGCCCTGCGAGTCGGAGTTGATGAGCTCGCCGCAGCGATGACACGGGCGCCCGGCCCGGTCGTAGACCCAGAGCCGCGACGGCGCCAGCTTCTTGCCGGTCTTGAGGTCGACCGTCGTCGAGCGGCCGGCCGGGGCATCGGAGCGGGAGTTCGCCTTGAGCTGGGCCTGGGCCGTCGTGAGGATCCGCTCGAGCGCGTCGTCGTCGAGCGACTTCACGGGTGCGAACGGGTCGACCCGCTCCATGAACAGGACCTCGCTCTTGTAGACGTTCCCGATCCCGGCGACGGCACGCTGGTCGAGGATCGCCTCGCCGATCGCGGTGTCCTTGCGGGCGTCGTCCCGGAGGCGCCGGACGGCCTCTGCCTGGTCGTACTTCTCGTCGAGCAGGTCCGGCCCGAGCATGGAGATCGTGGGATGGACGACCTCGGCGCGCCGTTCGAACAGCTCGACGACCGGGGCATCGAAGCAGACGGCCACGGCGCCCGGGACCTCGAGGACGAGCGCGGCCCGCGATGGCGGGCGGCGCCAGGTCTCACCGGGACGGTAGCGATGCCACGAGCCGTGGAGCCCGAGGTGGGTCCGGAGCTCGAGGCCGCCGTCGAACTTGATGAGGAGGTTCTTACCCGCCGCGTCGACGGCGTCGATCTTCTGGCCGATGACACGGCTGACTTGGGGTCCGGGGAGGCGGGCGCGGGCAGCCGTGACGACCCTCCCGGCCAGGTAGGGCCGCAGGGCTACGGCGATTCTTGCGAGCGTGTCACCTTCCGGCATCAGGCGATCATCGCTCCCGCGCGCGGTCTTCGCAGGACGAGCCCGCGGTAGCCCTTGACGAACCCGGCTTCGAGGAGGGTTTCGGACCGGTTCGATGAGCCCACCGGCTCGCCGTCGATCTTGCCGATGACGAGCTCCCGCTGGCGCCCATCGGCGACCAGCTCCCCGAGTGCCAGGAGGGCCACGTCGGCCGTGGCGGGGTCGTCAAAGGCGGGCAGCGTCTGGAGCGAGGTGCCACCGCGGTCGAGGTACAGGACGGCCCTGCCGTCGACCAGCACGACCGACGCGCCGGCAGCGCGCTGCAGCGGCCGCCGGTCGGTTTCACCGCGGCGCGGCCACGGCAGCGCGGCGCCGTAGGGGTTGGCTGGGTCGGCGGCGGCGAGGAGGTGCACCTCTGAATCATCGCCGTTTCCGCCGTCGGGGTCCCGCAGCGTCCGCAGCCGCTCCAGCGCACCCGCCAACGCGAACTGCGCGGCGCCCAATCCGGACACGAAATAGCCGCGCCGGATGCGGCCCGATTCCTCCAGCGCCCGGAGGATCGGATAGACCGCGGAGAAGCCGCCTTCGACCCCTTCGGCCATCACGGCTTCGCGGACGAGGACACCGTGCCGGTCCAGCAGCGCGAGCGCGAGCTGATGGGCCCGCTCCGTCGGGCTCGGGGGCGTGGCGGAGCCTTCGCCATCCCAGATGCCGCTGCCGACGAGCGACCAGCGACCGGCGGCCTCGGGCGGCCCCAGCGCGGTGAGGCGGCCCATCCGCGGTCGGCGTGCGCCGTTCCCACCCGATCTCGCTGGTCGCTTCCAGCGCAGCGCGCGAAGGGGGGCGAAGGTGTCGTTGGTGACCTCACCGGCCCAGACGAGGTCCCACAGGGCGTCGAGGACGTCCCGGTCCGTGGCCGCGCCGGCGCGCGCCGCCGCTCCCTGGATGGCGCGGAAGAACGAGGCGCCGCGGCCGGTGAGCTGCTCGCGGATCGCGTCGTGGAGCTTCGAATCTGGCTTCGGGCCGTCCGAGGGCGCGGCGAGCAGGAGCTCCCGACCGGGCCGATGGAGGACGACCCGACCGTCGTCGCGGCCGAGGCTACCGTGGCCGACCCACGCCACCTCGCCGAGGGCGCCAAGTTCGTCGAGCAGTCGCGGCTGGTAGCCGGGGACCCGTGCCGGGAGGACGTCGCGCTCCAGCACGGAGGCGGGAATCGGCACGCCGGCGAGCTGGTCGACCACCTCGGCGAGCCGTTCCAGCGCGGCAGTGCCGCGAAGTGGCGGGGGGCTCGCCCCGACCGGCGCGACGCCCTGCCACGCCGGCAGGAACCGTCCGAGGGTCTCCGGATCCACCGGCTCCACCTCGCGCCGGAGCCGCGCGAGCGACCGGCGCCGGAGGAGCCGCAGGACCTCGGGGTCGCACCACTCCCGCTCCGAGCCGCCGGGCCGGAACTCGCCGCGCAGCAGCGTGCCAGCCGCAAGCAGCCGCCCGAGCGCGTCCTCGACGACCCCGAGCGGCAGCCCCCAGCGCCGTGCCGGCTCGGGCGCGAGGAACGGCCCGTGGGAGCGTGCGAATCGCGCCAGCAGCCCGTCGAGCGC
>JBKKDM010000095.1:0-4599 GCA_046707905.1 Candidatus Limnocylindrales bacterium
GTGGTCGATCCCGATGACGTTGCCGCCTGCCTCGGCCATGAGCTCGAGGAGGGCCGCCGTCCCCGTCCCGAAGTGGATCGTCTGGACTCCAGCGAGTCCCTCGAAGATTCGACGGACGTGAGGCTGAACGAAGGCAGCGTAGTCGGCCGGGCCGAGGCCACCGACCCAGCTGTCGAACAGCTGGACGACCTCGGCGCCCGCCTCAACCTGTGCCCGGAGGTAGGCGACGACCATCGTCGACAGGCGCTCCATCAGGGCGTGCCATGTTTCGGGCTCCCGGTACATGAACGCCTTGGCGATCGCGTAGTCCCGCGACGGGCGGCCCTCGATGAGATAGCAGGCGAGGGTGAACGGAGCCCCCGAGAAGCCGATCACGCCTGCCGTGCCGTCGAGCTCACGGCGGACGAGGCGGATCGCGTCGAGCGTGAACGACACCTCGGCCGGATCGAACGGCCGCAGCGCGGCGACGTCGGCCGCTGAGCGGATCGGGCGGTCGATGATCGGGCCGACCTCGGGCTCGATGCGCAAGTCGACGCCCATCGGCTCGAGCGGCAGCATGATGTCGGCGAAGAGGACAGCCGCGTCGACCCCGAGATCGTGGACGGGCATGAGCGTGACCTCGGCGCACAGCTCAGGCGTCTTGGCAAGCTCGAGGATCCCGTACCGCTCACGCAGCTTCCGATAGGCGGCGAAGCTCCGGCCGGCCTGCCGCATGAACCAGACGGGGGTTGCGTCGACCTGTTCGAGTCGGCAGGCCCGCAGGAAACGATCGTTCATGCTGCGAAGGCCGTTCGAGCGGCCTCGAGCGTGGCGTCGATCTCCGCCGGCCCGTGGGCCATCGACACGAACCACGCTTCGAACTGCGACGGCGGCAGGAGGATCCCCTGATCGAGCATTGCGCCGAAGAACCGTGCGTACGCCTCACGATCGGACGCAAGCGCCTCGGCCGCATTGACCGGCGGACTCGAACGGAAGAAGACCGTCAGCAGCGAACCGACTCGCGCGACGACCGCCTTCCGCCCCGTGCTCGTCGCGGCCTCGGCCAGCCCTGCGGCGAGCGTGTCGGCCGACGCCTCGAGGGCCCGGTAGCGGTCATCACGGAGCTGATCGAGCGTGGCGATCCCGGCCGCCATCGAGAGCGGGTGGCCGGACAGCGTGCCGGCCTGGTAGACCGGGCCCGCGGGCGCGACAAGGTTCATGAGATCTGCCTTGCCGCCGTATGCCCCGATCGGCATTCCGCCGCCGATGATCTTGCCCAGCGTCGTCAGGTCGGGCGTCACTCCGAACCGTGCCTGCGCGCCACCGGGGTCGAGCCGGAAGCCGGTGATCACCTCGTCGAACACGAGCAGGGCGCCGTCGGCCCGGGTCACGTCGCGCAGATGGTCGAGGTAGCCGGGCGCGGGCGCGATGACCCCGGCGTTGGCGACGACCGGCTCGACGATCACCGCCGCGATCCGACCGGGTTGTGTCGTGAACGCCTCGCTGACTGCGTCAGCATCGTTGAACGGCAAGACGACCGCGGTCGCGGCCACAGCCTCGGGCACGCCGGCGCTGCCGGCGATCGCGTGGGTCGCGAGACCGGAGCCGGACTCGACGAGCAGGCCGTCCGAGTGGCCGTGGTAGGCACCTGCGAACTTGATCACCAGATCCCGACCTGTCGCCGCCCGCGCGACGCGCAGCGCGCTCATGACCCCCTCGGTCCCGGACGAGGTGAAGCGGATGCCCTCCATCGACGGCATCGCCCCCCGGATCGCCTCGCCGAGCTCGATCTCGAGCGGATGGGTCGCGCCCAGGGCAAACCCGTTCCGCGCGGCACTGGCCACGGCGTCCACGACCGACGGATGGGCATGCCCGAGGATCGCCGGTCCCCAGGCGCCGATGTAGTCGACGTACCGCCGCCCATCGGCGTCCCACACGAACGGCCCCTCGCCGCGCTCGAGGACCAGGGGCGCCCGGCCGACCGCCCGGAACGCCCGGACGGGGCTGTTGACGCCGCCAGGAAACAGCCCCTCCGCGCGCTCGACAAGCGACGCGTTTCTCGAGCCAACGGATGTTCGAGCCATCACGACGCGCCCAGCAGGACGAGAATCTCTTCCATTGAACGGTGGATCCCCAGCAGGATCGGCGTGTCGCTGACCGTCGAACGGCGGCTCTCGGTCGACCGCAGCGCTCGTACGAGGTCGCCGAAGGCGACGAGATCGTCCATCTCGTAGGCGACAACGAACTCCTGGCTGTCGAGCCCGAAGGAGTAGGCCAGCGCCTGGCGGACCATGGGGAACTCGTGCCCGACACGCATGTGCTCGTTCATCACTCCCTGGCGCGCTTCCTTCGACAGGAGGTACCAGTCTGTGCTCTTCGTGAACGGGTAGACGACGAGGTATCGGGAGCGATCGCCCACGAAGAGCGACTGCTCCTGGTCAGTCGGCTTCCGCACGTACTGCGAAGGACCGATCCGGCCGACGAGCGAGTGGCGAACGGTCAGCCAGCGTCCGATTCCGGCGCGCAAGAGCCCGGCCGCTGCTGTCTCCAGCGCGTCCACCGATGGCGCCATGCGCCAGAACAGCAGGTCGACCCCGGGCTCGAGCCCGATCGACGAGTAGGTGATGCTGCGGACGCCCTCGAGATCAGCGGCGGCAGCGGCCTCTCCGAAGCGGCGGCCGTCATCGTGGCGTTCCTCGTCGGTCCGTCGTCGCCACGCCGGGTCGATCCCGAGGGCGAGCGCCTGGACATAGACCTGCTCGTCGCCGCTCATCGCCTGCTCTCCTCGAGAAGCCAGTTCGCAAGGTCGGCCGCGGCGTAGGTGATGACAATCCCGGCGCCGGCTCGGACGATCGCCGTAACGGCCTCAGTCATGGCTCGTCGCTCATCGAGCCAGCCGCGTTCGGCGGCGGCGGCGATCATCGCGAACTCCCCGGACACCTGGTAGGCAGCGATCGGCACATCGAATCGCGCGCGTGCGGCGGCGATGAGGTCGAGTCCCGGCAGCGCCGGCTTGATGAGCAGGATGTCGGCGCCCTCTGTAACGTCGAGGTCCATCTCGCGCATCGCCTCTCGTCCGTTGGACGGGTCCATCTGGTAGCCCCGCCGGTCGCCAAACGCGGGAGCGCTATCGGCGGCCTCGCGGAACGGGCCGTAGAACGCGGACGCGTGCTTCGAGGCGTAGGCCATGATTGGGATCTGCTCGAACCCCGCCTCATCGAGCGCGGCCCGGATCGATCCGACTTGGCCGTCGATCATCGCGCTCGGCGCGACGATGTCCGCGCCGGCTCGTGCCTGCGTGACCGCCGTCTCGGCAAGCCGCACCAGGGCGGCGTCGTTGTCGACCGAGCCGTCGGGAGCGAGCGGTCCGCAGTGGCCATGGTCGGTGTACTCGCACAAGCAGGTGTCGGCGATCGTGACGAGCGGCAGCTCGAGCGCTCGGATCCGCCGAAACGCCTCCTGGACGATCCCGTCGTCAGCCGATGCCTCGGAGCCAAGGGGATCCTTGGACTCGGGTAGGCCGAACAGGATGACGCCCCCGACCCCGAGCTGGGCCAGGCGCGCCGCCTCCTCGGCGGCGAGGTCGGGCGAGAGCCGTGCCTGGCCGGGCATCGAGCCGACCGGGTCGCGGCGGGCCACCCCTGGTTGGATGAAGAGCGGGGCGACGAGCATGGAGGGATGGAGACGGGTCTCGCGGACGAGCGCCCGCAGGGCGGGCGTGCGTCGCAACCGTCGGAGTCGGACCGCAACGGATGTTCGGGTGGGGGTCGGAGCAGACGAGGGCGGTGCGTCTAGGTCAAGCGTCATGAGATCTCCTCTGGCTGGAGAGCCAGGGCCTGTGCCGTGGCCGTCGCGAGCGCGGCCGATGACGGTTCTGGGGAGACAGCGAGGACCCGGAACCCTGCCGCACGCGCCGCGGGCGCCGTCTCCGGACCGATGCAGACCGCCGGGATCGAGAGGACATTGATCGTTTCGTCCAGGGTGAGCTCGACCAGGCCTCGAACCGTGGAGCCGCTGGTGAAGACGATTGCGTCGATCGGGCTCGCCGCGAGGGCCTGACGAACGAGCGCTCGCGAAGCCTGGGGGGCTTGGCGCGTCCGGTACGCGATCACCTCGTCGACCTCGGCCCCGCGCGCCCGCAATGCGACCGCCAGCTCCTCGTCGGCAAGATCGCCCCGCACAGCGAGCACGCGATCGCCCGGACGCACGGGCAGTTCGGCCGCCATTGCAGCGGCGCTGCTCTGACTCGGTTGGAAGGCGACGACAATCCCTTCGCGCTCTAGGTCGCGCCGAGTCCTTGACCCGATCGCTGCGAAGCGGGACGCCTCGAACGGCGTGAAGACGCGCTTCGCGGCTTTCAGGATCGCCCGCGCCCCGTTCGTGCTCGAGATCACCACCCAGGCGTAGGAGCCGAGGTGGCGGGCTGCGTCGTCGAGATCGCCGCCCGCGGGTTCGAACTCGATCGCGATCGCCGGAACCGGGATGGGATCGAGGCCCGCGTCGCGCAACGCCGACATGAGCTCGCCTGCCTGGTCGGCAGCTCGCGTGACGAGAACGCGAGGAGCGCTCGGGCGCCGGTCTTCCGGTCCGGCGGTGATTGCAGTCGCTCGAAGGCGACCC
>JBKKDM010000096.1:0-34025 GCA_046707905.1 Candidatus Limnocylindrales bacterium
TCCGGGTCGAGCAGCTCCCGGAGCTCCTCCTGCCCCAGCAGCTCGCGCAGCAGATCGCGATCGAGCGCCAGCGCGCCGGCCCGCCGCTCCGCCAGTGGCGCGTCGCCCTCGTACATGTATGCGGCCACGTAGTCGAACAGCAGCGACGAGGCGAACGGCGACGCCTTCGCGGTCTCGACGCCGTGGACCGTGATCTCCCGCCGCTCGATGCCGCCGAGCACGTCCCGGAGCGCATCGAGGTCGAAGACGTCGGACAGGACCTCGCGATATGTTTCGACCAGGATCGGGAACGACCCATACCTCGACGCGACCTGCAGCAGGTCCGCCGCCCGCTGGCGCTGCTGCCACAGGGGCGTCCTCGCGCCGGGCCGCCGCCGCGGCAGGAGCAGCGCCCGCCCAGCGTTCTCGCGGAACCGCGACGCGAACAGCGCCGACCCACCGACCGCCTCGACGACCAGGTCCTCGACCTCGTCGGCGGCCGGGAACAGCAGCGCCTCGATCTCCGCCAGCCGGCGGGTGTCGCCCTCGCCCTCGCCTTCGGGCAGCCGCACGGCGATGCCGTCGTCGGACCAGATCGTCTGGGCCTCGATGCCCAGCCGCTCCCGCAGCCGCGACTCGATGGCCAGCGTGAGCGGCGCATGCACCCGCCCGCCGTACGGCGAGAGGATCACGAGCCGCCAGTCGCCCAGCTCGTCGCGGAAGCGCTGGACGATGAGCCGCCGGTCGGTCGGAAGCGCGCCCGCGACCTCCCGCTCTTCCTCCAGGTACGCGACCAGGTTTCGGGCAGCCAGCTCGTCGAGATCGTGCTGCTCGCGCAGCCGGGCCGTGAGCGAGCGGGTGCCACGCTCGCCTCGCGCCAGCTCGCCCTCGGCCTCGCGCAGGAACTCGCCGATCGCCCGGCCCAGCTCCACCGGCCGCCCCACCGCGTCGCCCTTCCAGAACGGCAGCTTTCCGGGTATTCCCGGCGAGGGCTCCACGATGACCCGGTCCGGCGTGATGTCCAGCACCCGCCAGCTCGACGCCCCGAGGACGATCACGTCGCCGTGCATCCCCGCCCGGAGCTCGTAGACCATCTCCTCGTCGAGCTCGCCGACACGCCGGCCCGGGGTTCCCGCCTCGCCGGCGAGGAACACCCCGAACAGCCCTCGATCCGGGATCGTGCCGCCGCTCGTGACCGCGACGACTCGGGCGTCGCGCCGGCCCTCAACGACGTCGGTCACGCGGTCCCACGTGACCCTAGCCTTCAGCTCCGCGAACTCGTCGGACGGGTAGGCGCCCGCAAGCATCCCCAGGACCGCCTCGAGGGCCTCGCGGGACAGCGTCTCGAACGGCGCCGCCTTGGTCACGATCTCCAGGAGCTCGGCGACGGTCCAGCGATCCATCACCGCCATCGCGACCAGCTGCTGGGCGAGGACATCGAGCGGGTTGCGCGGCATGACCGTGGTCTCGATCGCCCCTTCGTGCATCCGCTTGACGACGACCGCGGACTCGAGAAGGTCGCCCCGGAACTTCGGGAACACGATCCCCTTCGACGGCTCGCCGACCTGGTGCCCGGCGCGCCCGACCCGCTGCAGGCCCGAAGCCACGCTGGTCGGCGATTCGACAAGGACCACGAGATCGACGGCACCCATGTCAATGCCGAGCTCGAGGGAGGACGTCGCAACGAGCCCCGGGATCCGGCCGGCCTTCAGGTCATCCTCGATCTGGAGCCGCTGCTCCCGCGCGATCGAGCCGTGGTGCGCGCGAACCAGCTCCTCGCCCGCGAGCTCGTTCAGCCGCTGGGCGAGCCGCTCGGCGAGCCGCCGGCTGTTGGTGAAGACGATCGTGGAGCGGTGGGCCTTGATCAGCTCGAGCAGCCGCGGGTGGATCGACGGCCAGATGCTCGTGCGCATGTCGCCGCGCGCGACCGGGCCGCCGGGCTGCTGGTCCGGCGGCAGGACCTCCCCGAGGCGGGCCATGTCCTCGACCGGGACGACGACCTCGAGCTGGAGGGTCTTCCGGCTCCCCGCATCGACGATCTCCACCTCCCGGCCAGGCCCGATGCCGCCGAGGAAGCGAGCGATCGTGTCGAGCGGGCGCTGGGTCGCGGAGAGCCCGATCCGCTGCATCGGCTTCGTGTCCTTCGGGCGGAGGCGCTCGAGGCGCTCCAGGGAGAGGGCCAGGTGGGCGCCGCGCTTCGAGCCGGCGATCGCGTGGACCTCGTCGAGGATGACCGTCTCGACCCCGCGGAGCGTCTCGCGGGCAGCACTGGTCAGCAGGAGGTAGAGGCTCTCCGGCGTCGTGACGAGGATGTCGGGCGGCCGCTTCGCCAGCTCGCGCCGCTGCTCCTGGGGCGTGTCGCCCGTGCGACCAGCGACGGTGATCGTGGGCTCGGTCTCGCCGAGCCGCTTGGCGGCGAGGCCGATGCCATGGAGGGGCGCCCGCAGGTTCCGCTCGACGTCGTAGGTCAGCGCCTTCAAGGGCGAGATGTACAGCACTCGGACGGTGCCGGGGCTGGCCTTCGAGGGCGGCGGGGACGGATCGCGCGCCAGCCGGTCGAGGCACCACAGGAACGCCGCGAGGGTCTTGCCGCTGCCGGTGGGGGCGTGGATCAGGGTGTGGCGCCCGGTCGAGATCGAGGCCCAGCCGCCCGTCTGCGCGGCCGTCGGGGTCTCGAAGGCCGACTCGAACCAGGCCCGCACGGCGGGCGAGAACGGCGCGAGCGGATCGGCGGCGATGGTCGTGCTCACGGGACCCGAAATTCTACTCCGGCCGCACGCTTTCGCACGGATGTTCTATTGGCGCGTGGCTTCGGGTTCATATTCGCGGATTCGCCGCCCCCGACGGGTTGCTCCGAAATCCGATGCGCGACGGGGGAATACGAAGGAGCGAGATCAGCTGCCGAGCGTTACGCGCAACCTGGGCAGCACGAGCTCGAGCGTCGCCTCCGCGATGCCCGCGGCTCGCTGGTCGGCGCGCTCCTGCGCGGGCCGGTACGGCAGGCCGGCGTTGTCGGGATCGTCGAGGGTCGTGGGGATCGGCGACTGGCCGTAGTTCGTGGCGTCGTCCGCCCAGCGGTCGCGCCAGGCCGCGGGCAGGTCGCCGAGCGCGGCCGCGTGCGACTGCGCCAGCCAGACCTGGGCCCACGTCCGCGGCACCACGCGGTAGACGTCGTAGCCGCCCCCGCCCGTGGCGAGCCATCGGCCGCCGGCGTGCTCGTGGGCCAGGGAGTCGACGAGCCGCGCGGCGCGACCCATCGCCGTCGTCGTGACCATGAGGTGGGCGAGCGGATCGAAGGCGTGCGAATCGGCGCCGTGCTGGGAGACGACGATCTCCGGCCGGAACGCCGCGGCGAGCGGCGGCAGGGCGATCTCGAGGGCGTCCATCCAGCCGACCTCGCCCGTCCCCGGGTCGAGCGGGATGTTCACGGCGGTGCCCTCCGCGCCAGGGCCGCCGAGCTCATCCGCGAATCCCGTGCCCGGGAAGAGCGCCATCCCGGTCTCGTGGATCGACACCGTCATGACCCCCGGATCGGCCCAGTGGATCATCTGTACGCCGTCGCCGTGGTGGACGTCGAGGTCGATGTACAGGACCCTGAGCCCGTCACGGCGAGCCCGAGCGATCGCCAGCGCGGGGTCGTCGTAGACGCAGAATCCGCCGGCCCGATGGGGCATGGCATGGTGGAGCCCGCCCCCGGGCTGGAAGGCATGCAGCACGTCGCCTCGGAGGATCGCCTCGATAGCGCGCAATGAGCCGCCGGCAACCGCGGCCGAGGCCTCGTGCATGCCCTCGAATGCCGGCGTGTCGCCGGGCCCGATCCCGGCACGTCCCGGAGCGTCCGGCTCCCGCGAGAACGACTTGACCGTGGCGATGTAGGCCTCGTCGTGGATCCACCCGAGCTCCTCGTCGGACGCGGGCTCGGGAGCGAGACCCGGCACGGCCCCGAGCGCCTCGAGCAGCGCGATCCCGGGCCCGAACCGCCGCGGGGTCAGCGGGTGCGAAGGCCCGAAGTCATACGTCGTCGAGCGCGGCCCGAAGACGAGCAGCGGATCGGAGAGGGCCATCCCGGCACGATAGCCCGGGCCGCCGGGAACGGATGCGCCCGCCGGCAAGCCGGCGGGCGCGCGTGATTGCGGAGCCGGCACGAATGCCGGCGGCGGAGCTACCCCGCGAGGACCTCGCGAAGCTTGGCGGCGAACGCCTCGGGCTCGCCGGGCGGCTGGCCGTACTCGCCACCCATGAACCCGCCGTGGTCACCCGGAAACTTGACCGCCTGGGTCCCCAGCCGCTCCGCCGCGGCCTCGGCGCCGCGCTGGGCCAGGTTGCCGTTCGACGTCTCGCCGATTGCAATGACGATCCGGGTCGGCGCCCGCTTGATCGCCTCGAAGTCCGGTTCCAAGGTCGTCAAGTACCGGACGCTGTGTGCGAGCATCAGGTCGGTTCGGACACCGTCGTCCTCGCCGGCAGGCATGCCAAACATCGCCGGGTCGAACCCCGGCGCCGCCACGACCTCCGGAGTGAACGGCCCGCTGTGCATCACGACCTGCATGAACTTGCCCATGCCGGCAGCGGCGCCCTTCGCCATGTAGGCGTCGTAAATCGCCTTGTTCGCGGCCAGGGCCTGTTCGCGGTCCGGGACGAGCGAGGCGAAGGGCGACTCGTGGGCCACGAGCGTCCGGATGTCGTTCGGGTACTTCGCGACGAGCGCAAGTGACACGATCGCCCCGCCGCTGCTCGCGAACATGTCGACCGGTGCGCCGCCGATCGCCTCGATGACCGCGTGGACGTCGTCCGCCTGGACCTCGGCGGTGATCGGCACGGACGGATCGTCCGCCGTGCTGCGCTCCTCGCCGTTGTTGCGGGGGTCGTAGGTGACGAGCGTCCGATCCGGGAGGTGCGCCGCGAGGCTCGTGAAGCCGCCGGCGCCCATCGGCGAGCCGATCAATACGAGCGGCGGCTCGGTGGTCGTCTCGCTCACGCGGACGTCGTACGTCAACGTCGCGCCGGGAACCGCGAGGGTCGTGGAGATCGGCTCGATGGCCGTGCTCGTCGTCATGTTCGCTCTCCGTTCTTCCGTCGTTTCGGGTTTCGAATCGCCAGGGACAGTCAGCGCGTCGCGCCCGCGACCGAGTCCTCGGCAAGGATGGCATCGATCTGTCCGAGGGCCTGTTTCATCCCCTCTTCCTGGCCCATCGCCAGCAGCTGCTCCATCGTTGCGGCATCGGGGAACACGTTCTCGATCGACATTCGGGTTCGGCCCTCGCCGAGCTCCTCGATCGACACATTCATCTCGCCTGACCCCATCTCGGTGTTCGGTGAGCCGTCGGCGTTGGCAAAGCCGTCGCGGGCGCGGAATCCGCGCGGCGGATCGACCTCCAGGATGTCCCAGTAGCCGGCGGGGGTGTCGCCCTCCGGGGTCGTCATGTAGTACGCGGCGCGACCGCCGGGTCGGAGGTCGAGGTTGGTGAAGGTCGCGGGGTAGCCGGGCGGGCCCCACCAGCGCTCCAGCTGGCGCGGGTCGGCCCAGAGCTGCCAGACGCGCTCTGGGCTGGCCTCGAACTCGGCATCGAGGGTCATGGTCAGCTTGTCGGCGTCCTTGCGAACGGCGGTCACGGTCATCGATCGGTTCCCTTCTGCGCCATCGGCGCATTCTCGGCGAGCAGGTCGGTCATGCGGCCGATCCGCGAACGCCACAGCTCCTCGTAACGGTCGAGCAGGCGCCGGACCATCAGCACGCCCTCCAGGTTCGCCCGGACGACCTTGCGGCGGCCGATGCGCTCCTTGGTGACGAGCCCTGCCCGCTCGAGGATCGCGACGTGCTTCTGGATCGCCGCGAAGCTCATCGGGTAGTGGCCGGCCAGCTCGAGGATGCCCTGCTCGCCATCGATCGCCCGGCGGACGATGTCCCGTCGGGTAGCGTCCGCGAGGGCGCCGAACATGCGATCGAAGTCGGGTGGAGCAACCTGCATTAATACAACCATACGGTTGTATAGCGACTCTGTCAAGCGCGGTTCGGTGCATCGATGAGACCGGGCGGGCGTACCATCGCCGACGTGAACGACGTGATCATCGTCCTGCTCGTCATCCTCGTGATCGTGGTGATCATTCGCGGCCCGAAGACGATCCCCCAGATCGGGCGGATGTTCGGCCAGGGCGTGCGCGAGGCCCGCGAGGAGATCGGCAAGGTCCGCAAGGACGACGAGCCCGAGGACACGCCCGCGAACACCACGGCGGGCGGGGGCACCACGTCGGCCTGACGCCGGTTCGTCAGCGACCTGCCACGACGGCCTCTCGATGTCCGTGAGCCAGTCGCCGCTCCTCGACGTCCTTCCCGTCCCGCTGCTGTTCCTGCTTCTCGTGGCGGTCGCCATCGCGATCCACGAGGGCAGCTACCGGCTCGGCGCGTGGCATGGGCGCGTCCGGCCGACCGAGACCGAAGGACCGACCGAGCTCCTGGTCGGCGCGATCCTCGCGCTGATGGGGTTCCTTCTCGCAACGACCACCGCCCTCGCCGCCGACCGCTTCGACGCCCGCCGCGCCCTCGTCGTCGACGAGGCCAACGCCATCGAGACGACGTTCCTTCGCGCCGGCTACCTGGCCGAACCGGCCTCGGGGGAGATTCGCACCCTGCTCCGGGAGTACGCACCTCTCCGGATCAACGTCCTCGATCCGCTGGCGTACGAGCGCAACCTCGCCGCGTCGAAGGAGATGGGCGAGGAGTTATGGGCGCATGCGGAGGCAGTGGCTCGGACGGACGGCGATCGGCCGGTCGTGGCCATCTTCGTCGAGTCCCTCAACGAGGCGATCGACGTGGCGGCGGCCCGCGAAGCGGCGCTCGACAACGGGCGCGTGCCGGAGACGGTCGTCTGGTTCCTCCTGCTCGGCGCGGGCCTCAGCGCCGGCATCGTCGGCTACAACTCCGGGCTCAAACGCCGTCGCGGCGTCGTGGGCGCCGTCGCCCTGATCGTCCTGCTGGCCGCTGCGCTGACCTTCGTGATCGACCTCGACCGCCCCCGCGACGGCCTCCTTCGGGTCAGCCAGGAGCCCCTCGAGACCCTGATCCAGGAGATGGGCCCGACGCAGCCCTAGGTCTCGGCCTCAGTCAGCGTGCTTGTCACACGACGCTCGCCATTTCAACGAGCTGCTCGCGGAGGGCGTCGGGATCGGTGACCGGGAGGCGGCACGTGAAGCCGCGGCAGACGTACGCGGCGGGGCGGCCCTTAACGAGCGTCCGGCCGTCGAGCAGCGGGATCGAGGTCGGCGCGTCTTCCGTAGCCCGCAGCGCGATGACCCGGTTCGGCGCATAGCCGCCGCGGACGACCGCGAGCAGGGCCTGCGTCGCTTCGTCCTTGGGGTCACCAACGATCGCGACCTCGGCCACGGGAGCGAGGGCGAGGTCGATGGCCTGGAGCCACATCGCGAACGCGGTCGGGTATCGGGCCGTGAACGGCGTGATGGTCGTCAACGCCCGCTCCGCAGCCTCGCGGTAGCGCGACTCGCCGGTGAACGCTGCGAGCCGGAGCAGGACCAGGGTCGCGACAGCGCTCCCCGATGGCGTCGCGTTGTCCTGGACGTCCTTGGGGCGGGTGACGAGCCGCTCGTGGTCGATCGCCGTGTCGAAGAACCCGCCGTCCGGGTCAACGAACCGTTCGAGGATCGCGTCGGCCAAACCGCGCGCCGTGACGAACCAGCGCTCGTCGAACGTCGCCTCGTACAGGGCCAGCAGACCCTCCGCGAGGTTCGCGTAGTCCTCGAGGACGCCCTGGCCGGTTGCCCGGCCGTCCTTCCACGACCGACCGAGCCGCCCGTCCTCGCCGAGCAGCCCATCGACGATCGCGCCGGCGGCCCGGAGCGCCGCCATCCTGTATCGACCGGCGAGCCCGCCGTGCCCGTCCGCCGGAAGGACTCGGGTCGCATCCGCAAGCGCCCCGATGGCCAGGCCGTTCCAAGCGGCGAGGGCCTTGTCGTCCCGCGCGGGCTGGGGCCGTCGCGCGCGGAGCAGCAGGAGCCGCGCTCGGGCCCGCTCCAGCCGGGCTTCCACGTCTCCGGCGGGGATTCCGTAGAGATTCGCGAGGTCCGACGTCGATCGGACCCGAGACAGGATCGTCGCGCCCTCCCAGTTGCCGCCCTCGGTCGCGCCGTAGGCCGTGGCGAACAACGCCGCCTCCTCGCCCAGCGCTTCGCGGATCTCCTTTAGCCGCCACGTGAACGTGGCGCCCTCGACCCCATCGGTGTCGGCGTCCTGGCTCGCCGCGAACGCGCCGCCGTCGGTCGTCATCTCGCGAAGGAGGTATGTCAGCGCGCCTGAGGCGACCGCCGCGTACCGCTCGTCGCCCGTCAGCGCGGACGCGTGGACGTAGACACGCGCCAGCTGGGCGTTGTCGTAGAGCATTTGCTCGAAGTGGGGCACGAGCCACACGGCATCCGTGGCGTAGCGGTGGAACCCGCAACCGAGCTGGTCGCGGATGCCCCCATCGGCCATCTTGTCCAGCGACCGCCGGGCCATCGGCAGCGCCCGCCGATCCCCCGACGCCGCGCGCCGGAGGAGGAACTCGATCGTCATGGGCTGCGGGAACTTCGGCGCCCCGCCCCAGCCGCCGTTCTGCCGGTCGAAGGACTGCTCGATCAGCGCCACCGCGGTATCGAGGAGGTCCGGCTGCGGCGCCGGCCCAGCGGCGTTCCGCGCCTGCGCCGCGATCTGCGAGACCAGCCGCGCGCCTGCCGCCTCGAGATCGCCGCGCTGCGTGCGCCACGCGGTGTCGATGCCCTCGAGCAGCTGCCGGAAGCTCGGCAGGCCGTGCCCCGGCGCCTTCGGGAAGTAGGTGCCGCCGTAGAACGGCCGCCCGTCGGGCGTGAGGAAGACCGACATCGGCCAGCCGCCGCCACCGGTCATGGCCTGGACCGCGCTCATGTAGATCTGGTCGAGGTCGGGTCGCTCCTCGCGGTCGACCTTGATCGAGACGAAGCGGTCGTTGAGGTACGCGGCGGTCGTCTCGTCCTCGAACGACTCGCGCTCCATGACGTGACACCAGTGGCAGGCCGCGTAGCCGATCGACAGGAAGATCGGCCGGTCCAGGAGGCGCGCGCGGGTCAGCGCGTCCGGGCCCCACGGGAACCAGTCGACCGGGTTGTGGGCGTGCTGGAGGAGGTACGGGCTCGTCTCGTTGGCGAGGCGGTTCGTGTGCTGCGGCGCTTCGGTCGATCCGGCCATCGCTCCCGAGGGTAGTACGGGCGCCCGCCGCCCCTGCCACTGGGGCCAGTGCTATGTTCCCGCGGTGGAAGACGCTGCGACCGTCGAACGCCTGGTCCGGCTGGGCCTCACCACCTACGAGGCTCGGGCGTACGTGACCCTCGTCCGGCGTGACTCGTTCACCGCGGCCCAGATTGCCCGGACCGCGGGGCTCCCACGGCAGCGCATCTACGACGTTCTGGCGAGCCTGGTCGAGAAGGGCCTCGCCTCGGCTAGGCCGGGAACCGTCGTGAAGTACGCGGCGCTCGCCCCCGACCTCGCGGTTGAGCGGCTGGTGGCGGAGCGGCGCGAGGTCATGACGGCGCTGGAACGCGACGCCGGCGACGTCATCAGCCGCCTCGGGCCGGAGTTCCAGGCGGGTCGGGCCCACAGCGACCCCCTCGAGTACATCGAGGTCCTCCGCGACCGCGGCGCGATCAGCGAGCGGTTCCGGCAGCTCCAGGCCAACGTCAAGACCGAGATCCTGGTCTTCACCAAGCCGCCCTACGCGACCCCGCCGCAGGAGAACTTGGGCGGCATCGAGGTCGCGCGCTCGCACCTCGCGCGGAGCGTCTACGAGCTCGACGTCCTCGACGATCCCGCCATGGCCCTGAGCATCCGGCGCTTCGTCGAGGCCGGCGAGGAGGCCCGATTCGTCGAGCAGGTGCCGCTGAAGCTCGTGATCGTCGACGAGGCGATCGTCATGTGCACCCTGCAGAACCCGATGGCCGGCGTCGAGGATCTGACGATCATGGTCGTCGAGCATCCGGCGCTGGCCCAGACGCTCAAGCTGGCGTTCAACCGGGTCTGGGATCGCGGGCTGGAGCTTGACGCGGCCATGGAGCGTCGCCGGAGCGTCCTCGGCCGCTCCGCCTGAGACGCGAGGCACGAGGCGGGACGGTCTGACGATGGCGAGCAACGCGGTTCCGGGCTTCCTGCCGTCGCGCCACGGGCTCCGATTCACGAACCACTGGGGTTCGGGGCCGGCGCGGCAGTGGGACCTCGGGATGCTTCACGTCGGGATCGGGAACCCGGCTCGCGGGCTGTGCGGCGGGATGGCATTCGTGGTCCGGGACCGCTTCGAGCGAGGCCAGGAGGCGCCCGCGGAGGGTGGTCCGCCGGCCGCGGGGACGCCGCTCTTCCGGGCGATCGTCGACCGCCAGTTCGACTCGTTTGGGCGGTTCTGGACCGTCCCGCTGCGGTTCTGGATGTTCTCTGCGCTGGCCGGCGAGCAGCGCCGGCTCCGCGACTCCGTGCGGGTCGCGTGGCCCAAGGTCCGGGCGGACATCGACGCCGGCCGGCCGTCGGCACTGGGACTGGTCCGAGAGGCGGGCTGGAACCCACTGTCGACTGGAATGGGCCACCAGGTGCTGGCCCATCGCTACGACGTCACGCCGCAGCGCATCGCGATCGGGGTCTACGACCCGAACCACCCGGGCAAGGACGACGTCGAGATCGTTGTGGAGCGGGGGCACGGAGGCGAGATTCGCCTCTCCCAGTCGACCGGCGAGGACTGCCTCGCGCTGCTCCACCTGCCCTATGTGCCGCCACGGAACGAGCCGTCCGACACGGCGCCCGACGCCGCGCCCGACGCGCCGCTCCCCAACCACTAGGCTCGGTCGCGATGGACTACGGGCTGGTGCTCCCCTCGCTCGGGGACGATTCGCACCTCGAGGGGATCGAGGCAGCCATCGACCTCGCCGCGAAGCACGGCTTCACGGACGTGTGGACGACCGATCACATCCTCGTGGGGCACGACGCCGCCGAGGACTACGGGCGCCTGTACGAGGCGGTCACGACCCTCGCCTGGGCGGCGGCGCGAAACCCAGCGCTCCGCCTCGGAGCCAGCGTCATCGTCGTCCCGATGCGGGAGTCCGTGCTCCTGGCGAAGCAGCTCGCGACCGTCGACGCGCTCTCGCGCGGGCGGCTCATCGCGGGCTTCGGCGTTGGCTGGAACCGGCACGAGTTCGCGAACGTGGGGGCTGACGACCGATTCGAGGTCCGCGGCGCCTACCTCGAGGAGGCGATCAACCTCTGCCGCCACCTGTGGTCGGGCAACACCGCGCCGTTCGAGGGTCGCTTCGTCCGGTTCGACGACTTCGTCTTCGGGCCGCTCCCGGACCAGGGCGCGCATCTCCCGATCTGGATCGGAGCGCGCGACGAGCGAGCCCTGCGGCGTGTCGGGCGGCTCGCCGACGGGTATCACTCGTCTGCGACAAGCCCGTCGAGCTACGAGCCGCGGATCCCGATCATCCGCGCCGCCGCCGAGGCGGCCGGGCGCCCGATGCCGCGCCTCTCCGCGCGCGTCCGGGTCGAGCTCGGGCTCGGCGCCAAGCCCGAGTCGTTCTACACCTTCCACGGCACCGCTGATGACGTCGCCGCGAGCATCCGCGAGTACGCCGCCCTCGGCGTCGACCACCTGGCGCTGGCCTTCCCGCCACGAGGCGCCGCGGGCCTCGCGGAGGCGGTGGATCGCTTCGTGACCGAGGTCCGCCCGATCGTCTGATGCGGACCCAGACGCGATCGCCAGCGTGGCTCCTGGCATGTGTCGGGATCCTCGTGGTCGCGTGCGGGACGCCTGTCGCCACGACCGGGCCGGCGATCACCGCCCCGACGCCGCCTCCCCCCTCGGTGCCGGTCCTCGCTACCCCGCCTGGCCCTTCGGAGCCGCCCGCGTCCTCCCTTGCGCCGGGCGAGACGGCCGCTCCCTCGCCGACCCTGCCGCCCATCGGGATCGTCGGCGTCGAGTGCTTGGCCGGCCAGACCGTTCGCCTGCACGTCTCGATCACCGCGGAGGCCGGGATCCCGACGTACGCCCTGTGGTCGACGTGGGGCGGCGGCGGTGACACGACCCGCTCGTTTCCGGCGCCCTACGCCACCCACATCGACGAGCTCGTCGAGTTCACCCACGCCAGCAAGGACCCTGAGGCGGACCGGATCCACCAGTTCGGCCTCGCCGTGTCCCTGGTCGGCGTCGCGGACCCGATCATCACCTACGCGATCGAGCCCGAGAATCGCTGCCCCGGGCACTGATCCTCAGAGAGACGGCAGCTCCTGGGCGTCCGTCTGGGCGGCGGCGAAGAGATCGCCCTTCTCGGCCACCCGCTCGACGATCGTCCGGATCGTCCAGCGATCGCTCCGGAGCTCCGGATCCTCGAGCTCGTCCCACTCGATCGGCGCCGAAACGGGCGCGCCGTCGGCTGGTCGGACGGAGTACGGGGCGACCAGGGTCTTGATGTAGGTGTTCTGGGTGTAGTCGAGGCGGGCCTTGCCGCCGCGGCTGGCCTTCGCCCACTCCCAGGACACGAGCTCCGGGACGAGGCTCCCGACGGCCCGCGAGACCTTCTCCACCCAGTCGCTCGTCTCGCGGAACGAGTACTTCGGCACGACCGGGATCCAGACCTGGATGCCTCGCTTGCCGGTCGTCTTCGGGTAGCCGCGGACGCTGAGGTGCTCCAGCGCCGTCCGGTAGAGCCTGGCCAGCTGGACCGTCTCGTCCCACGTCGTCTTCGTGCCGGGGTCGATGTCGATGAGCGCGAACGTCGGCGTCATCGGGTCGTCGATCCGCGAGGTCCAGGCGTGGATCTCGAACGAGGTCTGGTTGCCAAGCCAGCACAGCGCCCCGACCCGATCGGCGATGAGGTGCTCATTGGCCTCGCGCTCCTCGACGCCGACCTCCTTCCAGCGCCGCAGCCACCCCGGAGCGGTCCCCGGTATGTCCTTCTGCCAGAACCCGGGCGCGTTCGGGCCGTTCGGGAAGCGCTGCATGTTGAGCGGCCGCTCCTGGAGGTGGGGCAGCATCGTCGGGGCGATCTGGGCGAAGTAGCGGATCAGGTCGCGCTTCACAACTGCGTCAGCGTCCTCCCGCGGCGGGAAGATGACCTTGTCGAGGTTGGTGACCTTCAGCTCGAACCCGCCGACCTCCCAGACGCCGTCCTTGGTCATCGCCTCGAGCGCGGCCAGCTCGTCGGGCGTCGCCTCCCAGGCGAACGCATGCTTCGTCGCGGGCTTCGCCGGCGGCTCGGCGCCAGCCTTCGCTCCTCGTTTCGTCGCTTTCGGCTTCGCGGTGGGTTTCGATGGCATGGCTGCATCTTCCTCCGGATCGGGAACCGCTGCCTCGGCCGCATCCACCGCCGCGGAGGTCGCCATGGCCTTCTCCCGCACGACCTCGGTCGGCGGCTTGCCGCCCTCGTCGAGGCCCTTGAAGGCCGCCTGCCGGACGATGCCCTCGCGCGTCCAGCCGCCGAGCTCGGCCCGGATCACGAGCTCGGGCCGCGTCCACACGACGTACTTGAGCTCGCCACCCCAGCGGCCCTTGTAGTCCTTCGGCGGTGGCGGGTCGAACGGCGAGTCGTCCGTCGCGAGGTCGGCCAGGAGCGCGCGGAGCTTCTTGCGCGTCGCGGCGTTGAAGCCCGACCCGACCTTCCCGGCGAAATGGAGCTTTCGGTCCTTCCCTTCGCCCTCGTAGTAGCCGACGACGAGCGCACCCAGGTCCTTCGCGGCGCCCTCCCCCGGCGTCCAGCCACCGACCACCAGCTCCTGCTCGGGCCGGACCTTGATCTTCAGCCACGACCGCGAGCGCTTGCCCGGCTCGTAGGGCGAGCGGCGGAGCTTCGCGACGATGCCCTCGAGCCCCTGGGCGCGCGCCGCCGCGAGGAACGCCAGCCCCTCACCGACGACGTGATCGGCGTACCGGACCCGGGTGTCGGCCGGGCGGAGCACGGACTTCAGCAGCGCCTTGCGGCTCTCGAGCGGCACGCCCAGCAGGGATCGCCCATCGAGGTGGAGCAGGTCGAACGCCTGGTACACGAGCCGGCCCGACTGGGCCGTCGTGAGCTCCTGGAGGAGGCTGAAGTCGGGCATCCCGTCCGCGCCGATCGCGACGACCTCGCCATCGACGATCGCCTCGCCAGCATCAATCCAGGTGGCTTTCGTCAGGAGCTTCGGGAAGTAGGTCTCGGCGTCGTTGCCGTTGCGCGTGTAGACCCGGGCGGTGCCGTCCTTGACCACCGCCTCCACCCGGTAGCCGTCCCACTTGATCTCGAACAGCCACTCGTCGTCCTTGAAGCCCTTGTCCGTGAGGGTGGCCGCCATCGGCGGGAGGAAGCTCGGGAGCGTGGCCGCCTTCGCGCCCGAGAGGTCGATCTCGGCCAGCGCTGCTGGCGCGTGGCTGATCCAGATGGCGTCGCGAGCCTCCTTGACCTCGTCATTGGTCCGCCCAGTTTTGACCGACTTCGGGTGGTCCTCGGCTTCCCAGCCCTCGACCGAGGCGTCGTCGCGCTTGTGGATCAGGAGCCACTGCTCGCCGCCGCTTTCCTCGAAGGGCATCCGGGCGCTCTCGCGTCGCTCATCCGCGCCCCGGCCTCGCCCGCCGCTCCCCCGCCCGCTCGTCCGAACGATCGTGAACCGGCCGCGGACCTTTTCGCCGGCGAGGGTGAACTTGAGCTCGCCGTCCTCGACGGCCTTTCGACCGTCGGGCGTCTCCGGCTCGGGTTGCCACGTCCCCCAGTCCCAGACGATCACGTCGCCGCCGCCGTACTCGCCCTTCGGGATGACGCCCTCGAAGTCGAGGTACTCGATCGGGTGATCCTCGACGTGCACCGCCATGCGACGCTGGCTCGCATCGAGGGTCGGGCCCTTGGGGACAGCCCAGGAGACAAGCACGCCCTCGATCTCGAGGCGGAAGTCGTAATGGAGCCGGGTGGCGCGATGGCGCTGGACGACGAAGCGCCCGCCCTTGCCGATGCGCTCCTCCAGGCCGCCGACGGGCCCACCGGCGGGCTCCGACGTCTTCCGGAAGTCGCGCTTGCGCTTGTACTCCTCGAGCGGGACGGACTCCTTGCGCGGCATCGGTCCAGTTTGCCGGGCGCGCCGTAGCATGTCCCGACCCATGCGCGGTTTCCTCGGCTTCGTCCTCGTGCTGCTCGCCGTGCTCGTCGTCGCGGCGCTCGTGGTCGTGCCCATCGTCGCTCGCCCGATCGTGGAGGACTCGGTCCGTGCCGCCCTCCCGTTCGAGGATCAGCCGCTCGACATCGAGGTCGATTTGAACCCGGTCAGTCTCCTGCTGGGGACGATCGACCGGATCCACGTCACCGGCAGCGCCCTCGAGGCCGAGGGAGCCGTCATCGGCAACCTCGACATGACCCTGACGGGCGTCTCGACGACGGCCCGCACGTTCCGCACCGTCTCGGGCCGGCTCACCAACGTCGAGCTGCCGTTCGTCCAGGCCTCGACGCTCGTGATCACGTCGATCGACCTCGATGGTCCCTTCGGCGACGTCGACGCCGTCGCGCTCCTGGACGTCCGAGCCAGCCTCGCGCTGATCGGCAGCGCATTCGCCGACGCCGGGATCGCGGTCGATCAGCTGGAGCTCATCGACGGGGGCGTGGCCCTCGCGATCCTTGGGCAGCGAGTCGCTGTCCAGGTCGAGGTCGACCAGGGCGCGCTCGTCCTGGCCGACGTGGGTGGCGGCGGCCCGCTCGTGATCGTGGAGCCCGGCCCCGACGATCCGTGGCGGCTCACGGGCGTGCGCGCCGGGCCGTCCGGGTTCGAGATCGACGTCGCGCTGGAGCCCGGGGACGTCCTCGGGGGTTAGCGGAGGTTCCGCTCGACCTCCAACGCGCGCACGGCTTCCACTGCCGCCCGCACGCCGAGATGCCACGACGCGCCGTGGCCCGGCAGGACATGCGTCGCCTCGAGGCTCTCGAGTCGGCGAAGGGAATCGAGCGCCTGCGCCCGATCGCGGTTGAACGGCGCGAGCCGCGGCCCGGATCGGCCGCTGGTCACCGCGTAGGTGCTGATCGCGTCACCGACGAGGGCCGCGTCATGGCCGGCGAACTGCAGCGCCGAACTGCCATTGGTGTGGCCGGGAACGTGGACGACGCGTGGCGCGCCGGGCACGTCGAGCGTCGCGTCGTCGTCGAACGGCGTCGCCTCGCCGAGCTTCTGCGTGCGGAACGCCCCGCTCCTGGCGTAGAACCAGAGGAACCGGACAAGCGGCCCGAACCGGTACGGGCCTGTGATGCTGTACTGGTTCTTGGCCTGTCCGGTCGCCAACGCCAGATCGGCGGCGTGGACGCGGGCCGGAATCCCGCCCCGGCGCGCTCGCTCCGCAAACCCCACGTGATCGTCGTGGCCGTGGGTCAGGACGACGGCGCGAACGTCGTCGAGGTCCCGGCCCATGGCCGCTAGGGCGTCCGGGAGGCGCTGCCAGTACGAGGGAACGCCGGCATCGACGATCGTGACCTCGCCGCCGTCCTCCACGAGGTACGCGTTGACCGTCTCCTCGCCGACGCGGTGGATGCGCGGCGCGACCTCCACGAAGGTCAGGCGGTCTTTCGGCGTCGCGCCGGGCGCTCCTCCTCGGCCTCGGACTTCGCGGCCTTCGACGCCTTGGCCTTGGTGCCGGTCGCGGCCTTGGCCGCTCGCTGCTCCTTGGCCTCGCTGACCGAGACGGGCTTCTCGCGCTTCGAATCGCGCGACGAGGTCGCGGCGTTGACGCTCGCCTGCAGGGCGGCCATGAGGTCGACGAGCTTCGTCGGCTCCTCGGCGGCCTCGATCTCGACCGTCTCGCGACCCTCGATCTTCGACTCGATGACCTGCATCAGGGCTTCGCGGTACTCGTCGCGATAGGCCGATGGGTCGAACTCGCCGGTCATCGCCTCGATCAGCTGAGCGGCCATCTTCTTCTCTGCGGGCTTGAGCTCGGCCTCCTCCTCGGGCAGGTCGAGCTCGTTGAGCGCCCGGATCTCGTCCGGCCAGTACAGGGTCGAGAGGAGCATCGTGTTCTCGAACGGGTCCATCGCGGCGAGGACCTCGCGGTCGCGGATCACGAACTTGCAGATCGCCGTGAGGTTCTTGTCCTGGAGGACTTCCTTGAGCAGCTGGAAGGCCTTGCGTCCGACCCGGTCGGGCTCGATGTAGTAGGCCTGCTTGACGAACCTCGTCTGCTGCTCGGCGTCCTCACGCTCGACGAACTGCTCGATCTCGATCGAGCGGACGGTCTTGAGCGGCAGCTTCTCGAGGTCCTCGTCGGTGATGACGACGTACTTGTCAGGGGCGTACTCGTAGCCCTTGACCGTCTCGGAGCGGTTGATGATCTCCTCGTCCTCGGGGCACCAAATCTTCATCTGGATCCGGGACTTGTCGGGCTCGTGGAGCATATTGAAGCTCACCCCGGCTCGTGACTCGGTCGCGACATAGAGCTTGACCGGGATCGTCACGAGGCCGAACTGGATGGCCCCTTTCCACATGGAGCGCGGCACGGGCTGGACCTCACGCTGACGCTCGCTGCTCGCGGCGAGCGGGAGGCGACTCTACCACCGGGCCGCAATCACACCCACGTCAAAGCAGGATCGTGCGTTGCGAAGGAACGACGACGCACGCGGGCGTCGATCAGCGGCCGGTGCGCTCCCCGGCAGCCGATGCGGCCGACGCGGCGTGACGGTCGAGCTCGGCGGCGACTTCCTCGATCGGCCGCACACGACGCTGCGTCTGCGCGCCCCAGAGACGTCCGCTGGGCTCCCACCGCACGAGTGCCGCGGCGGCAAGGCCACCCAGCAGCGCCAATGCGGAAGGCAACGCCAGGAACCCAACCACGAGCCCCGCCCCCGACCAGCCCGCGAAGAACCACAGAGCCGTCGAGAGATTGCGAACGTTCATGCGCTGAATCTCGATCCCCGGCGCGCCGCGAGCCATTGCTCGTTGGTACCGCTACGGCTTCCGGAGGTCCGGTGCATCCGCGCGCCGCGCCACGGAGTTCACGACGCCAACTCTTTCTCAGCCCGCGAGATCCACGCCAGCACCGCCTCGCGGAGCTTGTCGAGACCGTTCGAGACCCCGACCGACGTCGTGCTGATGTTGGTGAGCTGGACCTTGAGGCTCCGGATGGTCTCCAGGGCCTCCCGGATGGCCGTGAGGGCCGCCTGGACCTCGCCAAGGTCCACCTCCGCCTCGTTCTCGCGCAACGAGGTCAGGGCGAGGAGCCGGGCCAGCCGTACCGCCGCCTGCAGTGTCGCCGGGTCCGGGTCCGCGGGATCGATGACCGCGTAGACGTCGCCCGCCCGAACGTCGAACGGAGCGATGCCCGATGGTGCATGCGCCGGCGTGAAGATGACCAGCGCCGCCGCGGCGTCCCGGTTCGTCTTCGCAGCACGGAGCTCGTCGCGTATCTCGCGGCCGGAGACCTTGCGGTCCTTGGCCTCGATGACGACGCGGAGCTCGGAGCCTCGGGAGAGGTCCGGGTCGAGCGTGAGGACGAAGTCGCCTTTCTTCGAGCGACCGGCATCGCCGGCATCCGTCCCGCAGCGCTCGATCAGGTCGTTGGCGCCGCGGGCGATGTCGCCGAGCATCGCCTCCAGCACCGCCTCGAAGTCGCCGCCCTTGGCCGCGGACTTCGCACGCTCGCCGGCGCGCGCCTGCTGGGCCGCCTCGATGGCGACGAGCTTCTCCTGGAGGGAGCGGAATCCGTCCGCGACCTCGGTCCGGAACTGGTGCAGCGGCGACCCGAGCCGCGTCGGATCCAGGAGGACCGCGAGGCGCGAAGCATCGCCATCGAAGTAGCTCCCGAGCATCGACCCAATCCGCCCGACCGCGGAGTCCTGGCGCTTCGGGTCGAAGAGCTCCTCGACGGTCGCCTTGAGCTTGCCGCGGTCGCCGAGGAACGACTCGAGGGTTCGCGGGAGCCGGCCATCGCCGTCGCCGAAATTGGCCCGCAGCACACCCTCCAGCGCCTCCGCGGCACGCTCGTTCGCCGCACGACTCTGGTCGGCGAAACGCTCGAACTCGGCGCGCACGGCATCGACGTTGAGGGTCACGCCGACGCTCTGCAGCGCCGTCAGCCCGATGCGAATCGCGCGCTCCACCAGGATCGCGTGGTCGTCCATTGGCTGGGCGGCGAGCCACGCGGCGAGCGGGCCGTCGTGCAGCGTCGCACGGTCGACCTCGATGCGGTCGCCGGAGACGCGAACACCCGGATGGCTGGTCGGGAAGGAGACGATGCGGGCTTCCATGGCGCAGACCTTCCGCTGGCGTCGTGACAGCTGGCTGTCACAGACTTCGATGCGATCGGGGACTAGCTCCCGCGATAGGTCGTCACCGAATACGGCGCCAGCAGCAGCGGCACGTGGTAGGAACGCGAAACGTCGTCGATCCGGAGATCGATCGAGAGGCGGCGGAAGAATCGACCGACGTCGGCCTCGGGCGTCGTTCGCCCGGCCAGGGCGAACTCCAGTCGATACTCGCCCGGTGACATCGGCCGCTCCAGCAGGTCCCGGATTCGACCGTCGCCGTCGGTCAGCGCCTGGGTCAGCCTGATCGGTCGAGCGTCCTCGCCGAGCTTGTAGAGCGAGACGTGCACCCCGGCCGCGGGCGTGCCAGTCTCGGTGTCGAGGACGTGGGTCGAAATGGTGGGTCGTGGTTCGTCGGCCATCACGGGCACTCTACCCCGCGCTCGACCCGAGACGTATGCTCATCCGCGATGGCCAACCTTCGGATCACCGTCGGCGACGATCTCGGCTTCACTGCCCGCTGGGAGCCAGAGGCGCCCCAGACGATCGAGGCGATCCGGCGGATGCTGCCGATCACCTCCAATCTCATCCACTGCCGCTGGTCGGGCGAGTCGACGTGGATCCCGTACGGCGACTTCCGGCCCGGGATCGACTACGAGAATCACACCTCGCACCCGGCCCCCGGGATGCTCGCGATGTACCCCGGCGGCATCAGCGAGTGCGAGATCTTCTTCCCGTATGGCGCCTGCACGACCTCGTCGAAGGTCGGACAGCTGGCGGCGAACCACTTCGCGACGATCCTCCCCGACGATGGCTGGCAGGACCGACTGCGCGAGATCGGGCGGCGAGCACTCTGGGAGGGCGCACAGCCGATCCGGATCGATGAGGTCGACTGATGGAGCTCTGGATCTTCCTTGGCGGCGGCTTCGTCCTGCTTCTGATCCTCGCTCTCCGGAACGGCGCGTTCCGTCCGGCAAGAAGGGGCGACCGGCGCGGCAACGATCCAGGAGCGCGCGCCGAGGGCCATATGAGCGGGTATCACGTCGGCAGTGGCGGTCCGGGCGGGGGGATCGACGCCGGCGGTGGCAGCGGCGCGGGCACCTGACCGATGTATGCAGCCTTCCTGATCGCGGGCATCGCGATCGCGATCGCGGTCTCGCTCCTGAATCGAGCGCGAGCTCGGGTCTCGCACGACGGGGATTCGGCTATCCAGGGTGTCCCTGACGACGTTCGCAACAAGTTCAGCACACACGGCTACGTGGGCGGCCCACACGCTGGCGCCGGCGGCGGATTGGTGAGCTGATCCTTGGAGCTCTGGTTGTTCCTTGGCGGTGGGTTCGTGGTCCTCTTGATCCTTGCGTGGCGCAATGGCGCCTTCGGAGCGCGTGGCCATGCTGACCCCGATGGCAGCGGCGCGTTCGCGCGCGTCGCGCCGCAATCAGCGGCGCTCCAGGTCCGGGACCCGCGCGCTGCGCTTGACTCTGGGGACCGTCTCGGCGGGCGCGGCCGTGGCGATGGAAGGGGCGACTAGATTGGCGATCGAGGCGTTCCTGCTTTTCGGCATCGCGTTCGTGGTCCTGCTCGGGCTCGCGTGGCGAAACGGTTCGTTCCGGCGGCGAGGTGCGGGCGAGCTGGATCCGAGGGCCTTCCCGCAGATCCAGCCCGGTCAACTACCCGGCCAGAGCATTCGAGACCCGCGGGCCAATCTCGACACCGGCGACCGGCTCGGCCGGCGCTGACCAATGGAAATGGCGAGCTCCCTGGTCGTTCTCGTCGGCGGGGCGATCCTCGTCGTCGTGATCGTGGCGGTCCTGATCTGGGTCGCCATGAGCCGGGACCGCGACCCGCGCGAGTGACCGATGGAAGGGCTCGTCATGCTCGGCATCGTGGTCGGCTTGTTCTTCCTCCTGGCGCGCTCCATCCGCGAGCGCGCGCGGGCGGGCTCTCCCCCGATCGGCCGCTCGACCGGCCGCAGGGATCGAGTGGCCGGTCTGCAGGACGCCGACTTCGACAGGATCATGGACGAGTCCCGGTCGAGGCGGCCCTGACCGCGTTTCGTGCCTGAACTGCTGGTCCGCGGCGGGACCGTCGTCACCGCGGAGGGCTCCCGACTCGCCGACGTGGCCGTCTCGGGCGGCTCGATCACGGCAGTCGAGCCGGACCTGTCTGCCTTCGCCGAAGGCGGTTCGGTCGAGGTTGTCGATGCGACCGGCCTGCTGGTGCTCCCGGGTGCGGTCGACGTCCACACGCACACACGGGTCGCCACGGACGCCGAGCCGGATCGCTTCTTCCGGGACTCGATGGCCGCCGCGTTCGGCGGCACGACGACATTTCTCGCGTTCAACAACCCGGGCACCGGCGCGTCGGCCGCGGCGGAGCGCTCGCTGCTGGCTGGTCTTCGCGAGTGGCGCGCGGCCACGGAGCGAGATTCGGCGATCGACTACGCGGTGTCGCTCGCGATCAGCGGCCGTATGGACGATCCCGTCGCGGAGCTGCCGGCGATGGTCGACGCCGGGGTCGCGACGGCGAAGGCCTTCATGGTCTTCGACTTCCGGCTCGACGACCGGCGCCTGTTCGACGCGATGCGCGTCCTCGGCTCGCGCGGCGGGATGCTCCAGGTCCACTGCGAGGATCCGGTCCTGATCGACACCGCGGTTTCGGAGGCCCTCAGACGGGGCGACATCGAACCCCGCTTCCACGCAACCTCGCGATCCACGGAGGCCGAGGCCGTCGCCACGCACCGAGTCATGGCCTTCGCGCGCGCGGCCGACGTGCCCGTGCATGTCGTCCACCTGTCGTCGCGGGCGGCGCTTGCGCAGGTTCGGGTCGCGAAGGCGTCAGGCGTGCGAGCGCATGCCGAGACCTGCCCCCACTACCTCGCGCTGACCGACAACCGGTACGCGACGCCGGACATCGAGGACGCAGCCCGCTACGTGATCTCGCCGCCCTTGCGGGCGGAAACGGACCAGGCGGCGCTCTGGGAGGGCCTCGCCGACGGCTCGCTCGACCTGATCGCCACCGATCACGTCCCCGACCGGCTCGCGGTCGAGAAGGCCGAGGCGTCGCGCGGCGTTCCCTTCGACCGAATCTCGAACGGCGCGCCGGGCATCGAGACGCTCCTGTCGATCGCCTACTCGGAGGGCGTCGACAAGGGCCGGCTCTCGATCGAGCGGCTGGTTGACCTGGTCTCGACGGCACCCGCCCGCCTCTTCGGGCTCGACAAGAAGGGCGCGATCGAAGTCGGGCGCGACGCCGACCTCGTCCTCTTCGACCCCGCGGCCCGTCGCACGCTGACCGCGAGCGACCTGCACCACACCTCGGACTACACACCCTACGAGGGGTTCACCCTGGCCGGCGCGGTCAGCTCGGTCTTCGTCCGTGGCCGCCCCGTGATCCGCAACGGCGCGTTCACCGGCACCCGCGGCTTCGGCAACTTTGTCGGGCGGACCGCCGCGGGCGGCTAGCTTGGCGGCGCCTGCGCCACCGCGGCTGCTGGGACCTGCGGGCCGGAGCGGCGGCGCTCGCGGAGGTGGAGGCCGAGGTCGAAGGCGGTCTTGAGCACCACGAGCACGAGGAGGGCGCCGATCGGGGCGCCGAGGAACGCCACCAGCATCGCGCCGAAGATGATCGTGAGATGGAGCACAACCACTCGGCCGTAGACCGCGGCCATCTGGCCCGGCGGTGACGCCGTGATGTATTCGCCACGGCCGATGTAGTTGAGGAAGAACGAGGCGCCGTGGCTGAGCAGCAAGGCGATGCCGCCGAGCAGCACCGACGACCAGACGACGTCGCCGAAGGCACTCGGCGGGCACTGGATCGGGAATCCGGTTGCGTCGAGGCAGAACTGCGAGCCATCGACGACGCCACCGAAGCTCGAGACACCGGCAAACGCCGGCAGCGCGAACACGAAGATCCCGTGCACGAACCAGAACATCCCGTAGTGGAAGGCGAAGAAGATCGCGAGGCCCGTTCGCGGGATCGCGGAGAGGCGAGTGGCGGCCCGCGGGCCGAGGAGTCCGGGTGACGCGGGTGGCGACACGGTCGCCCCCTGCTGCACCAACGCCTCCTGGGCAGCCTGGGTCTTCCGCCACTGCTCCTGGAGCGCGGCGGCGGCCTCGGGCGAGGTGGTCGCCGCCCGCGCGGCGGCATCGGGCAGGTCTGGCAGCTTCGGCACGATCGAGCCCTGGGCCATGATGATCTTGGGCACGTTCCAGAGGCCCACGATCCCGTTCTCGAGCCAGTACAGGACCAGGATCGTCAGGAGGCTCCAGCCGAAGAAGACCACACCCACGAGGGGGATCAGGTTCGCCAGGAGCAGCAGGATCGCGGAGCGCGACGTGGCGGTTCGTCGATACAGCTCGTACGCCTGGCCGAGGCGTTCCACGCCGGTCATCGACCGCCTCCCAGCCGGGCCAGCAGCTGGTCGTACGCGGGCAGCGTCAGGAACTCGGTGAAGTCGTCGTCGAGCACCAGCCCGTCGAGCAGCGTCGCGGCCGTGACCCGATGCCCGGAGCCACCCGTGCTGCCGCCCGGGAGCGCCGCCAGCTCCTCCTCGCGGATCGACCGGTAGCGCTCGGGCGTCAGGGGCCCGCCGTCGTCCAGCGGGGTGCCTGCCGTTCGCCACTGCCACAGCTGGGAGCGCGAGATCTCGGCCGTTGCGGCGTCCTCCATCAAATTGTTGATCGCGGCCGCGCCGTTGCCGCCGAGCCACGCGTCGAGGTACTGGATCGCGACGGAGACGTTCAGGCGCGCGCCGGCCTCGGTCACCCGCCCGTCCTCGACCGCGAAGTCAAGGAGCGCGGCAGGGTCGCCCGGGACCTCCTCGCCGAGCGTTGCCTCTCCCGCGCGGGCGTCGAGCTGGTTCGGTGCTGAGCCGAGGACGAGGGAGAAGACCTCGGTCGCGAGCGGCACGAGATCCGGGTGCGCGACCCAGGTCCCGTCGAACCCGTCGCCGGACTCGCGCTGCTTGTCCTCGCGGACTTTCCGCATCGCGACCTCGTTCGCGGCCGCGTCCCGGCGGGAGGGGATGAACGCGGCCATCCCGCCCATCGCGTGCGCGCCGCGCCGGTGGCAGGTCCGGACGAGCCGCTCCGTGTAGGCCCGCAGGAACGGGACGGTCATCGTGACCTGGGCGCGGTCGGGCAGCACGGCAGGCCCCGGCAGCGCCGCCGCTCCCGCGCCGCGGAACGTCTTGATGCACGAAAAGAGGTAGTCCCAGCGCCCGGCGTTGAGCCCCGCGGAGTGCTCGCGGAGCTCGTACAGGATCTCCTCCATCTCGAACGCGGCGTGGATGGTCTCGATCAGCACGGGCGCGCGGATCGAGCCGCGCGGGATCCCGAGCTGGGCCTGCGCCTGGACGAAGACGTCGTTCCAGAGGCGGGCCTCGCCGTGGGACTGGAGCTTCGGGAGGTACAGGTACGGCCCAGTGCCGCGGGCCAGTCGCTCGCGAGCGTTCCAGAACAGGTAGAGACCGGCGTCGAACAGACTGGCCGAGACCGGCTCGCCATCGATCTCGAGGTTCCGCTCCGGCAGGTGCCAGCCGCGCGGCCGGACGAGGAGCTGCGCCGGGGCCGGCCCGAGTCGGTACGCCTTGCCCTCCGGCGAGTCGTAGGCAAGGTGCCCGCGAACCGCGTCGCGGAGCGCAAGCTGGCCGCCCACGACGTTGACCCACGTCGGCGAGAGCGAGTCCTCGAAGTCGGCCATGAACGCCCTGGCCCCCGAGTTGAGGGCGTTGATGATCATCTTCGGCTCGGCGGGCCCGGTGATCTCGACCCGGCGATCCGCGAGGTTTGGCGGTGGCTCCGCGACGCGCCAGTTGCGGTCGTGGCGGACCGCGGCGGTCTGGGGCAAGAGGCCGAGGGTGGCGCCGGCATCGATCTCCGCCTGGCGCTCGACGCGCCGCTCCAGCAGTGCGTCACGCACGGGATTGAAGGCCCGGTGGAGCCCTGCGATGAAGTCGAGCGCTGCGGGCGTGAGGATCTCCTCGGAGCCGGTGACCCGGGGGCCGAGAATCCTGACGCCGTGGGCCATCCGGCCGTCAATCGTCACCTGGCCGGCGGCCTCAGCCGTCGCGCCGGCGATGGACGGTCGCGTCGATCAGCCCGTGCGGCTCCGTCGTGGAGATGTACACCTCACCCGGGTTGTCGAGCCCGAACGGCGACAGGTCGACCTTCCAGTGGTGGAGATTCGGGAGGACCATCCGGACCCACTCGATCGAGGGCTCGGCGTCCATCATCTCCGTGCCGATGACCCAGATCGAGGCCTGGACCGACGGGCTGAAGTGCTCCGCGAACGAGTGCATCAGCGATTCGGAGGCGCGATTCCAGGTCTCGTCGAAGTCGAACGCTCCGTCGCCGGCGAAGTCGGCCCGGTAGCCCCAGGTCGCGCGGACCTTGGTCGCCATCAGCCGGTCGTCGACCTCCGCGAGGGTCGTGTACTGGTCGCGATCGAAGCCGGAGAACCCCGACCTGGTGGTCTTCATGACCGTGAGGTCACCGATCCCGGCCGTGATCTCGATCGCCCCAGCGCGATCCACGGCCACGGAGGCGAGACGCGCGTACTCCCCCGACCGGACGAAGGCGTCGGGCGCTTGTCGGTCTCGGGTCGTCACGCGTGCCCAGGGATGCTCGACCACGTCGACCAGGGCCCGGCCACAGACGTCGTAGGCGATGAAATGCCGAGCCAGCTCCAGCGCGAACGCCTCGGGCGAGCCGGTCAGGCGATCGCTGGCGAAGGCGTAGACGGTGTTCTTCATCGTGTCGGTCGCGATGACCCCGGCGTTGTCGCCGTGGGTGTGGACGGCGTCGAACTCGCCCTCGAGCGCGACGGCCACGGTCAGGTCGCGCAGGTCGTGCTGGTCGGGGCCACGCCGGACGGTGACGACCCGGATTCGCGACTTGCCGTAGCGGTTCTCGCCGAGCTCGTACTGGCCCTCGTCGGTCACGTCGACACAGTACCGGACGCGGAACGCGCCCGGTCGCGGGCGATGTCGACGACAGCGTCCAGGGCGCGGAACAGCTCCCCCTCCCGCTCCTGCGCGAGCGCCGTCTCGAACGCCGGGAGGAGCGCCGCGCGCGGCCGGCCGGCGACAAAGACGCAATACCGGAAGCCGAAGCGGGCCTCGTACTCGCGGTTGAGGCGGTCCAGCTGGGCCGCGACGCGGCTTCGCTCGCGTGCCGCCTCGGAGGCGAGATTCGCCGCTGCCTCGACATCGTAGCCCTGCTCCCGGAATGACAGCTCGGACACCGACCCGGGCGGCGCCCCGAGTCGCGGATGGGCGTCGATCAGCTCCAGCTGAAGCGCCTCTGGCAGGAGTCGGGCGACCTGGCGGGCCCGGCGGAACAGCTGCTCCTCGGACCCGAACGGCCGCGCCGCGGCGAGCCGCCACAGGAACCCCGGCGCACCCTCGAACAGCGGCGCCATCGCGGCCACGAAATCCGCTGGCCGGGCCGCGTCGAGCGCCGCGACATCGAGCTTCGGCGGCTCATCGAACGCCGTCCGCTCGGAGGTCACCGAGGGCCGGCCGTCACCAGCCGCCGGCGTCCCGGAGGAGCCGGTGGAGGACCCGCGCCGCCACCGCCCGGCGGTAGTCGGCGGTCGAGCGAACGTCGTCAATCGGTTGCAGCTCGCCGGCCAGCATCTCTGCGGCCCGATCGACCACCTCCGGCGTCGGACGGGCGCCCTCGAGGACAGTCTCGGTGGCGGCTGCCCGGATCGGCGTCGCGGCCACCGACCCCAGGGCGACTCGAACGTCGGACCAGCCCTTCGGGCCGTCCTGCCACGCCAGCGCCATCACGACCTTGGAGATCGCCTGGGCCCGCCGCGTTCCCACCTTGCGAAACCGCAGCTCGCGGCCCTGCGGCAGTGGGAATCTCACCTGGAGGATGAGCTCGTCCGGCGCCAGCGCCGTCTTGCGATAGGAGACGAAGTAGTCGATGGCCTTGATCTCACGCTCGCCGCGCTGGCCGCCAACCAGGATGACCGCGTCCGCCGCGAGGAGGATCGGGAGCGTGTCGCCCGCCGGCGAGGCGTTCGCGATGTTGCCGCCAAGCGTCCCGCGGTTCTGGATCTGCGCCGCACCGATCGTCGCCGCGGCCTCGACGAGGGCCGGCAGGTGCTCGCGGCAGAGCGCCGAGCGTCGGATCTCCGTGTACGTCGTCCGGGCGCCGAGGACGAGCCCGTGGGCCTCGAGCGAGATCCCCCGGAGGGCGTCGATCCGGGACAGGTCCAGCATCCGCTCCGGGACCGGGCCGAGCTCGCCGGTGATCGCGACCATGATGTCCGTGCCGCCCGCGATCGGGCGCGCCGCACCGGCGGCGAGCCGCTCATACGCCTCGAACAGGTGCCGGGGGGTATCAATGGGCGGCTCGGCCGGCATCAGCGCTTCCGGCGTCGGAACAGCCAGACCACCATCGCCGCGAGCAGCGCGAAGCCGCCCAGGATCTGGCGCGGGCTGAACCCGATCGCGACCTCCGGGGCGTCGGGCGCGGCCACGGGGTCTGCCTCCGCCTCCCGCTCGGCTCGGAGGGCGTCTGCGGGGTCGAGGTCGCGGTCAGGCGTCGACATGCGCCACCGAGGCGATCGCGTCGACGATCTTCGTGTAGCCGGTGCAGCGACAGAGGTTGCCCGCGATGGCCTCCCGGATCCCGCCGTCGTCGGGCCCGCCACCGCCGTCGAGGTACGCCCGCGCCGCCATCAACATGCCGGGAGTGCAGATCCCGCATTGCGCGGCGCCGTGGTCGAGAAAGGCCTCCTGCAGGTCATCGAGCGACCCTCGCTCCCGTGCCGCGAGCGACAGCCCCTCGACGGTCCGGACGATCCGGCCCTCGACCTGGCAGATCGGCACGAGGCAGGCGTCGACGACCTGGCCGTCCAGCAGCACGGAGCAGGCCCCGCACTCCCCCTCCCCGCAGCCCTCCTTCGTTCCCGTCAGCGCAAGGTCCTCGCGGAGGACGTCCAGGAGCCGCCGCATCCCGGGCACGTCGACCTCGGCGGGGGCGCCGTTGACCAGGAAGCGGTACGCGGTCACGCGATCGCCTCGCTCACGTTGCGGCCCTCCTCGTCACGCCGCGGCCCGCCCCGGCCCGACCGCCGTGCCGCCCGTCTCGGTCCCGTGGAGCGCCTCGAGGATCCGCTCCGGCGTCGCGGGCAGCTCGTGGATCCAGACCCCCGTCGCATCGTGGATCGCGGCGACGACGGCGGGGGCGCCCACGTCCATCGGCAGCTCCCCGACCCCCTTCGCGCCGTGGGGCGAGCCGGAGTACGGCGCCTCCACGAGGATCGTGCGGATGTGCGGCGCGTCGAGCGCGGTGGGAATGAGGTACGTCGCGAGCCGGTCGTTGAGGTAGCGGCCCTTGTCGAGCTTCATCTCCTCGATCGTGGCGTAGCCGACCGCCTGGAGGGTGCCGCCCTCTACCTGGCCCTCGCAGAGGATCGGGTGGATGACCTTGCCGACGTCGTCGACCGCGATGACGTCGAGGACCTGGACCTCGAGCGTGTCGAGGTCGACTTCGACCGTGGCGACCGCGGCGGCCCAGCCGAAGGCGGGATAGGCGTCGCCGCGGTAGAGCTCCTCGTCGAAGTTCACGCCGGGATATGGCTCGAAGTGCTGGTCGATCCGAAGGGCGCCGTGCTGCGAGGCGTCCTCGCGGAAAGCCTCATGGAACGGCACCCCATTGCTCCGCGCCTCGACCTCTGCCTTCAGCTTGCGCGCGGCCAGGATCACGAGACCACCCACGACCATGACCGTGCGGCTCGCGACAGTAGGCCCCGAATCTGGGACCTCGGCCGTGTCCTGCGGGGCGTACTCGACCCAGTCCACGGGCACCCCGAGCTCCGACGCGACCATCTGCGGGAAGACCGTCTTGGTGCCCTGCCCCATTTCGGTGTTCGCGGTGAGGACACGCAAGCGTCCATCCGCGGTCAGCTCAACGGACGCGACCGACGCCAGGTGCACCTCGCCTGCTCCGGTGAAGCCGGCGCCGTGCCACGCCAGTGCGAGGCCGATGCCCGTTGCACGGCGCTGGTCACCCGTCCGCAGGCGGCCTGCGGGGATCGCCCCCGAGCCGCGACGCTCCGTGGCATCGCGCCCAGTGCGCTCCCGGACCCGCTCGAAGTGACTCGCGCCCAGTGCCAGCTCCAGGACCTCCTCCCCCGCGATGCTCTCGCGGACCACCTGGCCCGTGGGGGTCGTGTCGCCCTGTACGTAGACATTCCGACGGCGGATCTCGGCGGGGCTGATCCCGAGGAGCTCCGCGGCCCGGTTCATCTGCATCTCGGCCGCGAACTCGGTCTGGGGCGCGCCGAAGCCGCGGAAGGCGCCATTGGGCGCGGTGTTCGTCCGGGTCGCACGGCCGAGGAGGCGAACGTTCGGGCAGCGATAGGGCCCGCCGGCGTGGAGCAGGCCGCGGGACAGAACGACAGGCGTGAGCGTGCAGTACGCGCCGCCGTCCATCACGACGTCGATGTCCTGGGCGACCAGCACGCCATCGTTCGTGAACCCGGTCTTGTGGCGCACCACCGCCGGGTGGCGCTTCGTCGTCGCGACGATGTCCTCGTGGCGCTCGTAGATCATGCGGATCGGGCGCTTCGCCTTCAGCGCCAGCAGCGACGCATGCAACGCGAGCACCGAGGGAAACTCCTCCTTGCCCCCGAACCCGCCGCCGGTCTCCTCCTGGATGACCCGCGCCTGGACGGAGGTCATCTTCAGCGCTCGCTTGAGGGCCTTGTGGACGTAGTAGGGGCACTGCATCGAGCCGTGGATCACGATCCCGCCGTCCTCGCCGGGCACGGCGATCATCGCGTTGTTCTCGATGTACAGCTGCTCCTGGTGCCCGACGCGGTACTCGCCCTCGACGATCACGTCCGCGCCTGCAAACCCCAGGGCGAGATCGCCCTCCTTGACGTCGTATTGCGCGAAGACGTGGTCGCTGCGCTCGGGATCGAAGACCGGCTCCAGCGGCTCCGTGACCAGCTTGATCCGGGACTTCAGGTGTCGGAGCGTCTCGCGATCCGCGGCGGCCAGCAGCGCCACGGGCTCGGCGACGTGCCGAATCTCGCCCCCGACCGGCACCAGCACCGGCTGGTCATCCTTGATCGAGCTGACGATGTTCTCGCCGGGGATGTCATCGGCCGTCGCCACGACAACCTTCGACCAGTCCATGTCGGGATCGAGCTCGATGGCGACCAGCTTCGCCCGCGCCTCCGTCGAGCGGATCGTCGTCCCGAACCACGCGCCCGGGAAGACGAGGTCGTCGGTGTACTTCGCAGCGCCGGTGAGCTTCTCGGGGCCCTCGCGCCGCAGCGGGAAGCCGGAGGCCCGGCCCGGCACGCGCTGGCCCGGATCGACGATCAGGGCGCGCTCGAGCACGTCGGTGCCCGGCGTCAGCGTGCGAGTGGGCATCCCGCGGAGGTCCTCCGTCGAGGTCTGGGTCGCTGCGGCGAGACTACCAGCCGCGGGCGCCGATGGAACCCGCGTCATTCTGCGGCGCTCAGCCCTCAGGGCCTGGGTGCACCCAGACATCGTACGTGAAGAGCTCGCGAAAGCCGAGGCGCCGGTACACGCCGTACCCGTGCTCGCTCGACTGGAGCACCCCGATCCGGTGACCGAGCGACGCGCCCGCGCGCAGCGCGGCGATCGTCAACGCGCGGCCGTAGCCGCGGCCGCGGAAGGCCGTGAGCGTCGAGATGGCGTACAGGCCCGACACGCCCGCGCCGACGGAGACGCGGGCCGTGGCCACCACCGCCCCCTCGACGCGCCCGATCCATCGAAGCGGAGCGGGCTCCCGGGCGAAGCGCGGTGGGATCTCGCGCCTCCAGGCCTCGAGGGCCTCCAGCTGGACGGGCGTGTACTCGCCCGCGGTCCACTCCAGCCAGTCGGCGACGATGACGGTCAGGAACTCCTCGAGCGTCGCCTCGTCGGTCACCGCAACGACCTCGAGGTCGGATGGCGGTGGCTCGTCGAGTGGCACGTCCGCGAGATCCGCCGCCATCGCCGGGGCGGTGCCTTCGAGGCTGAGTCCCGCCCGCGCCAGGCGCGCGCCGAGATCGACAGGGGTATCGAAGGGGGCGACCCACCACACGAACCCGGAGCCGGCTCCCCGGTAGGCCTGGACGATCTCGCCGATCCGTCGGTCCGCGTCCGCCTCGGCGAATCGCGCCGCGAGCACGACGTTCCGGAACGTGTCCGCGACCGGCGCAACGCCCCACGAGACATCCGCTTCGAGGTGCGCCTCGACCGGGATCTCGGGATCCAGGATCCGGTTGACCAGCTGATCGGCCTCGATCGACTCGATGAGCCCGACGTCGGACAGGTCGGTCCGAGGTGGAACGTTGCGCACCCGGGCGTCAGTCCCGGCCGCGGCGGAGGGCGCGCCCGGGCGTCGCGCCCGTGGGCCGCCCGTTCTCCATCACGAAGCGCCCATCGACGAGGACGTGCTCGATGCCGTCGGGGGCGTTGCGGGGCTCGTCGTAGGTCGCGTTCGAGCGGACGTTGGCGGGGTCGAAGACCACGAGGTCGGCGATCGCGCCGTCGGCGATCCGGCCGCGGCCCTTGAGCCCCAGGCGGTCCGCGGGCATCGAGGTCATCTTCGCGACGGCGCCCTCGAGGGTCAGGACCGCCTCGTCCCGGACGAACTGGCCGAGGATCCGCGGGTATGACCCATACGACCGCGGCGACGGCTTCCAGCCCACGAACGTCGAGTCCGTGCCGACCATCGCCCAGGGGTGTTGGTAGAAGCGCCGGATGCCGTCGGTGTGGGGCCCGGGCGTGACCTGGTTCAGGCGGAGATCCTCCTCGAGCAGGAGGTCGCACAGCCGGTCGACGAGGTCCGTGCCCTCCTCCGCGCAGATCGCGCCGAGGGTGCGGCCCTCGCAGTGGCGGTTCTCGGGATTCTTGAACGCGCCGAGGCGGATGTCGGCGATTCCACCGGCGCCCGCGTACAGGACACCGCGGGCCTCGAGCTCGTCGCGGACCTTCGCGCGGACGGCCTTATCCGCGAGCCGCTCCTTCGTCGCCGCCGGCCCACCCTCCTGGACCCACGGCGGGATCGTGATCAGGAGGCGGGTCGAGGCCCACTCGTACGGGTAGGCGTCGAACGTCACGTCGAGGCCCTCGGCCCGCGCGTCATCGACGAGCTGGAGCATCTGCTCCGGCGTGCCGGGGAACGTGGCCCGGTGGTAGAAGTGGGTGATGTGGGATGGCGAGCCGCCGCGCCGCCCGATGTCGATCGCCTCGCGGAACGGGTCGAGGAACCGGTCCCCGAGCGTGTAGCGCACGTGGGAGTGGTAGATGCCGTGGAGGCGCGCGGACTCGGCGGCGAGCTCCGCCAGCTCCCCCGTCGACGCGTAGGAGCCAGGCGGGTAGTCGAGCCCGGACGAGATGCCGTACGCGCCCTCCTCCATGGCCTCGCGGAGCATCGAGCGCATCTCCGCGACCTGGGCCGGCTTGGGCTCGACGTTCGCCCAGCCCGTCGTGGCGAGCCGCAGCGCCGAGTTCCCGACGAGGAACGCGACGTTGACGCCGACCCCGGCGTCGAACCGCTCCAGGTACTGCTCGACGGACGCCCAGTCGAACTCGATCTCGGGGCTCCCGTCCAGGCCCGCGTTCATCTCGACCAGCTCGCGCATGTGGGCGGCGAGCCGGATCGGCGCATACGACAGGCCGTCGACCCCGATGACCTCGGTGGTGACGCCCTGCGTGACCTTGGCCTCGTGCTGCGGGTTGGAGAGGAGGACCAGGCCGGAATGGCTGTGGAGGTCGATGAAGCCAGGCGCGACGACCTTGCCCTTCGCGTCGATGAGCCGCCCCGCGCGCCCGATCGCGTCCTCGATCGCGGCCGCGTCCCGGAGGACGACGAGGGTCGCGCTCGCGCCGCCCCAGCGCCGGGTGACGCCCACGGCCGCGTCGAATCTCGCAGCACCCGTCCCGTCGACGACGGTCCCGCCGGTGATCAGGAGCTCGTAGTCGCGCTCGTCGGTCGTCATCGGCGTCATCTTCGCAGGGCATCGGCACCGACGCGGTGCCCACGATGCGAGGCGGCCCGGACCCGGTGCTAGCATCCCGGCCCGATGCGCCTCCCGGATCGACCGCCGTTCGCGCTGCGCGCCCGGGTCCTGACGCCGCTCGCCGGCGGCGGCACGGCGGACTTCCCCGACGGCATCGTGATCGTCGACGCCGGCGGCTCCATCGCCTGGGTCGGGTCGGCCTCGGAATGGGTTGGGCGGTTGCCCGACGAGGCTCGGATCGACGGCGTCCGAACCGACGACGACACAGACGCCGACGAGCCGGTCGACCTCCGGCCCTTCGTGCTCCTGCCCGGCATGGTCGACCTGCACGCCCACCTGCCGCAGCTGCCGAATGCGGGCCTCGGGGCCGGCCTCGATCTCCTCACCTGGCTCGACCGCTACATCTTCCCGTTGGAGCGCCGGTTCGATCAGGAGGCGGACGCCGCCCGCCTCGCGCCCGCGGCGTTCCGGACCTTCGCGGCCGCCGGGACGACGACGCTCCTGGCCTATGGCGCCGTCTACAAGGCCTCGATGGACGGCGCCTTCCGGGCGGCGGAGGAGCACGGCATCCGGGCGATCCTGGGCAAGGTGATGATGGATCGCATCACCTACGACGAGACGATCGACCCGACGACGATCCTGGAGCGCTCGGTTCGCGAATCAGCCGAGCTGATCGAGACGTGGCACGGCGCGGACGACGGCCGGCTCGGGTACGCGGTCACCCCACGTTTCGCGGTCTCGTGCACCGAGGAGATGCTCCGGGAGTCCGCCGCTCTCGCCGCACGGACGGGCGCCTGGTGGCAGAC
>JBKKDM010000097.1:0-4819 GCA_046707905.1 Candidatus Limnocylindrales bacterium
CCCGGACGATGCCGCCGCCGTTGCCGCCGTCTTCCTCGACTCGTTCCACGCCACGTATTCGTTCCCGCTCGCCCACCCCGATGACGAGGTCCGTGGATGGATCCGCGACCAGCTGATCTCGGAACACGAGACCTGGGTCGCGGTCGACGGCGATCGCGTCATCGCCCTGCTCGCCCTGGCGCCGGGGTGGATCGAGCAGCTCTATGTCGCGCCCGACCTGCTGCGGCGCGGGATCGGGAGCCGCCTCGTCGAGGTCGCGAAGACGTCCCAGCCGGACGGCCTCCAGCTCTGGACGTTCCAGGTCAACGACCGCGCCCGTGGCTTCTACGAGCGCCACGGCTTCGTGGCTGTTGAAGTGACAGACGGGACCGGCAACCAGGAGCGGCAGCCAGACGTGCGCTATGCGTGGACCGGGGCGGCGAGCGACCCGGCTGGCCGTTAGGCTTGCGGTGCCATGAGCGAACAGCAGCCGCCCCCTGCGCCGACCCCGCCGACCGCCCCGCCGCCGGCGAACCCGCCGAGCAAGATGCGGACGTACATCACGTTCGGGGTCATCGCCGTCATCGTCGCCGTCCTGGCGTTCTTCATCAGCCAAAACCAGAGCGCGAACGATCTCGCCATCGGCCAGTGCTTCGACGAGCCGGCCAGCGCCACGGGCATCACGACAGTCGTGAAGCACGAGTGCACCGAGGCCCATGACGCCGAGGTCATCCACGTGGCCGAGTACACCGGCGGCGACGCCTTCCCGATCCAGCTCTCGATCGACAGCTTCATCGACGAGACCTGCGTGCCGGTCTTCGCGACGTACGTCGGTGAGCCCTTCGAGACAGCCACCGAGTACGACCTCGGCTATTTCTACCCGGATCGCGAATCCTGGGACGACGGCGATCGAACGTTCACCTGCTACGTGATGCGCGTCGACGACGCCAAGCTGACGCAGACCGTGAAGGGCATCGCGGGCTCGTAGGGAGCAGCTTCGGGGCGCATCGGGCCGGCGCGTCGGCCCGGCGTCGGGCGGTCACACGTCCGGTCGCTGAAGACTCATGGGTTCCGAGAGGAGATCCATGCAGCGCCTGTCGGTCGCGCGCCCCCTGATCTGGCCGAGCGCCCACGGGCGTATTGATCCCGTGCGATGAGCGACGCCGCACAGTCCCGCGAACGCCAGGACCCCGGCTCGGGCGCGCCGATGCGCGCGGAGGGCCTGCCGGCCGATTCGCGCCCGGGTCGAAGCTGCGCGCGCTGCGGCGCCGCGGTCTCGTGGACCGTCAAGGTCTACTGCCGGAACCACGAAGCGCGCTTCGGTGGTCGGACCTACTGCGTCGGCTGCCAGCGGGCGTTCCCGGCGACCTGAGCCCAGCTTCTCGGAGCCGTTCGGGGCACGCCCGCAAGGCCCGGTCTAGGCTTGGGCGACCACGGACCTGGAGCGACCACCGCACGATGACCCTGGAACACGACCACAAAGCCGACGAGCACGGCCACGCCGAGCATGACCACGGGGACGATGGCGGCCACGATCACGGGGATCACGCCGGCCACGACCACGGCGCACACGGCGACGACGACCATGCCGCCCATGCGCACGTGGACTACCCGACGGCGGTCGAGCTCTTCCGCGCGGACAAGGACGACTATTTCCGCGACGCCCACGACAGTCCGATCCCGCACGACCAGCGCGACGACTTCACCGGCCTCCCCTACTTCCCGGTCGACGACGCCCTCCGGGTCGAGGGCCTGACACTCGAGCCCTACGTGGGCGACGAGCCGACATCGTTCCAGATCCCGACGTCGGACGGCCAGGTGCGCGACGCCGAGCGCGCCGGGACGTTCCGATTCGAGCTCGGCGGGGAATCGCTGCGACTGACCGGCTATCGATTCGCCGCGGGC
Organism: Candidatus Limnocylindrales bacterium; assembly: GCA_046707905.1. GTDB lineage: Bacteria > Chloroflexota > Limnocylindria > Limnocylindrales > CSP1-4 > UBA5189. The sequence continues at coordinate 1,885 of JBKKDM010000097.1, forward strand.
GCGTCGGATTCGGTGTTCGTGCCCTTCCTCGACGGGACGAGCGGCCAGGAGTCGTACGGCGCCGGTCGCTACCTCGATCTCGACCCCGACAAGCGCGACGGAACGTACGTCCTGGACTTCAACCTGGCCTATCACCCGTCCTGCGTCTACGACCCCCGCTTCTCGTGCCCGCTGACGCCACCGGAGAACCGATTGCCGGTCCGCATCGAGGCCGGCGAGCGCCTGCCCGTGGCGACCTGATCGCCGCTGGAGCGTCGTGGTTTCCTCCGCGGCTCGATCCCGCTAGGCTTGCAGGACGCGGGGACCTCCCTTCTGACACCCCATACGTGAGGATGACTTGCCAAAGCGATCACGATTCGAGAAGGCCCGGCGAGTGGCCGAGAGCGAGCGGATGCAGGAGGTCGAGCGCGCCTGGCGCGGCACCATCCCGTCTGACGTCGCGGCCGCCTTCAACGCTCAGGTGAAGTCGGCGAAGGAGCGCGGCCCGCTGCCGCCCCAGCCGGACATGGCCCCGGGCACCCAGCCCCGACCGCCTCGACCGGGCCACGAGCCCAAGCCGCCAAAGGCCGACGAGCGGCCGCGCCGGCGGCGGTAGTCGATGCGTCGAAAGAAGGTCTTCACACCCAAGCCGCCACCGTCCCCAGCGAGCGAAGAGCGAGCGGCGATCGCCGCCGCGCGAACCGTCTCGATCAACCTCGATGCGATCGCGGGCAAGACGAGCGTCCGCCAGGGCGGCCGGGTCCGGATCCTGAGCGGCCTCTATGCCGGCGAGCTGGCGACGGTCGAATCCCTCGTCAGCGGGGTCATCCCGGCGGCCGTCGTGCGCACGGATGCCGGTCGGACGCGTCGCGTGCGAGCCGTCGACCTGCAGGCCGCGGGTCCCGAAACGCCGGCGGCGGAACCTGCCTGACCGTTCGCCCAGGCGTGGGCCAGAGGCGGTGAACCGGCGCGCTTAGCTTGCGGAGTCGTGGCGCGCGAGGCGCTCGCCCGGCATAACCGCGAAGGAGCCGCCGCCCTGATGGCCGGTGGGCTGGCCGTTGGTGCGTGCGGGCCTCGGGGCGTCTGTGCGAGGCGTCGTGGAACGCGAGCGATGTGGCGTTCGTGCGGCGCCCGCCTGCGGAGCGCCGGCGCGCGAGCCACCGTAGGACGCCCCCGACCGAGAACCGCCGCGGCTGCGATCGCCGCCCCGGCCGTCGCGAGATCGTGCAGGCCCGGAGCGACCACGACCGGCGCCGTACCCGCTCGAGTCCCGGTCGTACGCAGGCGGTGCGACGCGGCCGAGCTCGAAGCCCGGAACGATCTCGTCGCTGATCTGCTTGCGCAGCATCGACTCGATGTCGTTCAGCTGGTCGAGCTCTTCGAGGCAGACGAGCGAGATCGCATCGCCCTCCATGCCGGCCCGGCCGGTGCGGCCGATCCGGTGGATGTAGTCCTCGGTCACGGTCGGCAGCTCGAAGTTGACGACGTGCGGCAGGCCGTCGATGTCGAGGCCGCGCGCGGCGACCTCGGTGGCGACGAGGAACGCCACCTTGCCGTCCTTGAAGTCGTCGAGCGCCCGGATGCGCTGGCCCTGGGTGCGATCGCCATGGATGGCCGCGGCGGCGATGCCATCGCGCTCCAGCTGGTCGGCGAGGCGCTGGGCGCCGTGCTTGGTGCGCACGAAGATGAGGGCCTGCTCGATCCGGCCCGTCTTGATGAGGTGTGTCAGCAGCTCGCGCTTGCGGTGCTTGTCGACCGGGAAGACGACCTGACGAACGAGGTCGATCGCCGAGTTCCGCCGCGTCACCTGGACCTCGGCGGGATCGTGCAGCAGCGTCTGTGCGAGCGCCTTCACGTCCGCGGCGAAGGTCGCCGAGAACAGCAGGTTCTGACGTCGCGGCGGCATGAGCGCGAGGATCTTGCGGATGTCGCGGATGAAGCCCATGTCGAGCATCCGGTCGGCCTCGTCGAGGACGAGGATCTCGACCGATCGAAGGTCGATCTTGCCCTGCTCGGCGACGTCCAGCAGCCGGCCCGGCGTCGCCACGACGATCTCCGGTCCACCTTGGATCCCCTTGATCTGGGCGTCGTAGCCGACCCCGCCGTACACCACCGTCGAGCGGATCGGCTTCTCCTTGCCGTAGGTCTTGACGAACTCGTCGACCTGGAGGGCCAGCTCGCGCGTCGGCGTCAGGACGAGGCAGCGGATCGGCAGCCCCGTGGCGCCCTTCGGCCGTGGGCCGATGGGATGGCGCGCCGTGGGGCGCGTGGCGTTGAGGAGCTGGAGGATCGGCAGCACGAACGCCGCCGTCTTGCCGGTGCCGGTCTGGGCCCCGGCGAGGACGTCGCGTCGCGCCAGCACGTGGGGGATGGCCTGGGCCTGGACGGGCGTCGGCTCTGTGTAGCCCTCGGCCGCAACGGCACGAAGGAGCTCGGGCGTCAGCCCAAGGCTTTCGAATGACATGAAGTAGCTGCTCCTGGTCGACGGCCCACCCGCTGCTATCTGCAGCGAGGACCGGTCAGGGCGCTCGAGATGTTGGGCTCGAAATGAGGGTGGTGTGTTCCACCGGGCGCTGACCGGAGCGCCCATACCGCATCTAGATTCGAACCGTACCACAGAACAGGCGTTCACTGCGAGCCCGTGCCCGGGGGCCCGCGGCTACATCGGCTTCAGGATCTCGACGGTGTCGCCGTCCTGCACGAGGTGCTCCCGCCCGACCTTCTGACCGTCGAACCGCGCCGACGGGCCCCAGATCCGGGCCCCCACGAAGGTCTCCGCGAGTTCGTGGTGGACCGAATCCGCCACGTCGATCACGGTCGACCCAGGCTCGAGCGCTGCTGGCTCGGGCTCGGTGACGCCGTTCGAGCGAAGGAACACCCGGATCAGGCCGGTCAGCCCCCAGACCGCCTCGCGGAACGCTTCGAGCGACGCTTCATCGAGGACCGAGACGGGCAC
>JBKKDM010000098.1:0-31841 GCA_046707905.1 Candidatus Limnocylindrales bacterium
CCGCGGGGGGGGGGCGCGGGGGGGGGCCCGCGGGCGGGGGGCGGGGCGGCGCCGGCCCCGCGCGCCCGGCCCCCCAACCCTCCAGGGAGCCGTGGTCGCTGTGGTCAGCGGTGGCAACGTCGACCCGGAGCGTTACCTCGCGTTGCTGGAGTCGCCGCTCCCGGCCTGAGTCGCGGCGGGCGTCGAGGTCGGCGTCGGCGTCGGCGTGACCCGCCCGCGCTCGAGGCGATCCGCACGCTCTCGAAGGGCCGCTCGCTGCGAATCGACCCGACGCTCCGCGGCGCTGGTATCGCGCTCCTCGTGCCGCATCCAGGCCGCGACGATGACGAGGATCGCCGCGATGAAGACCACGTCCCCCGCGAGCCACATGACCCCGCCGGCGACCTGCTGATCGGCCAGCGCGTCGATCCCGTACGGCGCCCCGAGCGTCGCGTAGTGCGAGTACAGCGGCGCGTTCGCGAACGTGATGAGCATCCCGAGGAACGAGCTGGGCGGCATCTGCAGCAGCAGGTACAGGGCCCGCACCGGATAGCTCAGCCGGCGCCGGGCCGGATCCGCCGCGACCACCGGCCACCAGAACAGCAGGCCGGCGCCGAGGAACGCCAGGTGCTCGGTCTCGTGGACGAGCTGGTTCTCGAGCGCGACGTCGAACAGGGGCGAGAAGTGGCTCACCCACATGACCAGCGTGAACGTCACCCACGCCACGACCGGATGCCCGAGCGCCGCGATCGGGCCGGAATGGAGCAGGCCCACGATCCGCCGCCGCCAGGCCGGCGAGGCTGCCCGGAGCAGCTGCGTGACCGGGGCCGCGAGGGCGATCAGCGGAGCCGCCACCAGCAACAGGAGCAGGTGCTGGACCATGTGGACCGAGAACAGCGTGGTGTCGTAGCGCTCGATCCCGGAGAGGAGCGCGAACGCGATCGCCCCGAGACCGCCGAGGAATGCGGCGGTTCGAAGCATCGGCACCGGGTGGCCCGGATGCATCCGGCCGACGCGGGCCACCAGCAGCACCCACGCGACCCCAGCCACCACGAGCCCCGAGGCCACGATCGGATCGAACTTCCACCCCAGCAGCAGGTTCGCCAGCGTCGGCGGATCGGCGGGGACGGGGCCGTGCGCCGCCACCAGGGAGGGGAAGGTCAGGAATGCGCCCCCAAGGAGCAACGCGAGGACGGACCGGAGCCGGGGCACCACGCCATGGTCGCACGGCGCGCACGAGGGACCTCGCGCTATGATGGCCGTCGGCTGGCCGATCGGGTCGGCCGTTCGCGTGCCCACCCCCGGCGGACCCCATCCCAGGCGCCGGGCCACGGTCCAGCCGACGCACCCGAGGAGTCATGTCGACCAGTCCGAGGAAGCGCCCCGCCTCCAGCGCGATCGTCGCCGGTGGTGCCGTCGTCCTCCTGATCGCCATCACCGGGCTGATCCTCTTGAGCCCGGCTGGCAACGCGCTCTACCCGCCCCCGCCGGCCACGACCCAGGCGCGGGAGATCAGCGCGCTCTACGACATCGTCTTCGCGCTCGCGGTCGTCATCTTCCTGGCGGTCGAGGGGCTGATCCTCTGGAGCATCCTCCGCTATCGGCGACGGCCCGAGGACGTCGACCTCCCGCCCCAGACCCACGGCAACAACCTCGTCGAGGCGCTCTGGACGCTCATTCCCACCATCATCGTGGTCTACCTCTTCGCGATCTCCTGGAACACGCTCGGCCACGTCGACGCCGTGAGCGCCGATCCGGCGGTCCGGATCAACGCCGTCGCCGGCCAGTTCCAGTGGCAGTTCCAGTACATCGACAAGGACGGCCAGGTGCTCGCCACCCAGAGCCGGGCCGTTGGCGAGGGCGGCGGCATGGCGGTGCCGGTCGGTGAGAAGGTCTACGTGACCCTCGAGAGCCATGACGTGATCCACGCCTGGTACGTCCCGCGCTTCCTGTTCAAGCGCGACGTCGTTCCCGGCCAGGTCAACCACTTCGAGTTCACGGTCAATCCGGAGGAGGCCGGCCAGGTCTTCCATGGCCAGTGCGCCGAGCTCTGTGGCGCCGGCCACCGGATCATGCTGTTCGACGTCCAGGCGATGACCCGCGCCGACTACGATGCCTGGCTGGCGGCCCTGGTCGAGGCCGCCAACGCGACGCCGCCGCCACCGCCGTCGGGCGCGCCCGTGATCGACGTCGTGGCCAAGAACATCGCCCCGGACGGCTTCGTCGAGCGGCAGCTCGAGGTCGCGGCGAACGAGCCGTTCGTGATCGCCTTCAAGAACGAGGACATTCCGTCGATCACCCACGACATCGACATCCACGGCCCGGATGGCACCTCGGTCATCGCGGACCAGGAGCCGATCCCCGGCGGGAAGACGGCGAACTACCAGTACGAGCCCCTTGCGGCCGGCACCTACCAGTTCTTCTGCTCGGTCCACGTCGGCGTTCCGTCGATGACCGGCACGATCACGGTGAATTGAGGAACCAGCGAGCATGGCGACGCACGCGCTGAACCCAGCCGCCGTCCCCGCGTATCGGGGCCGCCTCTACGAGTGGCTGACGACGACCGATCACAAGAAGATCGGGATCCTCTACGTCATCAACTCGTTCCTGATGTTCTTCATCGGCGGCGTGCTGGCGCTGGTCGTCCGGACCGAGCTCGCCCAGCCCGGGCTCCAGCTGTTCGCCGGCAACGAAGGCGCCTACAACGAGGCGTTCTCGATCCACGCCACGGTGATGATCTTCCTGTTCATCATCCCGATGCTGGCCGGCCTCGGGAACTACGCGGTGCCGCTGATGATCGGCGCGCCGGACATGGCCTTCCCCCGGATCAACGCCCTGTCGTTCTGGATGCTGCCCCTCGGCGCGATCCTGCTGCTCATGGGCTTCTTCGTCCCCGGTGGCGCGGCCGCCGCGGGCTGGACGAGCTACCCGCCGCTCACCGAGGCGACCCAGAATGCCTCACCGGGAGCGGGCCAGGACCTCTGGATCGTGTCGCTTATCCTGATCGGCACGAGCTCGATCCTCGGCGGCATCAACTTCCTGGTCACGATCTTCAAGATGCGCGCCCCCGGGATGACGCTCTTCCGGATGCCGATCATGGTCTGGACGGTCCTCGTCACGAGCGTCCTGGTGGTCATGGCCACGCCGGTCATCACGAGCGCCCTCGTGATGCTCTTCATCGACCGCAACTACGGCGGGACGTTCTTCCTGCCGCCCCAGGGCCAGGCCGTCCTCTACCAGAACGTCTTCTGGTTCTACTCCCACCCGGCCGTCTACGTCATGGTCCTGCCGGCGATGGGCGTGATCAGCGAGGTCCTGCCGGTCTTCAGCCGGAAGCCGCTGTTCGGCTACAAGGCCTTCATCTTCGCGACCGCCGGCATCGGCGCCCTCGGCTTTTCCGTGTGGGCCCACCACATGTTCACGACCGGCGCGGTCTTCCTGCCGTTCTTCGCGCTGATGACGTTCTTCATCGCGGTCCCGACGGGCGTGAAGATGTTCAACTGGGTCTTCACGATGTTCCGGGGCCAGCTGACCTTCAGTACCCCGCTCATCTTCGCGATCGGCTTCCTGACGATGTTCCTCATCGGCGGGATCAACGGCGCCTTCAGCGCGGCCGTCCCGGTGGACTTCGCGCTCCATGACACGTACTGGGTCGTCGCCCATCTCCATTACGTCCTCTTCGGCGGCTCGGTCTTCGGTGTCTTCGCCGGGATCTACTACTGGTTCCCGAAGATGACCGGGCGGATGCTCGACGAGGGCCTCGGCAAGATCCAGTTCGTCCTGATGTTCGTCGGGTTCAACCTGACGTTCTTCCCGATGCACATGCTCGGGATCAAGGGCATGCCCAGGCGGATCGCGGACTACGCCTCCGATGCGGGCTGGAACGACTGGAACATGGCCGCGACGATCGGCGGCTTCATGATCGGCGTCTCGATGCTGCCGTTCCTGTGGAACGTCTTCATCTCGCTCCGGAACGGCAAGGTCGCGGGCGACGACCCGTGGGAGGCGAACACGCTGGAGTGGGCGACCTCGTCGCCGCCGCCGCCCTACAACTTCGACCGGCTGCCGGAGATCCGCTCGGAGCGGCCGCTGTTCGACGCCCGCCACGGACTCGTTGACGCGCACGCCACGGCACCGATCCCGCCGTCCCTCGCGGCGGGCGACGAAGAGCACCGGTCCGTCTCGGGCCCGACCGCATGACCGCCGAGACGACGGCGCTGCAGCCCCACGGCGCCGGTCACGATCCGGCCGCCGGCGTGCATGCCGGGCGCGGGGTGAGCAACGTCATCCTGGGGATGATCCTGTTCATCACGTCCGAGGTGATGTTCTTCTCGGGCCTCTTCGCGGCCTACTTCGCGACCCGCTTCCACGCTGGGAACCAGCCGTGGCCGCCCGCGGCCTTCGATCACATCCTCGACCCGCTTTCGCTGATCCTCCCGGCGACCATCATCCTGGTGCTCAGCTCCTTCACCTGCCAGTTCGCGGTCTGGTCGATCCGGAAGGGCGACCGCAAGGGCTACCTCCGGAACATCGGGGTCACGTTCGTCCTCGGGATCATCTTCCTGATCCTGCAGGTGTACGACTACGGCGTCCTCTACGGCGAGGGCATGACCCTGGGCTCGGGCCCGTTCGGAACGACCTACTACACGCTCACGGGATTCCACGGAGCCCATGTCTTCGGTGGGGTCCTGATGCTCGGCGTGATCCTCTACCGCGGGATGGCCGGCCAGTTCTCCGGGAAGCACCACGACGCCGTCGAGGCCGTATCGCTGTACTGGCACTTTGTCGACGTGGTCTGGATCCTGCTCTTCTCGATCCTCTACCTGCTGTAGGAGACGGGCCGTGCTCACTCAGCATCGAAACGCCCTGTTCATCGCCATCGCCTGCGTGGTGACCGGCATCGCGTACGGCGCGCTCGCGCCCGTCTTCGGCTACCGCGTCGAGTGGGCCGGGGTGACGATGCTCATCGCCCTCGGCGCGGCGCTCGGGCTGATGTTCCTGGTCCTGCATACCGGGCACGGCGAGTAGCGCGCCGGCGCACCTGTGCCTACCGAAAGCCCGGCCGCACCGGCGAAGGACCTGGTCGAGACCCTCCTCGACGTCGTCTCCCAGTTCGTCCTGCCCGACTGGCGCGCGCTGGTTGACCTGTTCCCGATCTTCCTGGGCCTGCTGTTCGTCGCCTGGCTCGCGCTGACCGTTCGCAAGTTCGCGACGCTAGGGCCGACCCGGCGGGCGCCGGCGCGGATCCAGCCGCTGACCCCGCCGAGCGTTCACATGCCCGGCGGCTCGATGTCGCCGATCCTCGCGGCGCTTGGCTCGCTGGGCCTGTTCCTCGGCCTCGTCTTCGGCGGCCTGGCGCTGTTGCTCGGCGCGACCCTCATGGTCGTGACGCTGCTCTTCTGGCTCCGCGAGGGCATTCGCGACTACGACCAGAACGAGCCGCCGCAGCTGCTGCCGGCCGTCGTCCACGACGGCCCGCCGCCGGGCGTGCACATGCCGGGCCCATCGATCCGGCCGTTCCTCGGCGCCCTGGGCACGGCGGCGTTGTTCGCCGGCCTCGTGATGGGCGGCTGGGTGCTGGTCCTGTCGATCGTCTTCCTCGTCTGGGCGCTGCTGGGCTGGCTGGTCGACTTCACGGCCGAGTACAAGAAGGTCGAGGAGGCCGACCGAACCGGGCACCTCGAGAACATCCCGCCGCGCCGGCTCCCGGTGCGGACGCTCCAGGTCTTCGCGATCCTCTTCGCGCTCGTCGCGATGTGGCAGGTCGGGATCTTCCCCCCAACCACCCCGGCCACGGCCGACGGTGGGGGCGGCACGGCCTCGCCCGCGCCATCGGGCGGTGGTGGCGGCGGTGCGCCGCCCGGCTCGATCCCACTCACCGCGGTCGGCCTGGCCTTCGACCAGAAAACCCTGGAGACGCCAGCGGGCCAGGCGTTCACGATCTTCCTGACGAACAACGACAGCGCCAACACGCCACATGACGTCGAGATCCGCGCGGCCGACGGGACGCCGATCAAGACCGTTCCGCCCACGCCGGGCGGCGCGTCCATGGCCTACCAGTACGACCCCCTTGACCCCGGTGATTACGTCTTCATCTGCTCGCTCCATCCGATCGACCAGATGACGGGAACCCTCACGGTCCAGTAGGCGGCCGATCACGGCGCTTCAGCTCGACTGGCGACGCCGGCTCATCCTCACCGGGCTCGCCGTCGCCGCGGTGGCGACGATCGCCTTGGTCCAGCTCCGGACGGCGATCGACCGCGCCGACGCCACCGATCCGCCACCCATCCGTCCCGGCGTCGCGGTGCCGGCGATCATGGGAACCACCCTGGACGGCGAGGCGTTCGCGCTCACCGCGATGCGCGGGCGGCCTGTGATCATCAACTTCTGGGGCCCCAGCTGCCTGCCCTGCCGCGACGAGTTCCCGCTGTTCAAGACGGTGCTCGCCGAGCACGCTGCGGATGGGCTCGCGATCGTTGGCGTCCTGATGGACGACCCGCCGGGCCCGGCGCGGGCTTTCGTCGCGGACTACGGGGCCTCGTGGCCGACGGTCGACGATCCCGACCGGGCGATTCGCAACGCCTACCGCGTCGTGGCCCGGCCGGTGTCGTACTTCGTGGATCGCGACGGGATCCTTCGCTCGATCCAGGTGGGTGAGCTGACGCAAGCCGAGTTCGACAGGCAGTTCCCGGCCATCGCGGCTCCAGGCACCTCGCCGGCACCCGCCGCCTCGCCGTGATCGAGGTCAGCGGGCTCCGGAAGTCGTACGGGGGACGCGCGATCCTCCAGGGGGTCGATCTCGTGGTGCGGCCGGGTGAGGTCGTCGCGCTGCTCGGGCCGAACGGCGCCGGCAAGACGACGACGGTCGAGATCATCGAGGGCTATCGCGAATCGGACGCGGGCACGGCGCGGGTGCTCGGCGAGGACCCGCGGCGCGCGGGCGCGGCGCTGCGGGCGCGGGTCGGGCTGATGCTCCAGGGCGGGGCGGGCCTCGAGCCACGGGCGACGCCTCGGGACCTGCTGCGGCTGTATTCGGCGTTCCACGCGGGCGGTCGCCGGCCCGAGGAGCTCATCGAGCAGGTGGGCCTCGGCGCTGTGGCCGGCACGCGCGTGCGGCGCCTCTCGGGTGGCGAGCGGCAGCGACTGTCGCTGGCCCTGGCCCTCGTCGGCGACCCCGAGGTGCTGCTCCTCGACGAGCCCACGGCCGGGATGGACCCGGCGGCGCGGCGGGACACGCGGGCGCTCATCGGGTCGCTCCGGAGCGAGGGGCGGACGATCCTGCTCACGACCCACGACCTTGCCGACGTCGAGGCGCTGGCGGACCGCGTCGCGATCCTCCACGGCGGCCGGATCGTCGCGGAGGACTCACCCGCTGCGCTCGTCAGCGCCGGCGAGTCGCAGCTCCGCTTCCGGCTCCACGCGGCGCCGTCGGAGGCATCGCTGGCCCGCCTCCGCGCTCGACTCGCGGCAGCGCACCCACCGGTTGGCGTCGTCGCGATCCCCGGGTCGAGGACGGACGAAGCGGCGTCCTTCGCCATCGAGCCGGGTCGCGCCTCCGCGGACCTCCTCCTGGAGCTGGCGCAATGGGCCTCCCGGGAGGGCCTGCTCGTCGAGGAGCTCCGTACCGGCGCGACCTCCCTCGAGGATCGCTACCTCGAGCTCACCGGCGATCGCGACGTCGAGGCGATCCAATGAGCGCGCGGCCGGCACCGGCCCTCCGATCCGTGGCGGCCCTCACGGCGCTGGAGCTGCGGCTCGCCGCGCGCCGCGGGGAGAACATCCTCGTGACGCTCGTCATCCCGGTGGGCGTGCTGCTGTTCTTCGGCGGGACGTCGCTCGGCGGCATCGGCGGCGGGACGCAGCGCGGCATCGTCGCGGGAACGATCGCGCTCGCGATCATCGCCGCGGGCCTCGTCAACCTTGGGATCGCGACGGCCTACGAGCGCAACTACGGCGTGCTCAAGCGTCTTGGCGGTGCCCCGATCCCGCGCTGGGGCTTCGTCGCCGCGAAGGTCGCCACCGTCCTCGTTCTCGAGGCCATCCAGCTCGTCCTCGTCGTCGCGGCCGCCGCGCTGGCGTTCTCGTGGTCACCCGGCCCGGCCTGGTCGCCGCTGCTGGTCGGGGTCGCGTTCGGGCTCGGGACCCTGACATTCGTCGGGCTCGGGCTGCTGCTCGCGGGCGCGCTCCGCGCCGAGGCCGTCCTCGCCCTGGCGAATCTCCTCTTCCTGGCATGCCTGATGCTCGGCGGCGTCATCGTCCCGATCGACGGGCTGCCCGCCTTCCTGCAGCCGTTCGCGGCGGTCCTCCCGGCCGCGGCCCTCTCTGATCTCCTCCGGCTCGGCCTCGACTCCGATGCCGCCGGCGCCTACGGGTCGGCGACCAGCGCCATCACGGTGCTGCTCGTCTGGAGCCTTGGCGCGGCGGCAGCGGCCTCGCGCACGTTCCGCTGGGACTAGGCGGAGGCCTCGAGCGCCACCTTCGTCAGCGTCATCCCCTCGGGCCCGAACGTCGGCTCGCCGAGCGCCTTGCCGTTCGCCGCCAGCCGGCCGTTGAGCTCGTCGACGAAGCGCTTGATATCGCGGGCGATCGACCCCGGGGCGAGGAACGGCAACTTCGAGGTATCGACCGACAGCTTCCCGGCAACGACGGCCGCCGCGAGCGTCGCCGAGACCCAACCGGCCTTGACGACCAGCGTCGCCGTCCCCGCGGAGGCTCCGGGCGTGACGGTGAGCTCAGGGCGGGTGGCGCCGCCGAGCATGCCGCGGAGGTTGGCGGGTATCTCGACCCAGGCGACCGGGCCGTTGCGGATCGTGGCGGTATCGGCCGTGCACTCGACGAAGGCACGGAGATCCTCGGGGAGCTCCGGCGCCACGCCGTCGAGGAGAGAATCACCGGTCATCGCGTCACCTCGTCCCTGCGGAAAAAGAAGAACCCCGGGTGGTCGGGACCCGGGGTTCAGGTAGATGCGAGTTTGGTTGCGGGGGAAGGATTCGAACCTCCGACCTTCGGGTTATGAGCCCGACGAGCTGCCGCTGCTCCACCCCGCGAAGGCTGATAACTCTAGCGGAAAACGGCTCTTCGGTCAAAGCCGAGCTCTATGAGCGGTGCAAATTTTCGGTGCGGATCACAGATTGGGGACGTGTGAGGAGATCGCGGCGCTGAGCGCCGAGGGAAACGAAAGACTCCCGCCGTTGCCGCCATTTCGCGCCGGTCTGATCACTCCACGGCATCGCGGGCGGGAGTCAAGGTCCCTACCCTCCCTCCGCCTTCGTTGCGTTCGCGCCTCCCTTTCGCCCATCGCCCTTTCGTCTGCACTTGACGCGCCCGTATGCCGGCGACCGCGAGCAACAGGGAGGAGGCGTCCGTTGGATGGGCTCGTGCAACGTAGACTCGCCGCGTGTTCGTCCACGAGCCGGCATCCTCTCCCGCGACCTGACCGTGCGCTCGTACTCGCCTGCGTCGCCCTGGGACCTTGATCCGTCGATCCTCTATCTGACCCACGGCACCTACGGCGCCTGTCCGCGGCCAGTCCTCGAGGCACAGCGGGCGATGCTGCTCGAGCTCGAGGCGAACCCGATCCAGTTCCTGACCCGGGAGCTCGAGGAGCGATGGGACGCGGCCCGGCGGTCGATCGCCGAGCTCCTCAACGCCGACCCCGAGGGCCTCGTCGGTGTCCCGAACGCCACGACCGGTGTCGCCACGGTGCTGGCGTCGCTCAAGCTCCGCCCCGGCGATGAGCTCCTGACCGACGACCACGAGTACAACGCGACCCTCAATGCCCTCCAGGCGACCGCCGAGCGCGTGAAGGCCAGGGTCGTCCGAATCTCGATCCCTCTTCCGATCGGCCATCCCGAAGCGGTCGTCGAGGCGTTCATCAGCGGCGTCACGCCGCGCACGCGGGTCGCGATGGTGAGCCACGTCACGAGCCCCAGTGGCCTGGTCTTCCCGATCGAATCGATCGTCCGCGAGCTCGACCGGCTGGGGGTCGACACCCTCGTTGACGCGGCCCACGCGCCCGGGATGGTGCCGGTCGACGTCACGGCGCTCGGCGCCGCATACTGGACGGGCAACGGCCACAAGTGGCTGTGCGGGCCCAAGACCGCCGGGATGCTGGTCGTGCGCGAGGACCGCCGCGCCGGGGTGTTGCCGCTCGTGACGAGCCACGGGCGCAACGACGAGCGGGAGCGACCGTCGCTGTGGAAGGAGTTCGACTGGCAGGGCACGCTCAACCCGACGGCGTTCCTCGTCCTGCCGGAGGCGATTCGCGTGATCGGCGGCCTCGACGCCGGTGGCTGGCCGGCCCACATGGCCGCGAATCGGTCGCTCGCGCTGGCGGCGCGGTCGCTCCTCAACGACCGGCTCGGGCTCAAGCCGATCGCGCCCGAATCGATGATCGGGTCCATGGCTTCCGTGCGTCTGCCCGGCGTCCTCGACGAGGACGGTGCCAACCTGGTCGCACGGTCCCTCGCCGCGGAGGAGCGCATCGAGGTTCCGATCGTCGCCTTCCCGGTCCGCGCCGCTCGCAAGCCGGGCTCGGGGCCGGCTGCCAACCTGCTCCGTGTCTCCGCGCAGCGCTACAACGAGCTCGGCGACTACGAGCGGCTGGCGGATGCGCTGGTGCGGCGCGGCCTCGCGGGCAGCCAGGCGGGACCGGCGGCCGCGCTCCCGGCCTCGGCTATCGTGGCGGGGTGACGAATACCGCCGAGATCTCGAAGTCGGCGCCGCTGGACGGCGCCACCGAGGAGCAGCTCAGCCAGCTCAAGTTCCTGCATCGCGTCGCACGGATGGCCACGACCGCGAGCACATGGGAGGAGCTGCTCGAGACGGTCGTCGACGAGACGCGCGATGCCCTCCGGGCGAGCGTGTCGTCGCTGTACCTGCTGGATCGCGACGCCGAGAACCTGACCCTGGCCGCGACGAACGGCCTCGATCGGTACCAGATCGGGCGGGCGAAGGTGCCGTTCGGTGGCGGCGTCACGGGGCGCGTCGCCGCGTCGCGAGAGCCGCTCGTGATCCCGGACGTGAGCCACGACGACCGATTCCTGTGGGTCCGCGGCATCGACCAGAAGCGGTTCATCGCCTCGATGCTGTCCGTGCCGCTGGTCTGGAACGACCGAACGGTCGGGGTCCTCAACGTCCAGACCGAGGAGCGTCGCGAGTTCTCGCCCTCGGATGTGGCGCACCTCCGCGCGATCGCGGACCTCCTCGCCGGCATCGTCGAGAAGGGCCGGATGCAGCTCGAGGCGGAGGAGCGGGCCGACGAGCTCAAGAAGATCGACGACGCGCGGGCCGAGCTGATCGCGCTGGTTACGCATGAGCTGCGCACGCCACTGGCGGTCGTCCGGGCCTACACCGACCTCCTGGCCGAGGATCCGCCGCTCGACGGCCGCGACTCGCGGGACCCGGAACGCCGCGAGCGCCGCGCCGGCTGGCATCGCTCGACGATGGAGCAGGTCCAGCGCCTCGATCGGCTGGTCGACTCGATTCTCGCCTCCGTGCGGGTCGGCCCGGAGCAGCCTGCCGACCTCCAGCCCATCGATGTGGGCGAGGTCGTCAAGGACGCGGCCGCGGAGCTGGCGCCGCTGCTCGCCCGCCACCGGCTCGAGCTGCGGGAGGGCATCCGGCTCTTTGCGCTGACCGACCGCGCGCGCCTCAGCCAGATCCTCGAGCACCTCGTGGAGAACGCGGTCAAGTACGCGCCGCCGGAAACGTCGATCACGCTCGACTGGAAGATGGCCGAGGGCGGGGTCCGCATCGGCGTCGCGGATGAGGGCCCGGGCATTCCCGAGGAATGGCGCGAGCGAATCTTCGAGCCGTACGCCCGGCGCGACACCCGAACGGCGCGGGGCTCCGGCATCGGGCTGTACGCGGCACGGCGACTCGCGGAGTCGGTTGGGGCACGGCTGTGGTGCGAGCCGGCGGACGGCCACGGCGCGAGATTCGTGATCGCCCTGCCGGCCGCGGCGGCCGTCTGAGCGGCAGAATCGTCGCCATGCCACGCGCGCTTCGAATCCTCGTCGTCGACGACGACCCGGCCATGGTCGGGGCGATCACCGCGCTCGTCGGCACGGAGGGCCACCAGGTCATCACGGCCTACGACGGCCTGACCGCCGTGCGCCGGTACCGCGAGGAGCGGCCGGACATCGTGCTGCTCGACCTCGCGATGCCCGGCCCCGATGGCTTCACGGTGGCCGGGCGAATCCGGGCCGAAGGCGACGCGCCGATCGTGGTCGTCTCGGGCGAGAGCTCAGAGGAGGCCAAGGTCCGGGCGCTCGGGATCGGTGCCGACGACTACCTCGTCAAGCCGTTCGGGCGTGCGGAGCTGCTGGCGCGGATCGCCGCCGTGATGCGACGCGCGGAGCGGACGGTGGGGCCGGCGCCGGGCGGCGTCGAAGGCGAGGGCTCCACGTCGACGCTCGAGGCGGGCGGGCTGACCCTCGACCTGGGCCGGCACGAGGCGCGCGTCGGCGACGCCAGGCTCGACCTCACGCCGATCGAATACCGCCTCGCCGAGACCCTGGTCCGCGCCAACGGCGACCTCGTCCCCCACCTCCGCCTCGTCCGCGCGGGCTGGCCTGCCGAGGCCGACCCGGACCTCCTCTGGCTCAAGCCCCATGTCGCCCGCCTCCGTCGCAAGGTCCAGGCCGCCGGCGGCCCCGAGATCGTGGCCCTGCGCGGCGTCGGCTACCGACTCGAGACGTGATGACACCTCGACAACGGGGCGGCAAGCGGTCGCCCGATCCCGAGTCGATCATCCGTGCCCAGGTCGTGCTGGACGAGCACGACATGTCGGCCGATGGGCGGTTCGCGGTCGTCGTGCGCCGGTTTGTCGTCGCCGATCGCTATCGCTCGCACCTCTGGCTGATCCCCCTGGGCGGCCGTGGCGCGCCGATCCAGCTGACCAGCGGCCCGGTCCGCGACACCGGCCCGCGCCTCGCCCCAGACGGGTCGGCCGTCGCCTTCCGACGATCGCCGGCGCCGGTGCCCGGCCGGCGCCGCAAGGGCACGACCGAGGACCGCCAGGACGACGTCGCCCGGCTGCGCGTGCTGCCGCTGTCCCGGGACGGCAAGGCCGGCGGCGCGCCCTGGGCCATTCGCCCGCCCAAGGATCGGTCGATCGGCGAGGTCGCGTGGTCGCCGGACGGCGCCCGGCTGGCGGTGACCATCGAGGTCGATCCGCCGCGCTTCCTCGTCGGGCCGGAGTCGACCGGCGAGGACGCCCCGACGGCCCGCCGCATCACCCGCATCGATTGGCAGTGGGACGAGCAAGGCACGATCGATCGCTGGTCGCACCTCCACGTCGTCGACGCCCGGCGCGGCGCCAAGCCGCGCCAGGTCACGGCGGGCGACTGGGGCGTCTCGAGGCTGGCCTGGTCGCCGGACAGCCGGACCGTCGCCTTCGTCACCGACCAGCGGCCCAACGCGGACCTCCGCCTGAAGGAATCGATCTGGACCGTCGACGTCGATGCCGATGGCGCGCAGCCCCGCGAGGCCCTCGCGCTCGGCGGCAGCGTCGAGAAACCGGCTTGGTCGCCGGACGGGCGCTGGATCGCGGCCACGGGCTACGTGGCCGAAGACGCGGTCGACGACACCAGCCCGGAGCTCGTCGTGGGGCCGGCGGACGGGTCGGCGCCGCCGTGGCCGCTCGCGCCGACTCTCGACCGGCCGATGGGCGCCTGGAACGACACGGACATGCACGGCTGGATGGCCAGCTCGCGCGTGACGCCGGTCTGGGTCGACGACGCGACGATCGTCGCGACCCTCACCGATCGCGGGCGGGCGGTTCCGTGGCGGTACACGATCGACCCGTCCACGGGGCGCCCGGTCGGTGCTCCCGAGCCGCTCGGCGATCGGGCCATCGATGCGTACAGCCTCGCCGGGACGGCGAACCCCGCCGTGCCCCGGGACCGACGCGTGACCTGCGTCTCGTGCATCGGCAACGGGCCGATGGACCTCGTCACCGTGCCGCCCGAGCCAGCGAAACCGCCCAAGCGCCGGACGACGATGGGCGGTCGCTGGGCTGTTCAGTTCGACTGGCCCGAGATGCGCGAGCTCGAGGTTCCCGGACCCGGCGGCCCGATCCACACCTGGATCGCCTCACCCGCGGGCGCGGGCGCCGAGCCCCTGCCGACCATCGTGGACGTCCACGGCGGCCCGCTCGGGGGCTGGGCGCCGTCGCCGCACGTCGAGGTCGTCCTCCTCTGTGCCCGCGGGTACCGCGTCATCCTCCCGAACATTCGCGGCTCCACCGGCTACGGTCGCGACTGGATCCGGCCGCACCTCGGGAACTGGGGCGGCCCGGACGCCGAGGACGTCCACGCGGCCGTCGACCACGCGATCGCCGAGGGCCTCGCCGACCCGGATCGGCTCGGGGTGCTCGGGCTGTCGTACGGCGGCTTCATGGTCAACTGGCTCGTGGGGACCACGGATCGATTCAAGGCGGGGGTGAGCGTCGCGGGCGTGACCAACCAGATCAACGGCTGGTCCGTCGGCGATGCGGGCGTCGAGTTCAATCGGATGGCCCTCATGGGCACGCCGCTCGATCCCGAGGGCGTCGCCAAGCTGTGGCGCCAGAGCCCGCTCTCGAACGTCGCGAACGTCCGGACGCCGCTCCTGATCCTCCAAGGCGAGGCGGACCTCCGCTGCCCGCCGCAGGACAACGTCCAGCTGTTCACCGCCCTGCGTGTCCTCGGGCAGACCGTCGAGTACGTCCTCTATCCCGAGGAGTCGCACGTCTACTTCACCGCGGGCCGGCCGGACCGCCGGATCGACCACATGACCCGCATGCTCGGCTGGTTCGACCGGCACGTGCGCGGGATCGACGGGGTCGGTTAGAGCAGGTCCCGGGGGATCTGCTCGCGCCACTCCCGCGCGTAGAACGGTGCGCCGTCGAGCTCGACGCGAACCCGGACGTTCCAGTCGAAGGCCGACTCGGTCGCGATGGTGGTGCCGTCTGCGATGACGACAATGCGTCGGCTGTCGCGCTCGAGGCGGTACTCGCAGGCGTTCTCGAACCGGCCGGTGCCGGGAGCGCGCTTCCACGCGGCCATGTCGATGGTCTCGCCGACGAAGAGCGTGCTCCTGCCGTCCGGCAGGACGGTGGTCGAGGCCTCGTGGATGCTGACGCGACCTTCGTCGTCGTTCTCGACGATCTCCCAGGTCGGAGGCTCGCTCGTCTCCGAGCCAATCTCGGGGAGGCTCGCGGGCGGCCCGAACGCCGGCGGGGGAACCTGGTCCGCCGGACCCGGCGCGAGCACCAGCTCCAGCCGCGACGGCAGCTCCCCGCCGTGGTGGATCGTCAGCTCGCCGGCGCCCGGCGAGGGCCAGACGACGGGCCAATGGGCGCTCGCCAGCCCGAGGTACACGCGGTGCCCGGCCGGGAACCGGTACCCGGCGACCCGCAGCGGGACACGGACCTCGTAGACCCGCCCTGGCTCCAGCGGCGTCGGGTGCTCGTGCGTATCCCGGTGGGTCAGGTTGATGATCGCCTCGCTGACCTGCTCGATGGACCCGTCGGGCGCCACGCACCCGAGCCGAGCCACGATGTGGGCCACGGGCTGGGTGGCCGACACGAACAGGGTCGCGACCGGGACGCCGAGGATGTCGAGGGGCTCGACGAGCGGCGCCGAGATGAACGTCGGGCCGGCGCCCGCCTCCAGACGGAGGTCCTGGGCCAGGCCATTCGGTGGGTGGCCGGCGCCCCAGCAGAGGGATCCGCCGCGCATGCCGGCGGTGGGGTTATGGGCGAAGGTGTCGGTGGCGGGCTGCGGCGGCGCGGCATCGGTGAGCAGGCCGCCGCTCGAGAGCCACAGCTCGCGCGATGCCGGGACCGTGGGGGGCCACACCTGCGTGGCACGCCACTCCCCTTCGAGGTGCTTCGGGAACCGCTCGGGCGGCGTCCGGTCTCGGTGGAACCACGTCAGGGCGGGTTCCGTATCGGCCCCGTTCGGCTCGTCCTTGAGCCACCGGTCGAACCACCGGACCATCTCGCGCAACCAGTCGATGTTCGGCGCCGGGTAGGCGTGGTCGGGCAGCCCATGGACCCAGGGCCCGACGATGGTCCGCCGGCCGGCGGCGCCGACGCACTTCGCCTGCATCCGGACCGCCGCGTCGACGTACTCGTCCATCCAGCCGGTGATGTGCAGGATGGCCGCCTCGATCCGCCCGTAGTCCGGCGCGAGCGAGCCCTGCCGCCAGTAGGCGCCGTCGCGCTGCCGCCGGGCCCACTCGAACAGCCACACGGGCGTCGCCTCGAGCCGCTCCCGCCACCGCTGCTCCCAGTCGTTGCCCCATGCAGAGGGCAGCGCCGGCAAGGCGTTCATCGCGACCTGGCTGACGGCGTATTGCGAGAGCTCGCTGACCGTCATCGTCCCGCCGACGTAGTGGACGTCGTCCGTGTAGCGATCGTCCGTCGCCTGGATCGGGACGATCGCCTTGAGGTGCGGCGGGCGCGTCGCGGCAACCTGGATCGACGTGAACCCGCCGTACGACAGGCCCCACATCCCGACCGAGCCCGTGCACCACGGTTGCGCAGCGAGCCACTCGACCACATCGTGGCCGTCCCGCGTCTCCTCGACGGTGTACTCGTCCATCGGGACCCCGCCGGAGCTGCCGGTCCCGCGGACGTCGAGGCGGCAGTAGGCGTACCCGTGCTCCGCCAGGTAGGCAGCCAGCGCGAGGTCCCAGCCCGAGGACCAGTCGTCTTTGCGGTATGGGTCCGTGTTCAGCACGACCGGGACGGTTCCCTCACCGAGGTCGCGGGGTAGGAACAGGTTGACCGACAGCTCCACGCCGTCGCGGGCGGCGACGCGGAGGTCGGCGCGAAGCTCGATCCCGAGATCGGCCGGGTCCACGGGCCTGGCCGGCGCGGTCGAGACGGTGGTCGGCGCCATCCGGTCGAGCATACGGGCGCCGCGGGGCGCGGCGGGGCGCAGGCGCCGGCGCACGAGGCCGAGCGGCCGTCGGCTATCGTCATCGGCGATGGCTTCCTACGATGCGGTCGTCGTCGGGCTCGGCGGGATCGGCAGCGCGGCGGCCTACCGGCTCGCGGCGGCGGGTGGCGGCCGCCGGATCCTGGGCCTGGAGCAGTTCGAGCTCGGGCACGACCTCGGCGCCTCGCAGGACGTCTCCCGCATCACCCGTCTGTCGTACCACCGGCCTGAGTACGTCTCGCTCGCGATCGAGGCCCAGGCCGCCTGGCGAGAGGTCGAGGCGGCCTCGGGGGACCAGATCATCACGATCACCGGCGGACTCGACCTGGCACCGCCGGATGCCCCGGAGTCGATCAACGACTACGCCGATTCGATGACGGCCGTCGGGGTCCCGTTCGAGTGGCTCGAGGCCGCCGAGGTCATGCGGCGCTGGCCGCAATGGCGCCTCGAGGACGGCACGCGGGCGATCTTCCAGGCGAGCGGCGGGATCGCCGATCCCGAGCCCGGCAACGCGGCGCACCAGCGCCTGGCACGCGCCGGCGGCGCGGAGCTACGGGAGCATGCCCGGGTGACTGCAATTCGTGATCACGGCGGCGAGTACGAGGTCGGGATCGAGGGCGGGGCGACCGTCACCACCGGTGCGGTCGTCGTCGCGACCGACGCCTGGACCAACGACCTGCTGGGGCCGCTCGGGATGGAGCTCCCCTTGAGCGTCACCCGCGAGCAGGTCACGTGGTACCAAGCGGTCGATCCCAGCCTGTTCGAGCCCGGCCGATTCCCGATCTGGATCTGGCTCGGCCAGCCCTCGTTCTACGGCTTCCCCACGTACCGCGGCCCCGGCCCGAAGATCGGCGAGGACGTCGGCGGGCGCCAGACGACCGCGCGCACGCGCGGCTTCGACCCGGACCTCGACTGCCTCGATCGTTGCGGCAACTTCTTCGCCGAGCGGATGCCCGGCGCCATCGGTCGAGCGGTCCAGACGAAGACCTGCCTCTACACGCTGACGCCCGATCGGGACTTCGTGCTCGATCGGCTGCCGGAACATCCGGGCGTTGTCGTCGCCCTCGGCGCGGCCCACGCCTACAAGTTCGCGGCCCTGTTCGGCACGCGACTGGCCGAGCTTGCGCTGGACCCGGGACGAGGCGCTCCGGATGAGGGCCTGGCACTGTTCAGAATCGATCGCGCGTCACTTCGCGAGCCTGCGACGAATCTCGCGAGCAAGGGGTGAGGATCTTTCGAATCGCGTTGCGCAACAGCCGCTGAGCGTGCGAACCTAGCCGCCGCAGGGCGACGGCCCACATCTGGGCGACGGCGAGAGCATTCCGCCGTTGAAGGAGGAGCAGATGCAAACGTCTCTACGCCGCCGTGGAGCAGGAATTGTTGCCACACTCGCGCTCGCGAGCGGCCTCCTGCTGATCGGCGCGGTCGGTCCGGCAGCCGCCGGCGTCCCGGTGACCCTGACCGTGGGGACGACGCAGGACCTCGACGCCTCGAATCCGTTCAACACGGAGCTCGTCGTCGGCTACGAGGTCTTCCAGCTCACCTACAACCTGCTGACCGAGTTCGACAAGGACACCCAGCCGGCCGAGGGGTTCTCCGACACCTGGGAGCGCTTCCCCGATCGAGTCGAGTTCCACATTCGCGACGGGATGAAGTGGTCCGACGGCGAGCCGGCGACATCCGAGGATGCCTGCTACTCGTGGGGCCTCGCCATGGACGCCATCGAGAACGAGGCCGACCTCGGCTACCTGTCGTCGGGCCTGAGCGATGCGGCGATCACCAAGGTCGAATGCCCCGACGCCAGCACGCTGATCGCCTACACGACCGATCAGTCAGATCGAATCTTCCAGATCTACATGCCGATCCTGCCGGAGCACGTCTGGGGCGAGTTCGACTACAAGGAGATTCTCGACGAGAAGTTCGACGCGCCGCTCGTCGGGACCGGCCCGTACACGCTGGCGGAATGGCAGACGGGACAGTTCGCGCGATTCGTCCGCAACGAGAACTTCTGGGGCCAGGAGGGGTTCGCCGACGAGGTCGTCCTCCGCTTCTTCGCGGACCAGGGCGACACGATGGTCCAGGCCCTCAAGGCCGGCGAGCTCGACTACGCCGCAGGCGTGAACGCCGATCAGTTCAAGCAGCTCGAGGCCGATCCGCTTTACACCACGGTTGCGGGCGCCGCGAATGGCTGGACCCAGCTCGCCTTCAACACGTACGGCCAGTACGACGGCAAGACCATCGAGGGTGGCGGTCCGTCGACGAAGGCGCTCCTCGACCCCAAGTTCCGTGATGCGCTCGGCTACGCCGTCGACAAGCAGGCGCTGCTCGACCGCGTCCTTGGCGGATTCGGCGACAAGGGCGACACCGTCATCCCGCCGATCCTGCAGGAATGGCACGTCACCCCAACCACACCGCGGACGTTCGATATCGAGCTCGCCAAGCAGAAGCTCGAGGCCGCTGGCTATCCGCTGACCGATGGCAAGCGAATGGACAAGGAAGGCAAGGCCATCAACCTGCGCCTGTACTACCCGAACACGGACGACACCTACGAGAAGACGGCCGCGTTCATCAAGGAGTGGTACGGCCAGCTCGGGATCGGGGTCGAGGACCAGAAATACGACAGCGACACGCTCACCGGGATCCTGTTGCCGCCCGAGGCAGGCGACGAGTACAAGGCCGACTACGACATCGAGCTGTGGGGCTGGTCGGGCAGTCCCGATCCGAACGGGCTGCTGATCATCTTCCTCTGTAACCAGATCGGGAACCTGTCGGACAGCCAGTACTGCAACCCGGAATACGACCGGCTGTACGCCCTCGAGTCGACGCAATCGGGCGCGGAGCGCAAGGCAACGCTCACCCAGATGCAGAATCTCATCTACGACGAGGCGGTGTACGACGTCCTGTTCTACGACGCCAACCTCCACGTGTACCGGAACGACCGCTTCGCGGGCTGGCAGAACATGCCTTCAAACGGGACGCCGCTCTTCACGTACGGCGTCCTGAACTACACGCTCCTCACCGATGCCAACGCCGAGCCGACGCCCGGTCCAACCGCCACCGGCGGGGCTGCGGCAACGGCTGGGCCGGTGGCCACGCCGTCGGCATCCGGCGGGCCGACGACGCCGACGAGCGGGACTGGCGACATGACGCCAATCCTCCTGATCGTCGGGGCCATCGCCGTCGCGGTCGTCGGTGGCCTCGCGCTCATGAACCGGCGACGCTCCACGGCCGCCGTCGACGACGAGTAGCGGCACGGCTTCGATCTGACCTCAGGGTGCGTAAAGAGCGGGCCGCTTCGGCGGCCCTCTCTTTGCCGCTGATCCGATGAGCGCACGCTACCTCGCGCGCAGGCTGCTCCAGGCGTTCGTGACCATCGCGGCGATCGTCGTGCTCAACTTTGTCTTGTTCCGCCTGATGCCCGGCTCCCCTGAGCGGCAGACGCGAAACCCGCACCTGACGGCGGAGATGATCCAGGCGAACCGCATCCGCTGGGGGCTGGACAAGCCGCTCTTTCCGGACCAGTTCGTCACTTTCGTCAAGGGAACGCTGACCGGGGACCTCGGGTTCTCGATCAAGTACCGAGGGCAGCCCGTCACGGAAGTGGTGTTCGACGCCATGTGGCCGACCGTGCTCCTCATCGGACTCGGCGAGGCCGTGGCAATCGTCTTCGGGCTGGCCCTGGGAGCTAGATCAGGCTGGAGACGAGGCGGAATCGCTGACCGCGTCGGGAATGCCCTGAGCTTGATCTTCTATTCGATGCCGTACTTCGTCATCGGCATGCCACTGATCATCATCTTCGCGGCCGGGCTTCACTGGTTCCCGACGTCGGGCATGATCACGCCCGGCGGCGACAAAGACCTCCTTGCCACGCTTCTCGACCTCGGGCGGCACCTCGTCCTGCCGGTGACGGCGGTCTCCCTGGGGCTCATCGGTGCGTACTCGATCCTCATGCGAGCCTCGATCATCGAAACGCGCGCCGAGGACTACGTCACCACCGCGCGAGCGAAAGGCCTGACCGACGGGCGGATCCTGCGCGCGCACGCCTTCCCGAATGCGCTGTTGCCGATGGTCACGCTGATCGCCATCAACCTTGGCTACGTCGTGGCGGGAGCGATCACAGCCGAGATCGTCTTCAACTGGCCAGGCATCGGCGTCCTGACCGTCCAGGCCCTCGACGCCCGTGACTACCCGCTGCTGCAGGCGATCTTCCTGTTCGTCGCGGTGGCGGTCGTCTTCGCCAACCTCGTGGCGGACATCATCTACGGCTACCTCGACCCGCGGGTGCGGGCGTGAGCGTCACCGGAATCGGCAGCACGGAGCTCCCGGGGCAAGGGCTCGGCCACACGGGGCGCCGCCTGCGAGGCTTCCTGGCGCAAATCCTGGGGCGATCGGATGGCATCGTCGGCCTGGGGATCCTGGGCGTCTTCACCATCCTGGCCATCGCGCCGTCCCTGTTCGTCGGCCCGCTCGAGACGGTGATCACGGCCAGCGGCGCCCCGCTCGAGCCGCCAAGCGCGCAGCAGCCGTTCGGCACTGACGAGCTCGGCCGGAGCCTGCTCAACCTCACCGTCCATGGTTCCCGTATCTCGATGCTGATCGGGTTGCTCGCCACGGCGATCACGATCTTGATCGGCGCGTTCGTCGGGGTCCTGTCCGGTTATGCCGGCGGCTTCCTCGACACCGTGCTCATGCGGATCTCGGACTTCTTCCTGGTCCTCCCGACGATCGTTCTTGCGCTGATCCTGGCGCCGATCATGCTCGAGATCATCGGGTCGCAGGCGCAGATCCTGGGCATCCGGTCGACGCTCGTCGTGGTGGTCGTGGTCATCGGCCTCACCAGCTGGGCCACGACCGCGCGGGTCATCCGGAGCCAGGTGCTGTCGCTGAAGGAGCGGATGTTCGTGGACCGGGCGCGGGTCATCGGCTCGAGCTCGCTCCGGATCATGCGGCGCCACATCCTGCCGAACGTCGTGAACCTGATCGTCGCGCAGGCCGTGCTGACCTTCGCGACGGCGGTGTTCACCGAGACGACCCTCGCCTTCATCGGCCTCGGCGATGCCTCGGCGCCGTCGTGGGGGCAGCTGCTGAACAACGCCCAATCCTCCGGGGCGCCGGGCCTCGGGGCATGGTGGTACATCGCTCCGCCGGCGGTCGGCGTTGTCCTCGTCGTGCTGTCCTTCACCCTCGTCGGCAACGCACTCGACGATGTTCTCAACCCGAAGTCGGGCGGCCGGCGATGACCGACGAGCTCGATCCGGCCCAAGCCGAAGCGAGCGCCGGGAACGCCGCGGCCGTGCACCTTCCCGAGACGGTCGCCCTCCCGGCCGACGCAACCATCAGCGCGGCCACGGCAGCCGAGATCCGCGGCCGCCGCCAGTGGCCGCTCCCGAAGCTGGCGGTCCCCGACGCGCCCCTCCTCGAGGTTCGCGACCTGCGGACCCACTTCCGGATGCGAGAAGGCTGGGTCAAGGCCGTCGACGGCGTGTCGTTCGGCCTCGCCGACGGCGAGGCGCTCGGCTTGGCCGGCGAGTCCGCGTGCGGCAAGACCACCACCGCGCTCTCGCTGATGCAGCTGCTCCCGCCGAACGGGAAGATCCGCGGCGGCAGCGTGGAGCTCTTCGGCATCGACCTCGTGCCGAAGTCCGAGCAGCAGATGCAGCGCTACCGGTGGCGCGAGATCAGCATGGTCTTCCAGGGCGCGATGAACGCCCTCAATCCCGTGATCCGCGTCCGCGACCAGATCGCCGAGCCGCTCCAGTACCGGCTCGGGCAGCCGCAGGCCACGGCCCGGGCGCGGGCGGAGGAGCTGCTGGACCTCGTCGGCATCCCGCGCAAGCGTTCCGGCGCCTATCCGCACGAGCTCTCCGGCGGGATGCGGCAGCGCGCGATGATCGCGATGGCCCTCGCCTGTGACCCGGCAATCGTCGTCGGCGACGAGCCGACGACCGCTCTCGACGTCATGGTCCAGGCGCAGATCCTCGAGCTGCTGGAGAGGCTGCGGAAGGATCTCGGGCTATCGCTGATCCTGATCACCCACGACCTCTCGGTGCTCGCCGAGACGTGCGACCGGGTCCTGGTGATGTATGCCGGTCGCGTTGCCGAGGAGGGGCCGGTCGGCCGGGTCTTCACGGCCCCGCGTCACCCGTACACGCGCAAGCTCGTGAACTCCTTCCCGGACCTCAAATCGGACCGGCGGACGCTCGACGTCATCCCGGGGCAGCCACCGGACCTGCTCGACCCGCCGACGGGCTGCCGCTTCGCCCCGCGGTGCTCGTTCGTGATGCCCGTCTGCACGGAGGTGGTGCCGCCGGAGGTCCGGTTCACGGACGGGGTCCGGGTCGCCTGCCACCTCTTCCCGCCCGCGGCCGTCGCCACGGAGACCAGCGGCGTCGAGGTGCCGACGCCGGCAGCGACCCCGCCACGGGCGACTCCGGCACGCGCGGCCACGGCATGACGGAGCTCCTTCGCCTCGAGGGGCTGCAGGTCCATTTCCCGATTCGGGGCGGCCTCATCGATTCGCTTCGCCGGCGCCCCAGCGCCGTCGTCCGCGCGGTCGACGGCATCGACCTGTCGATCCAGAAGGGCGAGGTCCTGGCACTCGTCGGGGAATCCGGCTCGGGCAAGACCACGACCGGACGGGTCATCGTGAAGCTGACGAGGCAGACGGCCGGGCGGATGGTCTTCGACGGCGAGGACGTTTCCGCGCTCTGGGGAGCAAGCCGGCTGCGGCCGTACCGGAAGCGAGTCCAGCTCATCTTCCAGGACCCATACGAGGCGCTCGACCCGAAGCAGACCATCCGCGACTTCGTGGCCGAGCCGCTCGAGGTCAACGGAATCGGCGCAAACGCGAAGGAACGCGAGGCGATGATCGTCGCCTCGCTGGAGGCCGCCGGGCTGCGGCCGGCATCACGGTTCGGAAATCGGTACCCGCACGAGCTGTCGGGCGGCCAGCGACAGCGCGTGGTCATCGCGGGGGCGCTGGCCGTCGGGCCGGAGCTTGTCGTCGCCGACGAGCCGGTCAGCATGCTCGACGTCTCGATCCGGACCGAGCTCCTGAAGCTGATGCTCGACCTCAGGGCCGAGCGCAACCTGACGTACCTGTTCATCACCCACGACCTGTCGATCGCATGGGTGATCGCCGACCGGATCGCGGTCATGTACCTCGGCCGGATCATGGAGATCGGTCCGGCCGAGGCCGTGATCTCGAGCCCGCGACACCCGTATACCGCGGCGCTCGTATCGGTCGCCCCATCACCCGAGCCCCCGCCACCCGGGCAGCGCCCGAAGCGAACGATCCTGGCCGGCGAGACGCCCGACGCCGCCGCGATCCCGACGGGCTGCCGCTTCCGGACCCGCTGTCCGCTGGTGTTCGAGAAGTGTGTCGAGGAGCCGCCGCTCATCCAGATCGGAAAGGATCACTCCGCCGCGTGCTGGCTCGCGAAAACCGACGCGCCCACGGCGCTCGCCGCGGGCGAGGTCGAGAGGGTCGAGGCGACCGCCTAGGCGCCGACCTAGCGGCCACGGACCACTGAGCGGCACACGTGTCCACCAGACACGAAATCGCTTCGAACGACCCCCGATCGACCTCAAAAGGGCGTCTTCCCGACTCCTTCGTGTTTGCCAGACACGAAAACAACCCGAAAGACCGCGAAAAATGCCCGTAGAGCGCACATTCGTGTCCACCAGTCACGGAATCCGCGTGAACGGGGCTCAAAGCGGGCCGAATGCGCGTTCTCGTGCGAAATTCGTGATTCAAAGATACGAGCGGCGGCCCGCGCTCGAAGGGCTCAGGTTGGAAACTCCACTCGACGTCGAGGGCCGGCCGCGCAGCGGGCCGAGCGTCGGTTTGGATTCCGGAAGGGCGACTGGAGTTGCGAATTCGGTCGGCCGATCCGGGCCGGCAGGTGTCAGCCGGCGAGGATCGGGCGACCGCTCCGGTCGTGGGGTGCTTCGATGCAGGCGGTGCGATCGCCGCGGGCGTCGCGCCCGCCGAGTCGGCCGAAGTGGAACCACGGCGCCTCGTCGGCGGTGCCGGAGGGTTCGAGCCGGCAGCCGCAAGCGGCGCACGTCACCGGCGCGACCTGGCCGTCGCGGACGGCGCTGTCGAAGCCCTGCAGTGCGTTCATGTCGAGCGCCATGGCTCACCCCTTCCTTCGATCCTGATGCGGGACCGTGGAGCGAGTGTCGACCCGCGACGCCGCCGCGTCGTTGATCGAGGGGTTAAGCCTTGGTTGCGATCGGGTGTCGGCCGGCTCGGGCAGCCGCGACGCAGCAACGAGCCGCCGCCCTACTCGAACTCCCACTCGTCGACGTCATTGACCGGCTCGTACCCGATCTCCTGGTAGATCTTGTTCGAGGTCGGGTTCGCCAGGTCGGTGAAAAGGAAGACGAACGTCCGGCCGGAGTCGAGGAGCTCCTGCGAGACCTCGGCGACGAGGTTGCTCGCGTAGCCCCGCCCGCGATCCTCGGGCGGCGTGTAGACCGGCCCGACCCGAATCCCGTTGGGCGTCAGCCCGCCCGCGCCGGTGAGCGAGACGGGCCGGCCGCCATCGATCCACAGGTACGCGGATCGTCCCAGGCGTCGAATCCAGCGGCTGGCCATCGCGTCGTAGTCCTGCGCCGGATTGGTGAGGCGGGCATCGATGTGAAAAGCGTCGAGCCACTCGACCAGCAGCGCGTGATCCTCCGGGCCGGCCAGGCGCATCTCGCCCGTCGTCGGGCGTGGCGGGATCACCCGACGGAGCCGGAAGCTCCGCTCGTGCCGGTTGAGGCGTGGTCGGGCGCGCGTCAGCTCCGCCCAGGCCTCGGAGAAGTGGCTCGAGGCCTCCGACGGACCCACGACGCCCGGCAGCGCCACGTCGACGAGGTCCTGTGCGAGCCGATGGACGGCGCCCGGGTGGTCCATCTCCGACAGCACGATCCGCCACGGCGGGGTTCTGATCGCTGCGCCGACCACCTTGTCGCCATGGACGATCGTCGCGAGGTACGGCGCCGTTGCGTACTGGCTCGGGTCGGCCTCGAGGTTCGAGAGGATCCCGAAGATCAGATTGTGCTCTGCCTCGCGCTCGGTGAGGAACGCACCGGCGTGATCGAGGAACGCGGCGACGGACGAGGAGCGCAGGACCTCCACGGGGTCGAGGCTAGCGCGCGGCGGAGCCCGTGATCTCTCGCTTTCGCCGCTCGACGAAGGCGTCCAGCGCTTCGGCTCGGCCCAGGTCCAGCAGCGGTGGCTGATGCTCGGCGAGAAGCTGCTTCCAGATGCGGTTCGCGCGTTCCGTCGCGGTTCGCGCACCGTCCTCCTGCCACGTCTCGAAGTTCCGCCAGTCGGACAGGAACGGCTGGTAGAACGCGGTCTCGTAGCGCGCGAGCGTGTGCGACGTCCCGAAGAAGTGTCCGCCGGGCCCGACCTCGGCAATCGCGTCCAGGCCGAGCGTGTCGTCGTCGATCGTTGGCGGCTGCAGGACGAGGGCCATCTGCTGCAGCAGCTCGGCGTCGAGGATCAGCTTCTCGAAGCTGGCGGTGAGGCCGCCCTCCAGCCAGCCGGCGCCCTGGTACAGGAGGGAGGCTCCACCCATCACGGCACCCCAGATCGACATTTCGCTCTCGTAGGCGGCCTGGGCATCCACGACCGCCGACCCCGTCACGTTGGACGTCCGATGCGGGAGGCCCACGTGCCGCGCGAGCTGGCCGGTCGCGATCTGGCCCTGGACGTACTCCGGCGTCCCGAAGGCCGGTGAGCCGGTCCGCATGTCGACGTTCGAGGTGAATCCGCCGTAGACCATCGGCGCGCCCGGCCGGACGAGCTGCGCGAGCGCGACCATGAATAGCGCCTCAGCGTGCTGCTGCGCGAGCGCGCCGGCAAGCGTCGCAGGGGCCATCGCGCCGGCGAGGGTGAAGGGCGTCGCGACGACCGGCTGGCCGGCCTGGGCCATCGCGATGAGGCCCTCCGACATCGGGCCGTCGAGGCGCAGGGGCGAGTTGGTGTTGACGACCGTCATGAGGCTCGGCTCACGCTCGAGTGTCGCGCGGTCGATGCCGCGCGCCAGGCAGGCGACCTCGATCGCGTCCTCGACGACCTCCGCCCCGAACGCCAGGCACTGCCACGTCTTGTCGAGAGTCGTGGCGAAGGTGCGATACATGTCGAGGTGCCGCGTCTCGACCGGCAAGTCGGTCGGCTCCAGCGGGCCGCCGCCCTCCTGGTGGACGATGTCGAGCGCGCCGATCACCCGGACGTAGTCCTGGAAATCCGCGAAGTTGCCGGGCCGCCGGCCTCGATCGATGTCGGTCACGAAGGCAGGCCCGCCGACGGCCCCGAAGACGAGGTGGCGGTCCCCGAAGACCAGGTTTCGCTCGGGGTTCCGAGCGTGGAGCTCGAAGCGCGACGGCGCAGTCCGAATGAGCTCCTCGGTCTGGTCGGGGTCCAGGCGCACGCGACCGGCGGCGCCGCGACCGGCGGCATCGGCGCCGTCGCGATCCACGCGCGCTCCTGCGCCCACGAAGAGGTCGAGGGCTTTCGCGTTCAGCACCTCGACGCCGACGTCGCGCAGGATCTGGAGGCCCGCGCGGTGGATCGCCTCGACCTGGTCGGCGCTCAGGAGCTCCAGCGGTGTGAAGGGGTTGCGGATCCGCCGCCACGGCAGCAGCGGCACGCCGCCACCGACCCGCCGCTCGCGCCGCGGCCGGCGGTGAAGGAGCTTGGGATTGTCGGGCACCGGCCCACGATACGGGCCGCCGCGGCCTCAGGTGCGGTCGCGCAGCCGCTTCGGCGCGACGAGCCGCCATGAGTCGGCGACGAGCTGCTCCAGCATCGCTTCGTCGACCGCGTCGAGTCGCACCTGGATGGCTCTGTAGCCGTCGAAGTGTGGCTCCGTGAAGAACGCCTCCGGAACCATCCCGATCAGCACGTCCTTGTCCATCTCGGACGCGATCCGCACGTTCAGGACGCCGAGGTTTGGGACGCGGCCGCGCTTCGGATCGAGCCGCTCGAGCCACGGCCAGGCGAAGAGCTTGCCGTGGACGCGAAACGCGGTCCCCTGGTCGTCGGCCACTGCTGCCGGCAGCGCCCTGGCGCTCCGCTGAACGTCTTCGAAGGTCGCCACGAAGGGAAGCGTAGAGGGCCCGCTGGGATTCGAACCCAGGACACGAGGATTAAAAGTCCCCTGCTCTGCCACTGAGCTACGGGCCCGGGTCATTCGTGCTCAGTTACAGCAGGTAACTGGACGAATCGCCGGTTGGCACTTGACTGCTATGGTCCGAGAGCAGAGGATTACGACTGTTTGGAATCGTAGTCAGGAGCCTCGAATCATGAGCCCAGCACCAGCCGGCACCCGGGAGGATACAACCCCTGACGTCGTCCCCAACCTGGCCAGCTTCGGCCGCCACCTGCGTTCCGAGAACCGCTCGCCTGCGACCGCCAAGTCGTACGCCATGGCGGTCACCCAGCTCGACGCCTTCCTCGCAGCCAGCGGCATGCCGCGCACCGTCTCGGGCATCCGCCGCGAGCACATCGAGACGTTCATCGAGGACCGCCTCGCCAACCTCCGGCCGGCCACGGCGGCCAACCGCTACCGGAGCCTCCAGCAGTACTTCCGCTACCTCGTCGAGGAGGGCGAGATCCGTGAGAGCCCGATGGCGAAGATGCACCCGCCGACGGTGCCCGAGGAGCCGCCGCCGGTCCTGACCGACGAGCAGATCGCGGCGCTCCGCAAGGCGACCTCGGGGACGGGTTTCGACGCCCGCCGCGACCGGGCGGTCATCAGCCTGTTGCTCGATACCGGCATGCGCCGCGCCGAGCTCGCCGGCCTCCGGCTCGAGGACATCGACCGGGACCAGGAGGTGGCAATCGTCCTCGGGAAGGGCCGTCGGCCGCGCGCCGTGCCCTACGACCGCGACACCGCCCGCGACCTGGACCGCTACATCGACCGGGCGCGCCGCCAGCATCCCCAAGCGGCTCTCCCGTGGCTCCTGCTCGGCAAGAAGGGCCGGTTGACCGAGAACGGCATCGCCCAGCTCCTCCGGCGTCGTGGCCGCGAAGTGGGGCTGCCCGGTCTCCACCCGCACCTGTTCAGGCACACCTTCGCCCATCGCCAGCTGGCCGCCGGGATGCAGGAGACCTCCCTCATGCGAATCGCCGGTTGGAAGAGCCGGCAGATGGTCGCGCGATACGGCGCAAGCGCCGGGCACGAGCGGGCGATCGCGGAGTATCGGACCCTCCGGGACCGCGACCGATGAGGATTGTTGAAGGCCGCGGACCAGACGGGACGTGGCGCGTTCTCACGACGCGCGAACACATCGAGCGACTCGTCGACGAAGGCTACACACCCGAAGACGTCCTGGATGCCTTCGGAGACGTGGGCGCAGTAGTCCTCGTTGGTGAGGACCTCTACTTGACGCCGCCGGGGCGGCGAAAGCTCCTCGCCGTGGTCAGGCAGATCCACCACGAGCGTCGGCCAGCACGACGACCCCGCCTAATCCCCGATGCCGAGAACGCGATTCGTGACGCTGTGGCCGCTCTCGTGGAGACGCGGACTCGTCTCTCGTGGAGGACCGTAACCACCTGGCTCCGCAGCAATGTCCAAGGCTGCGAGAGCGTCGACGAGAAGACGCTTCGCGGTTGGCGAGATGAAGACGGACTCCCCCGCCTCCTGACGGACCCTCGATACCGCGCGCCCCGATGATGCCCGCCTAATTCCCGTTTCGTTCCCGTTCCGAGCATTGCGGTTCGCCGATGCTCCGAGGCGATGATCACATCAGCGCAGAGAAGCCTCCGGAGCCGGATCGCCGCCTACGCCGCGAACAGTAGGCACGATGGCCGAGCGATCACCGCCGCTGCCAGGGCGACGTACCGGGCGAGATTCGAGCATGGCCACGGCTGCGCCGTCTGCCCTTCGGTCGAGCTCCCGGCCGGCCTCTCCGCGACTGAGCGATCCCGCCGCGCGGACGCGCCGAGGAAGGCGTCGACCGGAACACCGTGCTGCTATCAGCCAACGGCCTCGACCACGGCCCCGCTTGCGGCGAGCGCGTGTCCTGCCCCGCCTGCGGCGACCCGCTGGGGCCGCTCTACCGGGTTGCCGAGCGCCAGGAGCGCAGGACCGGGACCTTCATTCTCTGCCACCGCTGCGACGGCCAATGGCAGGAAATCGCGGCGTGAATGGCGCGCAGGTCGCCTTCGTGCAGTCATGGGACGGACCGCAGGACGAGGACTACTTCGCCAAGCTGACCGAGCTGGGCGAACCTCAGCCTGAAGGTGGCGGTGAAGGGGTGGCCACCACCGCAACCGTGCAGCCGTTCGACGCCTACGTCGAAGCCACTCGTGGGTTCGTATGCCGCTATGTGGCCTTCCCATCCGAGCACGAACCAGTCGCCATCGCCCTCTGGGTCGCCCATGCACACGTCGTCGAGCGATTCGAGACGAGCCCGATCCTAGCCGTCACCTCAGCCGAGATGCGATCCGGCAAGACGCGCGTCCTGGACCTCTTGGCCCTGATCGTGCCGGCCCCGTTCCGCGTGATCACGCCGTCCGAGGCCGTGGTGTACACGGTCCTCGCCCAGCGCCCGCGACCGACCATGCTGCTCGACGAGGCCGACGCCATCTTCGGCCCGCGGACGGCGGAGCGATACGAGGGGCTGAGGGCGATCCTGAACAGCGCCTACCAGCAGGACACCCCGGTCATGCGGGTCAAGCTCGAGGGTCGGCGGCGTGAGGTCGACGCGTTCGACGTGTTCGGCCCGAAGGCCGTCGCCGGCATCGGCAACCTGCCGACAACGGTCGCCGACCGCCATCGCCCTGTCGAGTGAGGACGACCGGATCGTCAGCGTGGATGCGCCTTCTGGCCGACATCAAGGAGTCGCCGGACGCGTGGCTCGCTCGGACGATTGAGCAGCGTTCGGATGGCCTCAAAGCCGACATAGGCGGCGACCCGCCCTCCTCCCAGGGTAGGTACGCCGGCGACGAGCTGAGCCTCCCGGACAGGAGTCAACGGGCGCTTAACCCACCTGTCGCGCCTCGACCCTCGCCGATCAATCATCCCAAATCCACCCGCACAAATGACTGTGCAAGCGGCATTCGCTAGGTCAGGGCGGCCAAGTGTCTCGCCTCCGGCGTCCGCCGGGCAACCGCCGCGAGGGCCTCCATGAGGTCAGGATGCGCATTGAGCGACTCGATTCGGCGGAACGTCAGATCGTGCTCCTCGGCCTGCTCTCGGGCCCCGACGTCGACGTCGTACAGAATTTCGAGATGGTCGGCCAGGAACTGCATGGGGGCGACCAACACCGAGCGGCCGCCCGATGCAGCGATGTCCGGCATGAGGTCAGCAAAGTCCGGCTTCATCCACTCACCAGGCTCGTGGCCCGCGCTCTGCCAGCAGAAGGTCCAGTCCCGGTCCGATAGCCCGGCTCTCGCCGCGACGGCGTCGGCGGTCGATCGAAGCTGGGCAAGGTAAACGGGCTCCTGCTCGGCAACTCGCCTCGGGAGGCTGTGCGCCGTCATCAGGACGCGCACCGCCTGCCGTTCCGCTGGCGACAGAGCCGCAAGGGCCTCGACCACGCGACGCGCGAGCGCGGCGACGAACGCCGGTTCCTCGTGCCAGGCACCCGCGACGAAGACGTCCGGCGCTTCATCGCCCAGCATGGCGCGGGCCTCGTCGATTGCCCGCGCGTAGCCACTCATGAGGAGCGGCGAGTACTGCGGCGAGAGGATGATCGCGACGACCACTCTGACGCCTGCGTCGGCGAGCGTCCTCAGCCCCGCGACGATCGACGGTTCGGAGAACCGCATGCCGACCTCGACCGGCCAACCGAGCACGCCGGCCAGGGCAGACGCCTGTCCGCGAGTGATGTCGATCAGCGGCGACCCGCCGATGACGCGGTAGCGCCGGGTGAACTCGTCAACGAGCTGCGGATCCGGCTCGCGCCCGCCTCGAACACGGGCGA
>JBKKDM010000099.1:0-2634 GCA_046707905.1 Candidatus Limnocylindrales bacterium
TGGCTGACGCGGAGGCGCCGGAGAAGCTCAAGCGCGAGCGCGCGGGCACGTACGTCACGAGCGACGCGCGCTTCACGGTCGAGCAGACGTCGAGCGGCTGGCTCCTGCTGGACGCCGAGCAGGCCAACGAGCTGGGTCTGCCGCTCACGCGCGGCCCGTTCGCGACGCTCGATTCGGCCCGGGAGGCCATTGCCGCGGCGCGCACCGGCCCGGCGCCCAAGGGCGAGATCGTTTCGATCGTCGGCCGGCCCCGGAGGACGGCTTCGAAGCCCGCGAGCCAGGCGGCGCAGACGACCGCGCGCGCGACGGACGACGGCGACGTCCCGGAGGAGGCACCGGCGCCACGGAAGCCGAAGGCGTCCGTGGGCAAGCGTTCGGAGCAGCCCCAGGTCGTCTTCCGGGAGCTCAGAGCCGTGGACGGCGAGCAGCTCCGGAAGCTCTGGGCGGCGTGTGGCTTCCGGTCGCTCGGGGACGACGACCTGAGCCTCGCCCGGCTGGCCCGGCGTAACCCCGGACTCCTGCTCGTCGCCTCGGAGGGGACGCGCGTCGTCGGATCCGCGCTCGGGGCTTGGGACGGCCGGCGCGGCTGGATCTATCACGTGGCCACCGCTGAGAGCCACCGCCGCCAGGGGATTGCCACGAAGCTCGTTGAGCAGGTCGAGCAGGGCCTTCGCAACCTCGGGTGCCCCAAGGTCAGCGCCCTGGTCCGCGACGAGAACGACGACGGCCGGGAGTTCTGGCTGGAGCGCGGCTACGAGCAGGGGTCACGGCAATACGCTCGTGAGCTGCGCCGGGACTGAACGGGCGGGTGATCGCGGCTGCGAGGGTTCGCACGGCCGCCGTATCCTTGCGCCGTGACTGACATCGGAGCCGCCGTCAAGCGCGCCAGCGCCTACCTCACCGACCACCCCGGCGAAGCGGTCTACCGCGATTCGCACGCTCGCGCGCGCCTGAGCGCCGGCCTCCGAGTCGAGGTCGAGGGTCCGGGCGGCGAGCGGTTGCGCACGGACATGCCGCAAGGCATCGGGGGCGACGCGGCCATGCCCTCGCCCGGCTGGTACTTCCGAGCCGCGGCGGCGGCCTGCGTGGCGTCGCTGATCGGGATCCGGGCCGCGATGACCGGTGTCGAGCTCCCCCCGGACAGCATCGAGGTCACCGTCGACGGCGAGTCGGACGACCGCGGCATCCTTGGCCTCGACGACCGGATCCCGGCCGGGGCCCTGTCCCTCCGCGTCGTCGTGACGGGGCGCGGTGACGGCGCTCCCGGCCGAGAGGCGCTCGAGGCGCTGTCCCAATGGGCCGTCGATCACTGCCCCGTGACCGATACAGCGCAGCGGGCCATTCCGATCGAGGTCCGGATCGGCTGACCGGCCGGTCAGGAGGCGGGCGGCTCCTTCGACTTCGAGGGGCGCGGGAACTTGGCAGGCATCTTCGTGGCGAAGGACATCGCCGACGAATAGCCGTACCACGCGAAGATCACGAAGAACACCGCGAACACCGCGACGGCGGCGAGCGCGGCGAGCGTGGCGTCCTGGGTCGCCAGCAGCACGACGATTCCGGAGAGCACGGCGGCGAGCGCACAGCAGATCACGGAGATCAGGACCGGCATCGTTGTCATCCCGTGCAGGATCTCGCCAGTCAGGTTGCCCGACTCGGTGCCGGGTCCGTAGAAGCTCACGACCGAGTCGAAGTCGTCGTACTTGCTCGTGATGAAGTACTCCTCGAGCCCGGGAACCATCTCGTGGTAGGCATGGCGGAGCCGGTTCATCCCCTGGAGGTACAGCAGGTCCTCGGCACTCGCGCCGTTGATCCGCCCGAGGGTCGCCAGGCCGACGAACAGATCGAGCCCCAGGACCACCGCCGCGACGATGAGGAATTCAGCGCTGAAGCCGGTTGCGGTCGAGATCAGGCCGAGGACCAGCAGCGTCGCCGACAGGAAGGCCATGAACATGCCGCCACGAGCGAAGGTCTCGTTGTAGACCAGCGAGCGAGCGGTCAGGAGGCTCCAGTGCTCGGTCGAGAGAATCTGGAGCGCCCGCGGGTCGGCAATGCCGGTTCGCGGCGGGCCGTCGGCGTTACCCGGCGCCGCGCCCTCCGGCGGGCGAGCCTCGCCCT
This sequence comes from Candidatus Limnocylindrales bacterium, assembly GCA_046707905.1. Classification (GTDB taxonomy): domain Bacteria; phylum Chloroflexota; class Limnocylindria; order Limnocylindrales; family CSP1-4; genus UBA5189. The sequence continues at coordinate 2,116 of JBKKDM010000099.1, forward strand.
GGGCAACCGGGACGAACCGCTCCTCCATCCGAGCCTCCCTTCCGTCTCAGCCGCCCGAGACGGCGGGGATGACGTGCACGATCGAGTTCGGCGGGACAGGCGTCGCCAGAGTCGCGCGCTCGCCGGCGACGAAGACGTTGAGGTGGGTCCGGATGCTGGGGCCGGCATCGAGGATACGGTTGCGGAAGCCGGGCACCTGGGCGTCGAGGTCGGCGATGAGGTCCGCGACGGTCGCGCCGCTGGCCGAGAGCCGCGTCGGCGTCCCGGGGAACAATGTCGCGAGGGAGCGTGGGAGCCGCACCTCGGCCATTGGCAGTCGAGCGATGGTGGTCGTGGTTCCGGGGCTCAGTCGACGATCGCCGCGTCGACCGACCAGATCGCCGGTAGGTTGTCCGCGATCAGGCGCCACGTCTGGCCCTCGTCGCGCGAGCCGTACAGCTGGCCCGTGCTCGTCCCGAAGTACACGCCCGCCGGCTCGAGCCGGTCGACCGCCATCGCCTCGCGCAGGACCGAGATGTA
>JBKKDM010000100.1:0-5652 GCA_046707905.1 Candidatus Limnocylindrales bacterium
CCTCGGCCGTGAGCCCGCCCACGCGAGCGTGCGGCCGGCCGCCGTCGGCGACCGCGATCGCGAGCAGCAGCTCGTCGGAGGCCGGGGCGTCGGGGACGCTGATGGTCATCGCGTCGAAGTGCGAGCGGACCAGCATGGCCTTGATGTGGTGGACCGGGATATCGAGGGTCGCGCCCATGGCCCCACGCTTCTTGACCGAGGGCAGGATCGAGATGCCACCGACGGCGGCGCGCGTCGGGGCGCCGAACTTCGGATGGAGGCAGGCGGCGATGTGCTCGAGCTCACCGGCCTCGCCGACGATTCCGCCCTTGCCGTAGGCCTCGACCGTCGTCCCGAGCGCTTCCTTCGCGCGCTTCGTCAGCTCCTCGCCCAGGTACTCCCCGAAATCGACGAGCTCGGAGAGGTCATCGCCGTTCACGCCCGCGTACGGGTTCGTCACGACCACCGCGACCGCGGCTCGACGCAGCGGGCGCGCGATCGCCTTGCCGCCCTCCTGGTGGAGCTCCTCCACGAACGTCGCCCACTTGCGGATCGTCACGGCCACCCCGACACCTCCTCCTGGATCGGCCGAGTCTAGCGCCGAGCCGACGGGCGACGGACCGCAAGCCACCAGCCAGCCCGTTGCGAACTTGCACCGGGATGGGCCGTACCGACGTCTACTTGCTTGCCGTGGCACCGGTGATGGGGTCCAATGCCATCAATCGTTTTCCGATCCCTGCCAGTCGGAGGTTTTGTTCATGCGCGTTCGGATTTCCATCGTCCTCGCCGCGCTCGCGGTCACCATGGTCCTGCCGGGAGTTGCCGCCGCGGGTGGCGGCAGCGCCGCCGCCGCGGCCAAGGCCGATCACGACCGGATCGTCGCCTACTGGACGCCCGCCAGGCTCGCCGCCGCGAAGCCCAAGGACTTCGTCAAAGATGCGAAGACGGGCAAGATCACGCAAGCCAAGCGTCCCGGCGGCGGGGGCGGCGGTGGCGGTGGCGCGGTCACCGGCGCCTCTTGGACCGGAAACGGCGCGATCGAGCAGCGCTCCGGCAAGCTGTTCTTTTCGACGAGCGGCGGCAATTGGCAGTGCTCGGCGAGCGTCGTGAACGACGGCTCGACCAGCAATGGCTACTCGGTCATCCTGACCGCTGGTCACTGCACCTACGACGGGTCGGAGGGTTGGTCCTTCAACGTCGCCTACATCCCCGACTACGACGACGCGCCGACATCGGCCTGTGGAAGCACCGTTCATGGCTGCTGGACGTCGACCCGCCTCGCCATCAACTCGGACTTCTTCCCGAGCGGCTTCGGGCCCACCGCGGCCCTCCGCGTCGACTATGGGTTCATGCGGCTGGGCCTCGGTGGCAAGTCAGGCACGGCCGAGCTGGACGCCGTGACCGGTGGCTACGGCCTCAAGACGTCGGGCGTGGCACTCAGTGACACGCAGTGGGCCTTCGGCTATCCGGCTGGCGCGCCGTACAGCGGCGCGGACCTGACGTACTGCAAGGGCAGCACAAGCAACGACCCGTTCGGGACGGGCACATGGGGCATGGCCTGTGGGATGACCGGCGGCTCGTCCGGCGGGCCATGGCTGTGGGGCACCACGAACCCGGCCGATGGCTCCGGCTCGCTCTCCTCGGTCAACTCGTACAAGTACAACGGCTTGAACAACATGTACGGCCCGCGGTTCAATGCCGAGACGACGACCGTCTTCGGTGACGCCATCGACGGGTCGGCCACGGGCGGCGCCAGCGTCGTCCACTGATCGTTCGGAACGCACACGCCGCCGCCGGCACCGCCGGCGGCGGCGTCTTCATGTCCGCCGGGCCCGCAGGAACGGGTCCGGGTCGGCACCGAGGAGGAGTCAGCCGCGGTCGGCGGACAGTCGGTCGGTGATGACGCGCTTGACCTTGTCGAGCGGCACGCGCTCCTGGGTCATGGCATCGCGATCGCGGATGGTCACGGCCCCGTCCTCGAGCGACTCGACGTCGACCGTCACGCACCACGGCGTCCCGATCTCGTCCTGGCGCCGGTAGAGCTTGCCGATCGCCGCGGTGTCGTCGTAGACGGCCATCATGTCCTTCGCGAGGTCGTCGCGGAGCTTGTGGGCCAGCTCCACGATCTCGGGCCGTTTCTTCAGGAGCGGCAGGACCGCGACCTTGTACGGCGCGAGGTCCGAGTGCAATCCGAGGACGACCCGCTTCTCGCCTCGGACCTCCTCCTCGCGGTAGCTATCGATGAGGAAGGTGAAGGCCGACCGATCGGGCCCGCCGGCCGTCTCGACGATGTACGGGACGAAGTGCTCCTCCGTCGCGGGATCGAAGTACTCGAGGTTCTCGCCCGACTCGGCCTGGTGGCGCGACAGGTCGAAGTCCCCCCGGTTGTGGATGCCCTCCAGCTCCTTCCAGCCGAACGGGAAGCGGTACTCCACGTCGATCGCCTTCTTGGCGTAGTGCGCCAGCTCGTCCAGCGCGTGCTCGCGGAACCGGAGGCGCGACGCGGTGACGCCGTAGCGCGTGTACCAGTCCCATCGGCGCGGCAGCCACTCCTCGAAGATCGCCGCTGCCTGGTCCGGCTTGACGAAGTACTGCATCTCCATCTGCTCGAACTCGCGCATCCGGAAGACGAAGTTGCCGGGGCTGATCTCGTTGCGGAAGCTCTTCCCGATCTGGGCGATCCCGAACGGGACCTTCTTGCGCGACGACTGCTGGACGTTCTTGAAGTTCACGTACGAGCCCTGGGCCGTCTCGGGTCGCAGGTAGATGACCGAGGCGTCCTCCTCGACCGGTCCCATGAACGTCTTGAACATCAGGTTGAACCGGCGGGGCGGGCTGAGCTTCCCGCCATCGACCGGGCACTTGAGGCCCAGGCGCTCCACGACGGTCGGGTCCTGGAGGTCGGTCGCGGAGAGGTTCTCGGCACCGGGCAGCTCGTCGAGCCGGAAGCGGCGCTTGTCGGTCTCGCACTCGACCAGCGGGTCGCTGAACGACCCGACGTGCCCGGACGTGATCCAAACCTGGGGGTGCATCAGGATCCCGGCATCGAGCCCCACGATGTCGTTGCGCTCCTGGACCATCGCCCGCCACCAGGCGCGCTTCACGTTGTTCTTCAGCTCGACCCCGAGCGGCCCGTAGTCCCAGACCGCGTTGATCCCGCCGTAGATCTCGGAGCTCGGGTAGACGAAGCCGCGGCGCTTCGCGAGCGACACGATCGTGTCGAGGTCGGCAACGGCGGGCGCGGGATCGGGCGCGGCGTCATGCACCGTCGTGGTCTGGGGGTTGGGCACGGAAAGCTCCTTCTGGCGGCCGGCCGTGGAAGGGACGGTCGCGGGGTCGTGGGGCGCGATCCTAGCAGAGCGGCTCGTGGCGCCGGCACCTTGCCACCGAGCCTGGATCGGCCCATCCTCCGTGCGAATGGACCCCGGGCGCGACACAGGTTCTGGCCCCCGTCGGTCGGCCGCCAGGGAGCTGGCGGACGAGATCGCCACCGGCGTGAATGCCTCGATCGTGCGGCCGCTGGTTGGCCAGGCCCTCGCGGGCCGGGTTCGCCATCGTCGCCGTGCTCCTGGTTCCGCTGGGTCTCATCGCCTTCGCGGTCAGCTATCTCATCCTTGGTGGAATCTTCGCGCTCCTGGGGGTCCCAAGCGGGCCGGTGGGCACCGTCATCATGCTCGCGTGGCTGGCCGGCACGGCCGTGGTCGTCTTCCTCGTCATTCGCGCCGCTTTTCGCCGGCTGCCCCGCGGGATCCGCGCGCAGTCGACTGCCCATATCACGCGAGGCGCAGCGACTGACGTACAGCCCCTGTCCGCCCGGTGGGCCGCCGCCCCGGCCGCGGTGTCCCTCCTCCCGGCTCCCCCGACGCTTGCCGAGTTGATGCGCGGCTCGCACAGTCGGGCCACGCGCGGCTCGCACAGCCGGGCCAAGCTGAACCCCCGACGGCGACCGCCGACGGCCCAGGCCGGTAATGGGCGCGTAGCGGGTCAGTCCCGCGGCGTGGCCCGTCCCGTCAGCCCGGGCCCGCCTTCAGGTCCAGCGCGAGGACGACCTCGCCGTCGATCATGTCGCCGGTCGCGATGAAGCCGTAACGCTCGTAGAAGGGCTGCGGTGTGCCCTCCCCCTGGCTCGCGCTGGTGAGCAGCACATTGCCGTTCGGTCGGCCCCGGACGTAGTCCACGATGGCGTCCAGCGTCGCCGTCCCGTACCCCCGCCGCTGGTGTCGCTCGTCGATGAGCAACCGCCACAGGAAATACGGACCGACAAGGGTATGGTCCTCCTCCAGCGACTCGCGCGGCACGTTGTCGGCGATCATCGCGAAGCCGACGATCTCGCCGCCGTCGTACACCGCCCAGTACCGAGGGCATGCCTCCGGGTATGACGCGGCATCCTGGAACGACTGCTCGACGCTCGCCACGAACTTCTCCTGCCCGGCCGCCGTGCGCAAGGCCAACGCGGCCGCACGGTCCTCGTCAGTCAGAATGTCTCGAAGCTCGACGATCGACTTCATGGAACTGGCACGGCTGCGCGGCGGGCCCCCGCCCCTGCGCGAACCTCGTCCAGGAAGGCGAGCGACCGCGGCCGGCGATCCAGCGAGTAGGCCAGGAACTCGCGCATCCCCATCTCGACCTCGCGCTCGACCTCGGGTCGGACGCGCAGCGCGGCCAGCGCCTCGACATCCTGGCGTTGGTATGCCTTGAGCAGCTTCAGCGCCTCGAGCGACAGGCCGACGCGCTCGAACGGCGGACCCGGGCATCGATCGCAGAGAACGCCCCCGAGGGGCGGCATCCAGCGGTAGCGCTCGTCCGCCTCCAGGAGCCGGCCGCACTCGACGCAGCGGTCGACCTCCGGTCGAACGCCCAGCTCGTCGGCGAGGTGGACCTCGAACCACCGGGCGACCCGCCCGGGCGCCATCCCGGCGTCGAGGATCTCGTAGGCCCGCTTCAGGAGCAGGTAAACGCTCTCCGCGCCGTGGCGCTCCTCGAGCGTCCCGTTGGCGAGCTCGGCCATGTACGACGCGGTCCCGAACGACACGAGGTTGTCGCGCATCCGGAGCCACGGATGGACGACCTCGACCTGGGTGATCACGTCGAACGTCCGGCCATGTGCGAGGGCGAGCCGCAGCTCGGCGAAGGGCTCCACCGACCCGCCGATGCGCGACGTCGGCTTCCGGATCCCCTTGGCGATCGCTTTGATCTTGCCGCCCGAGGGCGTGATGAGCGTCAGGATCCGGTCCGCCTCGCCGTAGTCGAAGCGCGACAGCACGATGGCCTCGGTGACGTAGCGACGGGGTATGGCCACGAGCTCGACGTTAGCACCCGGTGCGCAGGTCGACTGGATCGTGCCACTCCTGGCGATCAGATAGCCGCCACGCGCTTCGTATCCACCCCCGGAGCGATGGGTCGCAGGAACTGAGCGTGCGACGACTCGGAGCCTGGTCAGGCAGTCGCCAGGCGTTTGTATGGCACAGATCGCGTGGATACCAGTCGCCGTGGGACTGAATGACCCGGTCGACTGGCGCCAACCGCCCCGAACCCGCTACTTGTGCCGCGCACGTTTCGCTGCTCGAGGCTACACTCGCCGCGATGGCCCTCTCGACCAGCCCGGATATCGAACGGTTGATCGCTGACACGGAGGCGGAGATCCTCCACGTCCTCGGGCGATCCGACCCGGCG
>JBKKDM010000101.1:0-13729 GCA_046707905.1 Candidatus Limnocylindrales bacterium
CCCGCGCCCCAGGGGGGGGGGGGGGGGGAACCCGGCCCGCTCGCTGATTCCGGGCGCCGGCTCGTCAGCCAGCGGCCGCCCCAGGCGGAGCGGGAGCCCGCTTCGATCGCTCGTCGTCGCTCGGCCGCAGCCCGATCCAGTTGACCGCGGCGCCGGCGAGGAGGAGCCCGACGCCGACCAGGACCGCGAGGTGGAAGGCGTCGGTCGAGGCCTCCTTGGCCGCGGCGGCCAACGTCGGATCCGCGTCCTGTGGCGGCGGGTTGAGCGGCTGGTACTGCGCCCGAAGCTCAGGCGAGCCGGGATCGGTGCCGGGGACGGCCGCCGCCAGGCTCGAGTAGAAGGTTCCGCTCACGACGATGAAGACCACGGCGGCGACCAGCGGCTGCCCGACCCTCGAGAGCGCGTTGTTGATCGCCGAAGCCACCCCGGCATTCCGTACCGGCACCGAGTCCATCAGCGCGGTCGTCAGCGGGGCCACGAGGAGCGCGATGCCGGCCCCGAAGATCACGCCGGCGACGAGCGGTCCGACCAGCACGTCGAGGGGCGGTGCAAACGAGCTCGGGTCGGACAGGCTCGCCCGCCACGGCTCGGACGTCGCCGGCACGGTCAGCATCCAGCCCAGGCCGATCGCCATCACCACGGGGCCGAGGGCCATGAACGGGCGAACGCCGAGGCGTCCGGAGAGCCCGCCGATCCGCGGCGAGAGGAGGGTCAGCAGGATCCCGGTCGGAAGCCCGACCACCGCCGCTCCCAGGGCGGTGTAGCCGAGCACGCCCTGCAGGAAGAGGGCCTGGAATCCCGCGTTCGCATACAGGGCGCCGTAGATCAGGAGGGTCGAAAGGTTGATCGTGCTGAACGCGCGACGCCGGAACAGCTGGAGGTCCACGAGCGGGTGGCGACGCCTGGCCATCAGGATCGGGAAGGCGACCGTCGCGAGCGCGCCGACCCCGAGGGCCACGAAGGCCACGGGATCCTGCCACTGGCCTTCCTGGCCGCGGGTCGCGCCGAAGGCCAGCCCGCCGATCGCGACGACCGCCACGATTGCGCCGAACCAGTCGAAGTGGCCGCTCGAGTGCTCGTCCCGGGACTCCGGCATCCAGCGCCAGGCGAGGAAACCGGCGGCCAGCACCAGCGGACCGTTGATGAGGAACATGGCCCGCCAGCCCGCGAGCTCGAGGAGGATCCCGCCGATCGGCGGTCCGAGCGTGCCCAACGCGGCCGTCACCGACGCCCAGAGGCCGAACGCCCGGGCGCGGCTCGGGCCCTCGAAGGTGCTCGTGATGATCGAGAGCGAGCCGGGGATCAGCAGCGAGCCAGAGATGCCCTGGAGCAGGCGGGCCAGCACGAGGACCTCGAGGTTCGCCGCCAGGCCGCAAAGCAGCGACGTGAGGCCGAACAGCGCGAGCCCGATGAGAAAGACCCGGCGCCGGCCGTAGAAGTCACCGAGCGCACCCGCGAGCACGAGGAACGCCGCGAGCGTCGCGAGGTAGCCAGAGGTGACGTAGGTCTGACCTTCGAGCCGCCCGATGAGGCTGCTATCGAGGTCGGCGCCGATCCGCGGCAGTGCGAGGTAGACGAAGGTGCCATCGAGAAAGACGATGGCCGACCCGAGCATGGCCGCGGCCAGGGTCGCGCGCTGGGCCGTCGTCATCGACAGGAGTTTAGGGACGGTGCGAATCGCAGCGCGTTCCGGTGCTAGCCCTCCGAGGACAGAGGCGACGCCCCGCTAGCCGTGGGTCCGAGGATTCGCTCGGCCCGGGGTTTCAGTCGGGATGGGCCTTCCGGAAGCAGTCGGAGCAGTACACCGGGCGATCCATCCGCGGGCGGAACGGAACCTGCGCCTGGTTGCCGCAGTCCGAGCAGAGCACCGCGAAGTACTCGCGGTCGGTGTTGGAGCGCTCGTAGCCTCGCGGGCCGCCGAGGTCGGAGGCCGTGTACCCGGTGTCGCGGGCCGCTCGCCGGCTGGCCCGGCAGCTCACGCAGCGCTTCGGCTCCGACGAGAAGCCCTTCTCCGTGTAGTACTTCTGATCGTCTGCGCTGTGGATGAAGTCCGAGCCACAGTCGACGCAGGTGAGGGTTCGATCGGCGTAGGTCACGAGAGCAGCCTCCGGAGCGCGTGGATGTGCGATTGGTGCGGTCCGAAGGGCGGGAGCGAACGGCAACGCGGAAGCGGCCGTAGCCACAGTGCCGCGCGACCCATGGTGCCGTCCTGGAGTCCCGTGGTCGGGCGCACCGGGTGAATGCGCGGCGAAGCATACCCCGGGTTCGCCGATCGGTCCGTCAGCCGTCCGACGGACGATTCCGGGGGGTGTCGGAGGGCGATTCGGGCCTCGAGGTCGTGCCAATCGACCTGTCACAATGGCCTGCGACCGTTCGCTCAGGCGAGCGGGGAGCAAATGGGGGCGCCTCGCTCGCCAAGTCTTCGCACGGCGCGCCGGGGCAGCTTGGGGAGGGCGCACACCAGGTCATGCTGCGACTGCTCCACACGGCGGACGTCCACCTCGGAGCGAGGCACGCCGATCTCGGTGACCGGGCCGCCACCCAGCGCGAGCGGCAGTTCGCGGCATTCGTCGCGACGGTGGACCTGGCCCTCGAGGAGAAGGTCGACCTTGTCCTGATCGCCGGCGATCTGTTCGACTCCAACACCCAGCCGCGGCGCTCCGTGGAGCGGGCCACCGCGCAGATCAAGCGCCTCGTCGATGCCCGGATCCGGGTCGTCATCGCACCGGGCACGCATGACGTCTTCGACAAGGCCTCGATCTACCGGGCATATGACATGCCGGCCCTCGCGGGAGCGGTCGGCTCGGATCTCGTGACGGTCCTCGATCCGGACCACGCGGAGGTCCACCTCCAGTCGCTCGATGTCGTCGTCCATGGGCGGTGCTACGCGACGAAGCGGGCGCCGCGATCGCCCCTCGCGGCCCTGGACGTCAGCAAGGACGATCGCGCGGCGTGGCACGTGGGCCTTCTGCATGCGGCCGTGGCGATCGAGGGCAAGACGGACGGCGACGACGTGGTCATCACGACGGCGGAGATTGCCGAGAGCAACCTCGACTACCTCGCCCTCGGCCACTGGCACTCGACCTCCAAGGGCAAGGCCGGCAGGACCGCCTACGCCTACTCCGGTGCCCCGGAACCGATCGCGCTCGACCAGGACCGGGCGGGCAACGTCCTCCTCGTGACCCTCGACGGCGCGGATGACACGAAGCAGGTACGCATCGAGGAGCGGAAGGTCGGCAGGACCACGTTCGAGCGCCTGCAGCTCGACGCCGCAACGGTCGGGACGCAGCCCGCGCTCGTGGCCTCCCTGGTGGAGCGCGCGAACCCGGACCTCGTGCTGGACGTCGAGCTGATCGGCGTGCGACCGGATGCGCTGGACCTCCACGTCGAGGAGGTCGAGGCGGAGCTCGCCGAGCAGTTCCTCAAGGTCCGGGTCCGGGATCGCTCGGTGGCGCCGCTGCCGGAAGGGCCCGTGGCGTCGGCCGACACGGTCCTCGGGGCGTTCATCCGTGACCTCGAGGCCCGTGTCGCGGAGGTCGAGTCCGTGGACGACGCCGAGTCGGCCAACGAGCTGCGCGACGCCCTTCGGCTCGGCCGGCTGCTTCTCGCCGGGGCCGAGGTCACGCTGTGAGGATCACCCGGCTCCAGCTCCGGAACGTCCGTCGCCATGCCGACCTGGATCTCGAGCTGGCACCGGGCCTGACGGTCGTCCGCGGTCCGAACGAGTCGGGGAAGTCGACGATCCAGCGGGCGATCGAGCTGGCACTGACGCGCCGGGTCACATCGGGCTCCGGCGACATCGACACGATGCGCTCCTGGAACGCCCACCCCGACGATCGTCCGTGGGTCCGGTTGGAGTTCGAGCAGGACGACCCGGAGGCCGAGGGCACGAAGACCGGGTCCGTCGAGAAGGCCTTCCGCGGCGCCAAGGGCACCGTGACGATGGAGTTCGCCGGACAGACCGTGACCGACCCGGCCGCGGCCGACGAGCTGCTGGCCGAGCTCTCGGGCATCCCGAGCGAGCCGTTCTTCCGCTCGACGGCCTCGATTCGGCACCACGAGCTCGACGGCCTGGCGCGGGACGAGGCGGCCCTCCGGGATCGGCTGCAGGCGTCCATCTCGGGAGCGGACCGGGGCACGAGCCGGGCCCGGCGGAAGCTGGAGCGGGCGCTCTACGAGCTCAATACCAAGGGCGACAAGAACCCCGGCAAGATCAAGGCAGCAGAGGCGAATCTCGCCACCGCGACCGCCTCGCTTCGGAATGGCGAGGCGGCCCTGGGGCAGCTGGAGCAGGACCGCGACGCGCTCGCCAGCGCGCGCGAGGCGCGGACCATCGCGGAGGCCGACCTCGCGGAGAACCGCTCGATGCTCGACAAGGCCCGGCTCGCGGAGCGGCTCGTCGCCGAGCGCGACCAGGCTCGCGAGCGCTTCGAGCGCTACACATCGGCGGCCGACGTCAGCCGCCAGGTCGAGGCGCTCGAGGCGTCGCATCCGTCCTCGAACGGGCTGCCCGCGCTGCGCGATGCCGTCGTCAAGGTCCGCGCGTCGGACCTCCGGATCCGCGAGATCAAGGCGGCCCTCTCTGGAGAGATCGAGGTCGACTTCCACGTCGCCGAGCCGCCGCCGCGGGCCTGGCGCCCAACGGCGATCGCCGCGGTCGTGGTGATCGCGGTGGCCCTGGTGATTGGCGTCGCCGGCCAGCTAGAGGTGCTGCCCCGGGTTCTGCCCGCGATCGCCGTCGGGGGCGTGAGCGTGGCGGGTTCGCTGGTCCTGGCCGTCCTGCTCGCCCTGTTCGGGATGGGCCTCGCGCTGGTCGCCCGGCGCCAGCGGACGCGGGCGGGCAAGGTCCGCAAGACGAAGGACATGCGCGAGCTGGAGGTCGAGCGGCGGCTGCGTGGCCGGTCCCTGCTGGAGCAGGAGCTGCAGGTGGAGGAGGTCACGATCACGAACCTCCTGGCTGCCCTGAACGCCCCGGATCTGCCGGCCGTCGAGCGGCTCGTCGAGGCCGAGGAGTCCCACGTCGGCCAGATCCTCCGCCTCCGGGCGCAGCTCGAGGGCCTCGTCGGGCGCGAGGCGACCGAGACGCTCCCGGAGCTGCGCGACAGGTCGGCGCTCGAGATCGAGCAGAAGTCCAGCGCCCTGGAGGAGCTCGGGCCGATCGCCAAAGAGCCCCGAGCACGGGAGCGGCTCGAGGTGCGCGTCGCGGATGCTGACGCCGCGGTGAATGTCGCACGCGACGCCCAGGCCCAGGTGCGCGCCCGCGTGGAGCAGAACGCGGTCGACGCCGAGGAGGTCGCGGGCCACGCGGAGCGCGCCGCGACGTGGACGGAGCAGCTGGCCATGCTCCAGCGCCGCGCGCGTGTCTACGACGCCACCTTGAAGGCGCTCGACACCGCCGAGCGAGCCACGATGCGAACTGCGACCCGCTACCTCGAGCGCCGGATGGTCGTGGACCTCGAGCGGGTGACCGCCGGGCGCTACCGCCGCGTCCAGGTGGACGACGAGAACCTCGGGGTCCGGGTCTATGCGCCGGAGCGCGGCGACTGGGTCGACGTGAGCGCGCTGAGCCAGGGCACGCTCGACACCGTCTACCTCGCGGCGCGGATCGGGCTCGTCCGGTTGGTGACCGGTGATCGCCGGCCTCCCCTGGTCATGGACGACCCGTTCGTGACCCTCGACGACGAGCGGGCCAAGCGGGCGCTGGAGCTGCTGAAGGACATCAGCACCGACTTCCAGGTCATCTACCTGACGACCTCCGACCGCTATGACGAGGCGGCGGACAGGGTCCAGGTGCTGCAGCCCGCGACAGCCGTCACGCCCGACCTGGAGCCGGGGGCCGAGAACGGCCACGACGACGCGCCGCTGAAGGAGCTGGTACAGGGGATCGCGCCATCGAACGGCCATGCTCCGGCGACGGAGGAGCCCACGCGCCCGGCGGCGAAACCCGCGCAGCTGGCGCTTGACGACATCGAGCCCGCGGAGCGCGCGCCCGCCTGAGCGAGCCGGGCGTGGCTAGAACCCGCCTCCGGCGCCACCGCCACCGCCGCCGCCGCCGCCACCACCGCTATAGCCCCCACCGGAGGATGACGCGGCCGTCGTGGAGATCGAGCCGATCGAGCTCGCGAGGTTGCTCACCGACCCGATGCCGTCGCTGCCCGAGTACCAGGTTGGCGCCCAGATCACGCCGCCCGTCTTCTGGGCCTCCTCGAAGGTCTCCCGGATCAGGTCGTCGATCTCGTCCTTCAGCCCGAACGCCACCGCCCAGACGGTCAGGAGGTCCGGCGTGGTAATCCACGGCAGCTTCGACTTGGTCTGTTCGACCGCCTCGCCCACGCTGTGGGCTCGCTTGAGCTCCCAGCGGAGCGTGTTCCGGTAGGCCAGGGCCATGCCCAGCGCCTGGGCGCCCTCGAGCGTCCGTGCGACGAGCCGGCCGCTGGCGATGATCACGAAGATCCCCAGGAAGACCGAGGCGATGATCGGCACTACGAGGATGCCCCGGCCGGCCTTGATCAGGTTGCTCGAGTCCTCGTTGGTGTCGAGCACGAAGACGAACCCGAACACGAGGACGGCTCCGATCAGGACCCCACCGATTCCCGCCCACGTCGCGGAGAGCTTGTTGGGATCCTCTTTGAAGAACCCCGCGGCCTTTGCGGCGCGACCGAGGTTCTTGCGGAACGACTCGTAGAGCTTCGCGCCCTCGCCGGCCTTCAGCTGGGTGTGGCTCAGCACGCCGCCCACCGACTTCGCGGCGATCGAGTCGGCGAGCTTGCCCTCGGCGCCGCCGAGCGGCCGGCGGCGCGCCTCGAGGGAGTTGGGGTCGATAAGCGGGCTCGGCGGGACCACAAGGTCCACCTGCTTGTCGTCGTCCGATGCCGCCTGGAACGTTGCCAGCCCGCGGTGCCCGAGGTCCACGAGCGCCGAGGTGAAGGCCTCGCGATCGACCCCGTCGTTGCGGAGCACGGTGGCGAGGGCCGGTGTCAACCCCGGCGGCGGCCCGGGCAGCAGCACCGAGTCGTCGATCAGCGGCACCTCGGCGTCGCGGCCGCGGTCCCACCAGGTCTTGAGGAACAGGCCCAGCACCAGGAGGCCGGCGCCCAGCACGATCGCGCCGAGCAGGTAGTTGAGGGCGGTCGCCAGGCCGCGCTCCGGATTGCCGTTCGGCTGCACGATCCTGTCGATGTGCCGGAGCCCGGCCAGGAGCGCACCGTCGATGTCGCCTTCCTTCGCCGGCGGCAGCATGTCGTTGTTGACGATCTCCTGCGCCTCGTCCTCGCTCATGTAGAGCTCGAGGAAGCCGTCGCCGCCGTACAGGTAGATCTGGCCGTGGTTGGTGCTCCCGCGGTCCATGTCGAACAGGACGACCAGCCCGTCGAAGATGCCCGGCCGGCCGAGCCCCCAGACGTTGAGGATCGTGCTGGCGTCCGCGCGGGCCGTCTCCTCGGAGACGTCGAAGCGGTCACTCGGCCAGGACACGACCGCGAGCTCGGCCTGGGTCCGGGCGCGAATGTCCTCCGCGATCTGCTGGGCCTGGGCCTCGGCGCCGGGACTCCAGATGTTGGCGAGGTCGTAGACGTAGACGCCCTCGCGGGTCGGTGGGAGGGTCATCTCGGCGAGCGCCAGCGGCGCGGCAGCAAGCAGGACCGCGAGCGACGCGCCGACCGCTGCGGAGGTGGCGCGTGGGAGACGTCGAACGAGGTCCATGGGCAGCCGCGATGATATGCGGATGCCCGACGGCCTACTCCCGCCCACGCTCGTCGTCGTCGTGTTCGGGATTCTGGCCTCCATCGGCTGGGGCATCGGGGACTTCGGCGGTGGACTCCTCAGCCGTCGGGCGCCGGTGCTCGGCGTCCTGTTCGCCAGCCAGCTGGCGAGCCTCAGCGTGGGCATCCCACTGCTGCTCGGCACGCCGGAGCCCGCGATGACCTCCGAAGACATGCTGCGCGCGGCGATCTGCGGGGCGTTGGGCGCCTCGGGACTGGCCCTCCTGTATCGAGGGCTCAGCGTCGGCCGAATGACCGTCGTCGCTCCCGTGGCGGCGATGATCACCGCGGCCCTGCCTGTCGTCGTTGGCTTCATCACCGAGGGCGTCCCGTCGATGCTCGCGATCGTGGGCATTGCCGCCGCCGCCGTCGGCGTCGTCCTCGTGTCGTTCTCGCCCGCGCCGGCCGACGCCCGCCCGAGTGGCCTTCGCTACGGGATCGTCACGGGCTTCGTCTTCGGCCTCTTCCCGATCATCGCGAACGGCATCTCCGACGACCTGCTGGTCGGTCCGGTGGTGATCGTCCGGATCGCCTCGATCGTCACCGTCGGGATATTCGTCCTGGCAGTCCGCCAGCCATGGCGCGTCGAGCGGCGCCTGTGGCCCGCGATGCTGGGGATCGGCCTCGTCGACATGCTCGCGACGGGCTCCTACCTGGCCGCCCTGGCGGTCGGTCCGCTCGCGATCGCGGCGATCCTGACGTCGCTCTATCCCGTCGTCACGGTGATCCTGGCGGCGCTCGTGCTTCGCGAGCGGATCACGCTGGTGCACGCGGCCGGGATCCTCGCCGCGGGCCTCGCGGTGGTCCTGATCGCGACCGCCTGAGCCTCATACAGGACGCCACACGACCTCGAGGTCGTCGACATCCCTGGCGGACCGCAGCACATGAATCGCCGAGAAGCCCTCTGATTCGAGGCCACGCCGGAGCGATGCGTCGATGCCGTCGAGCTGGCGCCGGACCGCCGACTCGGGCACGACCCGGCCGGCACGCGAGGCGTTCCGAGCAAGGACGAGCGTCGGAGGCAGTGCCAGGACGATGGCGACTGCCGGGACGCCGGAGGCGGTTGCGCGCTGCACCAGGAAGCGCCGAGCGCTGGCCGTCGCATTCGTGGCGTCCACGACAGCGGTCCGCCGTAGCGCCATCCGCTGCGCCAGCTCCCGGTGCAGGATCGAGAACGCCGTCCGCGTGACCCGCTGATCCGACGCATGCCCGGAGACCGCGGCACGGAACGCGTCCGAGGACAGGATCTGATTGGGCCGGAAGAACCGAGCAGCCAGGGTCGACTTGCCGGCGCCGGCAGCACCGATCAGGACGATGAGCGAGGGTTCCGTCAGCTCCAACCGCACCTCCCTAGGGTCGCACGGGGCGAGGGTGTCACCGGGCCCGGAGGGCCGCCACTGGCTACCCGGGCTGGCGTCGCGCCTCCCAGCCGCCACCGTCCCGCGCGCGGACCTCGTAGGCGGGTTGGTCGTAGACAGACGGGCCCTGGACCACGTGGCCGCTGTCGAGCCGGTAGCGGGAGTAGTGCCAGGGGCACTCGATGATCCCGTCCACGAGCTTGCCCTCGTTGAGCGGCCCACCCGCGTGCCCGCAGGTGTCGTGCAGCGCGAGGATCTGGTCGCCATGGCGAACCAGGACCAGCTGGTTGATCCCGAGCTTGGCCTTGATCGGTCGGCCCTCCGGGATCTTGCCGTCCTCGACCTCGGCAGGCTCGAGCGCGATCCACTTCGTGCCGGCGCCGCGGAATGCGTGGCGGCTCACCATGTTGCCGAGGACGTAGACCACGTCGCCGCCGACGTACGCACCCGCGGAGAGGATCAGGAAGCTGAGGATGGACAGCAGGTACGCGCCGAACGGCGGAATGTCGCCGACGACCGGGAGCCGCAGCCACAGCGAGATGACGTAGCCGACGAGGGCCACGAGCATCAGGGTGGAGTGAAGCGTCGCCCGCTCCCGGGCCTTGCCGTCCGTGTCCGCGTAATCGGCATAGCCGGCGAGGGCCGCCCCGAGCATCGCCAGGATTCCGACCGCGAGTGCCCACGCCGCGGCTTCGGCCATCGTGAAGAAGTCGAAGACGATGACCAGGAACAGGATCCCGATCGGCACGTCGGTGAGGACGGCGTGCAGCGGGTGGCCGAGCCACCGCCCGATCAGCAGGTCCCGCACGGCCGGCATCTTCTGGAACAGCCAGAAGAGGAAGCGGTGCACGAGGTCGCCGAGGGGCCGCGTCCACACGGCCTGCGAGTCCATGACCCGGGTCAGCAAGCGGGGAAGCACGGCCACACCTCCAGACGTCCGAGTCTACGCCCGGCGCCGGGTGGCGGATCGCGCGGGATCAGCTCGGGAGGTCGCGCTCCGCAGAGCCCACGTACCGGGCATCGGGCCGGATCAGCCGGTTGTCCGACGCCTGCTCGATGACGTGAGCGGTCCAGCCGGCGTGGCGGGCGAGGGCAAAGGTCGCGGGGAACAGGTCCGACGTGAGCCCCACGCCCATCAGGACCGGCGCCGCGTAGAACTCGACGTTCGTCTTGAGGGCCCGCTCCGGATGGCGCTCCGCGAGAACGCGCAGTGCGACGTCCTCGACGGCGGTCGCGAGAGCCAGCCACTCGGGCGGGTGCTCCATCGACTCGGCGACCTTCCGGAGCGCCTCGGCGCGCGGGTCGTAGGCGCGGTAGACGCGGTGGCCGAAGCCCATGAGGCGCTCGCCCTTGTCGAGGGTGTCCTTGACCCACTGCTCCGCCCGCTCGACCGAGCCGACCTCGTGGATCTGCTCGACCACCTCCGATGGGGCCCCACCGTGGAGCGGGCCCTTGAGGCAGCCGATGGCGCCGGCGACGGCCGAGGCCAGGTCGCTTCGGGTCGAGACGATGACCCGGGCCGTGAAGGTCGAGGCGTTGAGGCCGTGCTCCGCCCCGACGATGAAGTAGGCGTCGAGCGCGCGCGCGGTACCCGGGTCCGGCTTCTCGCCGGTGAGCTGGTACAGAAAACCCGGAACGAGGTTCAGCGACGGGTCCGGCTCGATCGGGTCCTTCCCGCTGCGAAGACGCGCGAAGGCCGCGAGGGCCGACGGCGAGAACGCCGTGATCGAGCGGGCCTGCTCCGGCGTCGGCGGGTAGGCGAGGGCCTCCGTGGCGCCCCAGGCCGACACCGCCGTTCGGAGCGCGTCCATCGGCTTGGCGTTCGAGGGGAGGGCGCGGAGGGCCGTCAGGACGGCGTCAGGCACCGGCGACGTGGGCAGGTGATGCTTGGGATCCCACTCGCCGGTCCACAGGAGGTTCGCGACCGCGGAGTAGGTCCCGTGCTCGACGAGGTCGCCGATCCGATAGCCCCGGTAGAGGAGCTGGCCCCGCTCGCCGTCCACGTAGCCGAGGGCCGTCTCGGCAGCGACCACCCCCTCGAGGCCGGGGGAGTAGGGCCTTGCGTCCGTCATCACCGGGATGGTATCCGCAGCCTCGGAACGGGACGGCGCGGACGTCTCAGTGGGCGCCTGCGTCGTCCAGGATTCGGACCCGCTTGGCGAGGTTGTCGAGGATGCAGGTCCTCAGCTCCGCGGAATCCTCCATCAGGGTGTGGAACTCTCGATGCTGAATCGCGATGACCGTCGTGGGCTCGAGCGTCGTGACGGTCGCGTTTCGAGGACCCTCCGACAGAAGGGCCATCTCGCCGATTGCCTCGCCCGGGCCCAGCTTCGTGACCCGTCGCCCGCCTCGTTCGACCTCCACGGAGCCCGTCACGACCACGAACATCTCGTTGCCATGGTCGCCCTCGCGCATCAGCGTCTTCCCTGCGGGCACGTCGATGGTGTCGGCGAGCCGCGCCAGGGACTCGAGGTCCTTCCGCCGCATCGAGGCGAACAGCGATACGGCCTGCAACATCTCGCGCTTGCTGTCAGCTCTCGCCATCACTCGCCTCCTTGTCGACCGGGCCATGCCTGGCCCCCGGGTCCGCGGATTGTGCACCTGCGGCGGCGCGTGAATCGGACTCCGGGCGAGGCGTCTCGTCGGTGGCCGTCGGGAGCGCCTCGCCGCGATCCAGTCGCTCGATCGCCTGGAGCACGGCCTCGCTCGTCTCGCCGATGTGCTCGTGGCCCTTGCCCTTCTCGCCTTCGGCGCCCAGGAACTCCGCGGCCGCCAGCGCCCCGACACCACCGATGATCGCCAGCCCGACCGGCCCGCCCGCCGCCGCGGCGACGATGAGCCCAGATGCGGCGCCCTGCGTCGGGCTGGGGCCGCGGAGGTGGAGCGGCCGGCCGTCGAGGTTCTTGAGCGCTGGGTCGACGGCGGTCAGCCCCGGGACGACGAGGTCGCCGATCGACTCGCGCTGCGCGAGCGACGCACCACAGCTGGAGCAGCGGGTCGCGCCCTCGGCCGCGGGCGTCGCGCACCACGGGCACGTCGCCGGATCGTGGCTCGCGCCGTCGTCGCTGGCTGGCGCTCGATCTGTGACGGGCTCGGCCGCCGTGCCATCGGAACCCTCGGCAGTGGCCGGGCCTGCCTGGGCCGGGGCCTCGCCATCGGACCACCGCGGCATGTCGCCCCACGGATCCTGCCGGGACTCACTCAT
Organism: Candidatus Limnocylindrales bacterium; assembly: GCA_046707905.1. Taxonomy (GTDB): domain Bacteria; phylum Chloroflexota; class Limnocylindria; order Limnocylindrales; family CSP1-4; genus UBA5189. The sequence goes on from JBKKDM010000101.1 coordinate 12,324, forward strand.
GGCGCCGAGTCTACGAGTGCGTTCAAGCGTCTCCAGCCCTCGAGCCTCACGCATCGGCGTCGAGGAACGACTCCACGACGCGAACGAACTCCGCCGCATGGGTGTGGTGCGCGGCGTGGGCCGCGCCGGTGATCGTCACCACCCGGGCGTCGGCAAGGCGCGACGCGAGCTCGTCGGTCCCGATGCGGAACGGTGAGCGGCTGATCGAGCCCAGGATGAGCAGGACCGGCGCGGTCACCGAGCCGAGCGCGTCAAGTGACGCGCGGGGGCTCGCCTCCGCCTCGACCTCGCGCAGGATCGTGGGTGCGGCGGCGACGCGGGTCGGCCAGACGGGATCCGCCCGGTACGCGTCCAGCGCCGCCTCGGACATCCCGACGATGCCGGCGAGGAACGTCGCCAGCGCCGTCTCGTTGTCGCCGGCCTCGAGCGCTGCTCGCACCGCCTCGACCATCCCGGGCGGCCGATACGACATCCCGGGGGGAACGGGAGCGCCCTCGTAGACGACGATCCGCCCAATCGCGGGCGTCAGGAGGCTCGCTCCGAGGGCCACCCGCCCGCCGTACGAGTGGCCGGCGACGTCGACCGGGCCACCGTCAGCGGCGGCGATCGCCTCGGCCGCCGCCGCGACATCCTCGTACTCCCGATCGATGGCGTAGGCGGGCGCATCCGCGGACGCCCCGCGGCCGCGACGATCGATCGCGAAGACCGATCGCGTCGCCGCGAGCGCCGGGCCGGCCGTGCGCCAGGTGGTGTGGTCGGCCGTCGCGCCGTGGACGAGCAGCAGCGCCGGATGCGAAGCGTCGACGGTTGCCGGCGACCCGGTCGAATGGACCTCGAACAGCGCGAGGGACACGCCATCGGGGGAGCGCGCCTCGAGGCTGGGCGTCGCCGTGAACGGTGCGGTCGGGCTCGCCGGCATCGAAGGAACGGCGTCAGCGCGGCAGCTTCGAGGCGGCCGCCCGATCGAGGAACCAGATGGTGTTCTCGCGCAGGGCCAGCTGAGCCGGCCACTTGCTGATGTCCCGCTCGGCGCCGAACACGGTGGCGAGAATCTCCGCTTTGCCCTCGCCCTGGACCACCATCACCGACTGGCGAGCGGCGGCGATCACCCCGGGATTGAGGCTGACCCGCGCGACGTGGGGCTCGACGTGCGTCGGCGCCGGCACGGCCGAGACCCAGGCCTCCGACTCGAGGAGGGGCGAGCCCGGAAACACCGACAGCAGGTGGCCGTCCGGCCCGACCCCCAGGGACAGGAGGTCGAAGGACGGGAAGCCGCCCTCACCCTCGGGGATGCCGGCCAGGCGCAACGCCTCGTCGTAGCGTTCCGCCGCCCATTCGGCGCCTTCGGCGCGGGTGATCGCGTCCGTCGTCCGGATCGGGTGGATGTTCGCCGGCGGGATGTAGAC
>JBKKDM010000102.1:0-22214 GCA_046707905.1 Candidatus Limnocylindrales bacterium
CCGACGAGGCGCGCGCGGCGCGAGCTCGGGGTGACTGGACGGCCCCGAGCACGTTCGGGGCGGACCAGCCGTTCGTGCTGGGCAGCTTCGGCGCGGGCGGTGCGGCGATCGGCGGTGCGCGGTGAGCACGATCAAGTTGCCGTCCGTACTGCGCGCCAACGCCAACGGCGAGCGCTCGATCGAGGTCGAAGGCGGGACCGTCGGCGCTGCCGTGCAGGCACTCGTCGGGCGCCACCCCGGGCTTGCCGAGCAGTTGCTCACGGCCGACGGCGAGCTCCATCGGTTCGTCAACGTCTACGTCAACGGCCGCGACGTGCGGTACCTGGAAGGCCTCGCGACCCCGATCGCCGAGCGTGACGAGATCCGGCTGCTGCCGGCGATCGCGGGCGGGTCGGCCGCCGACGCGGGAGGCTGACGTGACCGCGCCAATCGCGGCGCGGGCGGCGAGGTTCGATGGCCTGGTCGAGTCGATCGGTGGCACGCCGATCGTCGAGATCTCCCGACTCTCGCCGAGCCCCGACGTCCGCCTCTTCGCCAAGCTCGAGGCCGCCAACCCGACCGGCTCGGTCAAGGATCGCGTCGCCCGCGCTCTGATCGAGGACCTGGAGTCGACGGGCCGCCTCGCGCCCGACTCGATCATTCTCGAAGCGACCTCCGGCAATACCGGGATCGCGCTCGCGATGATCGGGCGACGGAAGGGCTACCGCGTCGCGGTGGTCATGCCGGACAACGTGACCCTCGAGCGGCGCCAGCTGATCGCGCTGCACGGAGCGGAGGTCATCGACTCGCCGGGCGCCCTGGGGTCCAACGGCGCGATCGCGCTCGCGCGGGACCTCGTGGCCCGCGACCCGCGCTTCGTGATGGCAGATCAGTACGCCAACCCGGCCAACCCCCGTGTGCATGAGGAGACGACCGGCCCGGAGATCCTCGACGCCGTTCCAGAGCTCGACGTGTTCGTGGCCGGGTTGGGTACCGGCGGGACGCTGACCGGGGTGGGAAGGTTCCTGCGGCGCGAGAAGCCGGGCGTGCGAATCGTCGCGGCCGAGCCGCTCCCGGGCGAGTCGGTCCAGGGGCTGCGCTCGCTCGACGATGGGTTCGTGCCGGAGATCTTCGATCCCGAGGTGCTCGACGATCGCTACGTGGTATCGAACCGCGAGGCGATCGAGGCGGCCCGTGAGCTGCTCGCACGGGAGGGGATCTTCGCGGGGCCTTCTTCCGGCGCGATCCTGTCCGTGGCGGCGCGGGTCGCTTCGACGCTTGGCTCAGGGACGATCGTCGCGCTCCTGCCCGACGGCGGGTGGAAGTACCTTTCCTCCGGTGCCTACACGCGCGACCTCGACGAGATGGAGGAGGAGCTCGAGGGCGGGGTCAGCTGGTGGTGACGGAGCCTGATCCGGCGGCGCCCGGCCCGGCCGTCGGAATCGACGCCTACTACCCGGGCCATGGGGGAGGCTCGCATCCGGGGCCGCCTGCGGTGTCGTTGCCCGCGGCGATGCGTGACGAGCTGGTCACGCATGCGAAGGCGGCCGTGCCGAACGAGGCCTGTGGGATCATCGTCGGCGATCGACCGGCGGCCGATGGTGGCGTGGCGACTCGCTGGGTCCCGCTTCGAAACCCGCTCGCATCGCCGTACCGCTACGCGATCGATCCGGACGACCTCCTCCGCCTGACGGTCGAGACGGACGACGCCGACGAGGTCTTCTGGGCGATCATTCATTCGCACGTGGCGTCGCCCGCACGGCCCTCTCCGACCGATTTACGGGAATCCCACTACCCGGACTCGATGTACCTTCTCGTCTCGCTCGACGCGGGCGAGGCCGATCCGGCGAGCGGCGCGCCGTCGGTTCGAGCGTGGCGGATCGTCGACGGCGGCGTCCACGAAGTCGCCCTTACGATCGATGGCTGACCAGCCCCGAGTCGAGGGCCGGCTGCTCCTCGGGCTGGTCATGTTCGCGGGGGCCGCGGCCGTCGCGTTGGCCATGGTCGCCGGGCTGTTTCCCGACCTCCTCGCGCTCATTGCCGGTCCGCCTCCGATCGTGCGCGCTGCGCTCGCGGGACTTGCGATCGTGGTCGGCGGGCGGCTCCTGCTGTCCGCAGTCCGTCGGATCGACGGCTCGATACGGCGCGACGTGCCCGCCGCCGGCCGCGTCGCCGACGCCGACCTGGGCGCGATGGTCCGCGGCGTTCGCCTGGTGTTCCTGGCGGCTGCGAGCTTCACCGCAGCGGGCGGATGGCTCCTCGGCGAGTCGCTGCCGCTCGTGATCGCGCTCGTCATCGCCGGCGTCGACATCATCGAGACGTCGTTCCTGCTGTTGGTCGCGAGTCGGCGCTCCTAGGAGGTCGCGCTGCCCGACAACTCCGAGGGGGTCCCGTCGGCGACCACCCGGCCCGCATCCAGTCGGATCACCCGCTCGAAGCTGCCGGCAACGAATCTCGCGTCGTGGCTGATCGCAACGACGGTTCGACGCCCCGCAGCGAGGCGTTCCACTATCGACCCAACGGTTGTGCGTTGACCCGCATCGAGCCCGATCGTTGGCTCATCGAGCACGACCACCGGTGTGCCCATCGCGATCACGCTCGCGATCCCGAGGAGCCGCCGGCGCGACGGCCCGAGGTCGTATGGCGCGGTCGTCGCAGCATCTGCGAGCCCGACGACATCGAGGGCCTCGGCGATCGCGACCTCGAGGTCTCGCCCGCGTAGTCCTACGTTCCGAGCCCCGAACGCGACCTCCGCGCGGCACGTGCGGCCGAACAGCTGTCGAGTCGGGTCCTGGAACGTGAAACCCACCAGGTGGGCCAGGTCGGCAACGCGTCGACCCTCGGTCGATCGGCCGGCTACCAGGACGCGCCCGGCCGTCGGGCGAAGGAGGCCGTTCCAGAGCCGGACCAGCGTCGACTTGCCGGAGCCGTTCGGGCCGGTAATCGCGACCCGTTCCCCCGGCGCGATGTCGAGGTCGACACCGTCGAGCGCGCGGGTTCCGTCGGGGTAGGTGAACTCGACGCCATCGCAGCGGATCACGCTTCGATCCGCCCTCCGTCGATCGACAGCACGCGGTCGCAGATCCGCGACAGGAAGGCCGTGTCGTGCTCGGTGACGAGGACGCCGGTCCCGCCCGCCACGACGGAGCGGAGGCTCTCGACCACGAGCCGGCGGCCGTCCGGATCGAGCTCGGCGACGGGCTCGTCGAGGACCAGCGCAACCGACTCCATGGCGAGCATCGACGCGATCGCGACGAGCTGTTGCTGCCCGCCGGAGAGGCGCTCCGGCCGGCGATTCGCGAGCTCGCCGATCCCGAGACGAGCGAGGGCTCGCTCGGCTCGCGCTCCGCTCTCGGTCGCCGGCAGGCCGAGGTTCACCGGCCCGAACGCCACCTCAGCGAGGACGGTGTCGCTCACGCCCGACAGCTGGCTCGCGGGCTCCGCGAACACGATTCCGACGCGGCTCGCGATCTCCCAGGCGCGGAGCCCCGCGAGCGACCTCCCGGCGACGAGGACCTCACCAATCAGCTCGCCGCCGACCGATGCGGGAGCGAGACCCGCCGCGACCAGGCAGAGCGTCGACTTGCCGGCCTCGTTCAGGCCCGTGACGCCGACGATCTCGCCGGTGCCGATGTCGAGGGACACGCCCGCGAGCGCGGGGCGGCGCTCCCCTGGGTAGCGGTACGTGACGTCGCGGAGCTCCAGGCTCGTCGGCTTCATGGCAGCCGCGGGACCGCGCTGGTCGCCACGAGGACGACCAGCAAGACGATGTCGGCGGCGAGCGCCCAGCGCACGATCCGCTGCAGGCCCGAGTCCGGCGGCGCCCACAGCGGCTCGCGTCGCCCGGGTCGCCCGAAACCACGAGCCTCGAGCGCGAGCGCGCGCTGCTCGACACCGTGGAGTGTTCCCAGCACGACCGGTCCAGCCAGCGGCAGCACGCCCCGGATTCGCGCCGCCGGCCCGCCGTCGATGTCGAGCCCGCGGGCGCGCTGGGCATCGCGGACCACGCGGGCCTGCTCGATGAGCGCCGGCACGGCACCCAGCGTCGCGGACGCCGCGAACGCGAGGCGCGGCGACACTCCCCGCCGTTCCAGGTCGGCGACCAGCTGGCTCGCCGGCGTCGTGAGCCCGAACAGCGCCAGTGCCGCGGCCATGACGAAGACTCGGAGGCTCACCTGCGCGGCCGCGGCGAGTCCCTCCGACGTCGCCTCAAGGGGACCGAGCCGGAACAGGACGGTTTCCCCGAGCCCGCCGAATCCCTGCACGACCCCGACGGCGATCGCGATCGGCAGGGTCGCGACGGTGGCCGCGCGCAGGACCTGCCGCGTCGTCCCTGACGCCCACGCGGCCGGCGCCACCGCGACCGCGAACAACAGCAGCGGTACGAGGTAGCCCCCGAGGACGAGCGTCGCGACGGTCGTCGCGATCGCGATGACGGCCTTGGTGAGCGGGTTCAGACCCGCGTACGACGCCAGGGCGTCAGCCCTCGGTCTGCCGGATGACCTTCGGGCCCTGCGGGAACCGGACGATCGCGCGTCGCGACGCCGAGGCCAGCAGGACGAACACGAGCACGTAGGTGATCGCCTTGTCGATCGAGTCGGACAGCAGCGACTGCTGGACGACCGCGGTCTGGAGGTCCGAGCCGGCCTGGACGAACGCCAGAACGAGGAGGTCCGTGCCGCCGCCTGTGACCCCGCCGAACACGAGGGTGGCGATCGGCGCCGCGATCAGGGCCGAGAGGACGCCGCAGACCACGCCCGCGGCGAGGGCGAAGACGGCCCCGAGATCCCGGTCCTTCGCGAGCCGGATGGCGAACCCGACGACCGCGAGCGCGACCAGCCCGAGGATCACGAGCCCGCTGACGAAGAAGAGCGGGTTCTCGATGTCGGCCGTCAGGACGGGTGCGCACAGCGCGTAGTCGCCGGATGCGGCATCGGCGCAGAGCGTTCGATAGAACGGCAGGACCACCACGACCGCGAACGTGCCGAGGACCGCCAGCGTCCCGACCACGCCCGCTATAAGGGTCGGGACCGGGGTCTGGGGCCGCGACCGCAGGAGCCCCGCCTGGCCCACAATTCCCGCGACGAACCCGATCTCGGCCGCGACGACGGCGAACGGCCAGGCGTAGGCGGACCCGAACGGCGTGCCGGCAAGGAGGAACGTCCAGGCGAGATTCGAGAGGACGCCGGTGGCCGCCCCGGCGATCGGGCCGGCAAGGACGCCGACCATGATCGTCCCCACGGAATCGAGGTAGACCGGCAGCCGAAGCGCCGACCCGACGGTCTGCCCCAGCACGATGTTGAGCGCGATCGCGAACGGGATGAGGACGAGGGTCCGGGTCCCGAACTGGCGGGCGATCGATTCGATCCGTCGCGTCTGCAGCCACTCGACGATTGCGTATGCGACCACGCCCAAGGCGACCGCGACCAGGGCGAGGACCGTCAGCGACCGCGCCCCTGCGGCGATGCCGGCGTCGTCGACGGTGGGGTCGAACGTGCCACCGAGCCCCAGCCCGACGAGCAGCACGACCGCCGCTGCGCCGATCCCGACCGTGATTCGGAGCCAGGTCGCGCCGATCGGCGGCCTCCCTTCCGCGGCTAGCGTGCCACGCCCGCGCGTCGCGCGGCGAGGCCGCCGACGCGATCGATGAACCGCTCCAGGAACGCGGCCGCGTCGCCCTCGACGGCGACATCGACGTTCGGGGCCTTGCCGGTCAGGTGGCGCCAATCGGCGACGGTCATCCCGTGGGCGAGGTTTGCCCCGGTCTCGACGTCGACGAAGACTGGTTCCGGCTTGACCAGGGAGCGATCGAGCGCCGCCGCGACGGCGAACGGGTCATGGATGAACGCGCCGTAGAAGCCGTCGTACTTCGCGTGGAACTCGAAGTAGAAGCGCAGGGCGTCGGCGATGAACCGGAGGACCGGGCTCGTGGCCACGCTTCCGACGGCCTCCAGCGGCTCCCGCCCGAGGGGGTCCGCGTCCAAGGGCTGCGCCCCGGCGCGAACGGCCAGGTGGCGGAGGTCCTCGGGCCGGATTCTTGCCTGCTCGGTGACCTCGAGGCCTATGGCGAGCGGCCTGGGCGGGTCGTCGAGCCGGCCGGGCTCGCCCGTGCCCGCCGCGGTGCCCCATGCGGCGAAGCAGGCCGTGGCCGCGTCCGGGTCGACGTGGATGTTCCACTCGCTCGTCGGCGTGGTGTTGCCGGCACCGCGGAAGACGCCGCCCATGAGGACCCAGCCGCGGAGCAGGCTCGGGAGCGAGGGTTCCCGCTCCAGCGCGAGCGCGAGGTTCGTGAGCGGCCCCAGGGTGACGAGGAGCAGCTCTCCCGGGCGCGACCCGGCCAGCTCCACGATTCGGTCGACGGCGTTGCCCTCGGACAACCCGCGACTCGGCGCCGGCAGCTCCGCATACCCCAGGCCCCGAGGCCCGTGCGTCTCCGCCGAGGTCTCGAGCGCCTTCCGAAGCGGCTGCTCGCTGCCGAGGTAGACCGGCACGTCGGAGCGTCCGGCGAGCTCGAGGACCGCGAGCGTATTCGCCGCGACCTGGCGGGCGTCGACATTGCCGCCGATGCACGTGACCGCGACCAGCTCCGCCTCGGGCGAGGCACAGGCGTACAGGAGCGCGAGGGCGTCGTCGATCCCGGTGTCGACGTCGAGCAGCAGCGGGATGCGGTCGGTCATCACGACGAATCCTATCGACGCGCGCGCCGAACCAACCGGACGAGCGTCACGACCCGACCGGCGTCGCCATTCCGACCCGCGGCGAGGCGCTTGGCCCACGACGAGCCGGAGGCCGCAACCTCCTCGACGCTCGCCGCTCGACCTGCAACTATCTCCAACCCATGCGACTCGAAGGCCGCAGCGGCCGCCGCCACGATCCCATCGACCTCCGTCGGAACGCCCTCGAGGCCGTCGCGAGCCGATGGCGCGAGCAGCAGCTCGAGCGTGCCGCCGGCAGCAACCAGGCCGGCTACGCCGGACGCCACCGCCGGCTGGAGGCCGATGCAGCCTCGAAGCAGGGATCCCCACGGGAACCGTACGGTCACGAGGTCGGCCGCACGGGCGAGGGCCGCGGGCGGCACCTCGGCTGCGGCGAGAACGAACCGGGCATTCGTGCGGCCACCCTTGCGAGCCGGTCCGGCAGCGCGCCGGGAGGCCTCGACCATTGCCGCCGCGCTGGCATCGAGACCGAGGACGAGGGTTGCCGGCTCGCGGGCGGCCAGATCGAGCACGGCTCGACCGTCACCCGTTCCGATATCGATCGTCACCCGCTCGTGGCGGGCAACGAGGTCGGCAACCTAGCCGACGTCCACCTCGTGGAGCTGCCGGCCGACGACGAATCTGGTCATGCCGGGGAGGATATCCGACGACGCAAGGTCACCCAGCGCGAGGCGGCGTCGGGCTGTTCGGGCGGCCGGCGGCTAGCTGAGCTCGGCAACCGCGAACTGGACCGCGAACTGCTTGCACCAGATGACCACGCTGCGTATCGAGCCGACGTCGATGCTCGCAGGGACGTCGATGTTGAAGTCACCATCCGTCGCCTTGAGCGTCCCAAGCTCCACCGCGCCATCGACGTAGCCTGCGCCATCCGGTGAGAGGTAGACGTACAGGTCAGGCCCGTTCCGGACAGAGAAGTTCTCGAACCGCAGAGTCCAGGTCCCAGGCTCGGTTTGGATAAGCCGGGCCGTCCCCGACCCGAAATGGAAGTCGTCCGCGCCGACGAAGGTCCCACGCCGCTCCGATCCACTCGTCGGCGCGGCTGCTGCGCCTGTCGGAGCCGCGGTGACCGCTGCGGGCGCGGGTGTCGAGCCCGCCGGCCGAGTGGGCGCGCCGGTCGCGGGTGGCGGCTCGACGAGCGAGGTCCGGATGAACAACGGCGATCCGAGATACCAGGCCGCGGGAAGGCCAACGGCGAGGAGCACCACCGCCAGGGCGATCGACCTCGCCGGGTGGCGTCGTGCGGCCGTGCCCCAGCCGCGACGACGCGCGAGGAGGACCAGCGCCACCAGCAGGACCACGAGGCCAATCGCGATGGGCACCCGCAGCGGGTAGAGGCTTGTCGCGAACAGCCGCTCGAGATCGCCGATGATGTTCACGAGCGCCATGCTCCACATCGTTGATGACACTTCGGTGACCGTCCTTCGCGGTCCGCCCCCCGCATCACCCCCTCTACACTCCGGCGGTGACGCAGGTCCGGTCGACGCACGCGACGTCGAAGCCCATCGGCCCGTACGAGCGGCTCCAGGCCGAGGTCCATGAGTGGGACCCGCGCACGGTCGAGGTCGCCGCGCGCGTCGCGGAGCTCGTCGGCGAGCACCGACCCGACCTGACGGTCGAGCACATTGGGAGCACCGCCGTGCCGGGCCTGCCCGGCAAGGGCATCGTCGACCTCTCGATCGAGACGGATCCCGCCGACATCCCGGCGGTCGTGGAGATGCTCTACGACCTCGGGTTCGGGCCGCAGCCGGGACCGGATCCGTGGCCGCCGACGCGCCCGATGCCGGTGGGTTCGCTCGACGTCGACGGCGAGCGCTACCGGATCCACCTCCATGTGCAACCGCTGGGTGGCGACTACCCACGCGATCTGGCCTTCCGCGACGCCCTTCGCGACGACCCCGAGCTGCGCTCCCAGTACGAGGGCCTCAAGCGCGGAATCACCGACGCCGGTCCCGTCGAGGGCCTGCGGTACACGCACTCCAAGACCGCCTGGATCCTCCAGGTCTACCGACGGCTCGGCTTCGCGCCGCCGCCGATCGTGCCGCCGTCCACCATCGGGATCATCGGTGGCGGCCAGCTCGGGCGGATGCTGGCGCTGGCGGGTCGCGACCTCGGGTACCGCGTCGTCGTCATGGACCCGGATCCGGAGGCACCCGCGTCCGGCGTCGCGGACCGGGTCGAGGTGGGCGCCTACGACGACGTCGGCGCCGCGCTCCGGATGGCCGCGGGCTGCGCTGTCATCACCTATGAGCTGGAGCACGTCGGCATGCCGGTCATCGCGGCCCTGGACGATCGGAAACGTCCGATCCGGCCCGGCCCGTACCCGCTCAAGCTGACGGCCGACCGGCTGGCGGAACGGCGCTTCGTCGAGGCCAACGAGGGACGGGTCGCGCCGTGGCGCGCCGTCTCGTCGCACGCCGACGTCCTGGAGGCGGCGGCGGAGCTCGGCTACCCGGTTCGGCTCAAGGCGGCCCGCGGCGGCTACGACGGCCGGAGCCAGGTCCGGCTCGACGGCACCGCGGGGATCGCCGAGGTGCATGGCCGGTTCGGCTGGCCGTCGCTGTTGGAGCGGGAGCTGGACTTCGAGGCGGAGCTGTCGGTGGTCGTCGCCCGGAACGTCGACGGGATCAGCCAGACCTTCCCGATCGCACGGAACCGGCACGACGACGGAATCCTCGTCGAGACCGTGGTCCCGGCCGGCGTTCCGCAGGAGATCGAGGAGGCCGCGGCGGATCTGGCCGAAGGCCTGGCAACCTCGATGGGCCTGGTGGGGACGCTGACGGTCGAGCTGTTCCTGCTGCACGATGGATCGCTGGTCGTGAACGAGCTCGCGCCGCGGGTCCACAACAGCGGCCACTGGTCCATCGAGGGCGCGGTGACGAGCCAGTTCCAGCAGCACCTCCGCGCGATCTGCGGGCTGCCGCTGGGTTCCGTGGCGATGCGCGCGCCCGCCGTGGCGATGGTCAACCTCCTCGGCGAGGGTGCCCCACGGCCGGCCCACCCGATCGGCATCTACGAGGCCCTCGAGGTTCCCGACGCACACCTCCACCTCTATGACAAGACGTCGGTGTTCGAGCGCCGGAAGATGGGTCACGTGACCGCCCTCGGCGCCACGCCGGAGGAGGCCCGCGCCCGCGCCCGCGAGTCAGCGGCTCACATCGCCTGGCGGGAATGACCAGCTCCGAACACTCACCGAGGAATCCACTCGTCGGGGTCGTCGGCGGCAGCCGCTCGGACTTCCCCGTGCTCGAGAAGGCCGTCGAGGTGCTCGAGTCGCTCGGCGTTCCCAGCGAGTTGCGGGTGGTCTCGGCGCATCGCACCCCGGACCACCTGTACCGCTACGCGGAGGCTGCGCCGGGCCGCGGGATCCGGGTCATCATCGCCGGCGCCGGCGGGGCCGCGCACCTGCCCGGGATGCTGGCCGCGAAGACGATCCTCCCCGTGATCGGCGTGCCGATGCCGACGAAGGCCCTCGATGGCCTCGATTCGCTGCTCTCGATCGTCCAGATGCCTCGCGGGATCCCCGTCGCAACGGTCGCGATCGGCAACGCCGAAAACGCCGCGCTGCTGGCGGTCGAGATCCTGGCGCTCGGTGACCCCGCGCTAGCATCGCGGCTCGAGCGCTGGCGGGCCGAGCAGACGGCCGACGTCATGGCCGATCCCTCGAACGCGACCTCACCGTGAGCGAGGCACGCGACGACGAGCGCTGGGAACCCGGCATGCCGGTTCTCGATCGACAGCCGATCGGGCATGAACGCGCCGTGGACCGAATCCCCGAGACGCAGCCGACGCCCCTCCAGAAGCACTACATCAACCTCTCCGCGATCGCCCTGGTCGCCGGCGCGATCGCCATCACCGCGCTCGAGACGGGGTCCTCGATCGGCAGCCCGCTGGTCAAGTTCTGCGTGCTGCTCGCCGTCCCGATCTTCGTGGTCACGACGGCGGACGCGGCCCTCAAGTTCTACCGCAGCGCCTGGGCCTGGATGCCGGTCAACCTGGGGCGAGGGCTGTTTCGCCTCACGTGGGTCGTTGCGGCGCTGCTCGGGATCGGGCTCGCGATCGGGGCCGCGAGCATCGTCCTCACCGCGTGACCGCGGACGAGCGCCGGACGGACCCGCCCGCGCCACAGCATCCTCGAGGTCCCGACGGCAGATCGACCGACCACCCCTTCGGAAGCGGCCCGCCCGAGTGGCTTTCGGCATCGCTCAACCACTGCGCCCAGTGCGGCGGCAAGCTCGCCCTGGGGCCAGTCGCAGGCGAGGAGCGCGATCGGCTGGCGTGCGTCGACTGCGGGCACATCGCCTACGTCAACCCGCGCCTCGTCGTCTCGACGATTCCGATCACCGACGACGGCAACGTGCTCCTGATCCGTCGCGGCTTCGAGCCGGGTCGCGGGCTGTGGGCCCAGCCCGGCGGCTTTCTCGAGGTCGATGAGACGGTCACCGAGGGCGCGATCCGGGAGACGCTGGAGGAAACCGGGCTGCACGTGCGCCCCGGTGAGATCCTCGGGCTCTATGCGCGGCTCGAGGCCGCCGTGATCGTGCTCGTCTACGAAGCCCGGATCGTCGGTGGCGAGGCCCGCACTGGCCCGGAGGCGCTCGAGGTCCGAGCGTTCCCGCCTGACGCGATCCCGTGGCCCGAGATCGCGTTCCGGACCACGTGGTACGCCCTCACGGACTGGCTGGCGCGCCGCCGCCCGGACCTCGCGCCGCCGTCCAGCCCCTGGTCGCCGGGCGGCCCGGGGTAGCTCGTCGCCCTGCCTAGGTCGCCAGCGCTCCGATCGTGACGAGCCGTCGCACAGACCCGAGGATGGCGCCCGCATCGTCGTAGGCCGAGACGATGACCCACAGCCGTTCGCCGGTCGGGCGCGGCGTCGGCAGCGTGAGGGTCACGGCGATGACCGGCGCACGGACCGGGCGGATCCCGCCGTCGGCGTTCGCCGTCTCCACGACCGTGGCATCCAGGACCATCCAGTCGAGGGTCTGGAGCGAGATCCGGACGGAATGGGCATGGATGCGCAGCTCCCCGGCCACGGCGACCGTGGACCCCGTCAGCGCCCCAGCCGCGGCGCCGGGTAGCTCGAGGCGGACCGGCACGAACGCATCGCCAACGAGACGCGTCGGCGGCCAGCCGTACTCGACGATGGGCGAGCCTGTGGGGATCGCGAGCGACTGGCGCACCGTGGCCAGCGGGCTCCCCGCTCGGTCGTAGGCGGTCGCGGTGACCCATGCCACCTCGGCCGTCCAGCCCTCGAGCTCGAATGCCACATCGAATCGGTCGTTCGGACCGAGGCGGAACGCGGTGCTGCCTCCGGGCAGATCCAGGGCTCGTCGCTGGAAGGTCCGTCCCTGGAGGTCGCCGACGCTCACGACGACGATGTCCGCCTGCAGCGTGAAGACATCGCCGTTGACGTACAGCTGGCGACCCAGGACCCGCGCGTGGAACGCGATCGGGGGGCTGCCGAACGGCGCCTCGGGCGTCGAATCCTCGTCGGAAGCGATGAACACCGGGCGCGCGACGCGTGCCGCTGACGTCGTGGCCGCATCACCGCCGCCGACAACGCCGACGAGCGCGAGCCCGCCGACCACCGCCGCGATGACGATGCCTGCGACGGGGCGGCCGCTACGGGCCAGCCGAGCCGTGGCAAAGACCGCCTCGTCGAACCGTGGACCGTCATCGGGTTCGGGCTCGGATCGGCGGCGGCTGTTCACGGCCTCGCTCAGCCCGCCGGACGCCGCGCCGTCATCACCGCAGGTCGATGAAGACGTTCTTGGTCTCGGTGTAGAGGTCGATCGCGGCCATCCCGAGCTCCCGCCCGATGCCCGACATCTTGTAGCCGCCGAAGGGCGCCTCGATGTGGACCGAGCTGTTGGAGTTGACCGAGAGGTTGCCCGTCTGGATCCCCTTCGCGGTCCGCAGCGCCTTGCCGATGTCGCGGCTCCAGATGGATCCCGAGAGGCCGTAGGGCGTGGCGTTGGCGAGCCGGATCGCCTCTGCCTCGTCGTCGAACGGGATGATCGAGACCACCGGGCCGAAGATCTCCTCCTTGGCGATCCGCATGTCGTTCGAGACGCCATCGAATACCGCCGGGAGGAGGTACGCGCCCTTGGCCAGGGCCGGATCATCGGGCGCGGTGCCGCCGACCACGAGGGTCGCGCCTTCCTCGAGCCCGATCTCGATGTAGTCCTTGACCCGGTCCCGCTGCTTGGCGCTGACCAGGGTCCCGACCTCGGTCTTGTCATCCGACGGGTCGCCGACGACGACCTTGCGCGTCGCCTCGGCGAACAGCTCCACGACCTGCTCGTGGACCGAGCGCTCCACGAGGATCCGGGAGCGGGCGCAGCAGTCCTGGCCGCAGTTGTCGAAGACGCTGTACGGCGATTCGGCCGCAAAGCGCTCGATGTCGGCGTCGGCGTAGACGACGTTGGCGCTCTTGCCGCCGAGCTCGAGGCTGATCTTCTTCACGTTGTTCGAGGCCAGCCGCATGATCTCCTGGCCGGTCGTGGTCTCGCCGGTGAAGGCCACCTTGCCGATCCCGGGATGGCCGGCGATCGAGGCGCCGGCGGATCCGCCCGGGCCGGTCACCACGTTCAGGACGCCCGGCGGGATGCCGGCCTCGAGCGCCAGCTCGCCCATCCGGATTGCCGTCATCGGGGAGTAGGAAGCTGGCTTCAGGATCGCGGTGTTCCCGGCGGCGAGCGCCGGCGCGACCTTCCAGCTGGCCATGTACATCGGGAAGTTCCAGGGGACGATCAGCCCGACGACCCCGATCGGCTCCCTGAGGGTCATGTCGAGGCCCGGCTTCGCGACCGGGATGGTCTGGCCGTAGATCTTGTTCGCGGCGCCGGCGTAGTAGTCGAACACCAGCCACACGCCGGCGATCTCGCCCCGGGCGCTGGTGATCGGCTTACCGGTGTTGCGGCTCTCGAGCTGGGCCAGCTCCTCGGAGTTCTTCTTGACCAGCTCGCCGAGCTTCGCGAGGCTCCGGCCACGCTTGCCCGCGGGCCAGCTGGCCCAGCCCTTGGGGTCCTCGAAGGCTTTCTGCGCGGCCTCGACCGCCCGATCGACCTCGGCTTTGCCACCCAGGGGTGCCGTCGCGATGGTTGCCCCCGTGGCCGGGTTGGTGATCTCGAAGGTCTGGCCGTCCGCTGCGTCGACGCTCTCGCCGCCGATGACCATGCGGAGGGTCGACATTTCCGTGCCGGCGCCGCCGGCCGTGGTCTGCTCGATCGCCATCGGGAGGGTCCTCATCGGGGTCGGCGGGAAGCCGCCGAAGTGGTTCGGGAAGTGCGATCGATCATACGCCGAGGTGGGAGAGTGGCCTACGATCCCATCACGATGGCCGCGTCCAGTGCACTCCCGCCGCTGACCGCGGCGGCCCCGCGCATCCGGCGCTGGACCCTCATCTGGATCGCCTTCGTTGGACTGATCATCGCGATCGGAACTCTCGGCTACATGGTGCTCTTCGGCTGGTCCCTCGACGACGGGCTGTATATGACGATCATCACGCTGACAACCGTCGGCTACAAGGAGGTCCAGGAGCTCGACACGGGGGGCCGCATCTGGACGTCGCTCCTCGCATTTGGCGGCGTCGGCATCATCTTCGGAACGGTCGGGTTCGTCGCCGAGACGTTCGTGGCCGAGGCCCTGAGCGGGAGGCGGCAGAGACGACGGATGGCAGACGAGATCGCGGCGCTGAAAGGTCACGTGATTCTGTGCGGCTACGGACGAGTCGGGAGCACCGTGGCCCGGCAGCTGGCGCAATCGGGCGTCGAGCTGGTCGTGATCGATGGCGACCCAGCCTCCGTGGAGCTGGCAGGGCGCGAGGGTCGCCACGTCATCCAGGGCGACGCCACGAAGGACGAAGTCCTCGTTGCAGCCGGGATCGCCCGGGCGCGCGGACTCATCACCACGGTCGATTCTGATCCCCAGAACGTCTACGTCACGCTGTCGGCTCGAGCGCTCGGCCCGAAGCTGTTCATCGTCGCCCGCGCGAACGAGGAGGGCTCGGAGGCCAAGCTCCGCCAGGCGGGTGCGGACCGTGTCGTTTCGCCGTATACGCGCGCCGGCCGCCAGATCGCTGAGCTCGCCATCAGGCCGCGGGTCGCCGACTTCATCGACTTCGCGCTGTCGCACGGCCAGCTGGCGTTCTCCATCGAGGAGGTCGAGGTCGCAGCCGGCGGGCCGCTCGACGGCAAGACCGTGGGTGAGCTCGCCGGGCGCGGCATTCACGTGATGGCGATCGTGACGCACGGCCCCCGCCAGTTCGACACGCACGCTCCCATGGACCGCGCCATCGCGCCGGGGGAGCAGCTCATCGTCAGCGGCACCGCAGAGGTGCTCAAGGCCCTCCGCGAGGAGGTCTAGGGAACGGCCCCACGGCTCGCCTGCCCGTGCCTTGTCCCGCCTGGGCGTTAGTTGACACTTACGTAAGACATCGCTAACGTAAGGCCATGGATGCCACGCTGCAAGCCCTGGCGGAGCCGCGAAGACGAGCGATTCTCGCCGTGATTGCGCGCTCAGAGCTCTCCGCGGGCGCGATTGCCGGCCACTTCGACGTCACTCGGCCGGCGATCAGCCAACACCTCGCGGTGCTGCGCGCTGCCGGCCTCGTGACCGAGCGACGCGCCGGTACGCGCCGGCTGTACCGGGCACGGTCCCAGGGCGTCGAGGAGCTCCGTGCGTGGCTCGATCAGTTCTGGCGCGACGGTCTCGAACGCCTCGGCGTCGAGGCCGCGAAGGAGGCGAAGACACGATGACGACCGAGATCCGCCCGCTCCAGGCGGGCGATGCCCTGGGCTACGAGGTCGAGATTGCGGCCCCGCCCGCGACCGTCTGGTCGTTCTGGACAGATCCCGAGAAGCTGGTTCGCTGGATGGGCGACATTGCGACGCTCGAACCACGTCCGGGCGGTCTGTTCCGGCTCGAATACAAGAGCGGCGACATCGCGCGCGGCGAGTACGTCGAGCTCGACGAGCCCCGACGCCTGGTCCTCACGTGGGGCTGGGAGGCGGAAGGCGACCCCACACCGCCCGGCTCGAGCCGGATCGAAGTCGACCTTGAAGCGGCCAACGGTGGCGAGGCCACGCTCCTCCGGCTGCGCCACTCGGGCCTGCCGGGCGCGTCAAGCCCTGGCCATGACGAGGGCTGGCGCCACTTCCTGGCGCGGCTCGCCGAGGAGTCAACTCGAAAACAGGGTTGACAATCTAGTACGCGACACGATATACCGACAAGCGATATAACGACAGGCGAAACACCGTTTTCGCACGGCGCCGGTCGATCGCTTGGAGGGATCTCGATGGTCGATACGCAGCCGCGCGCGAGGCCTCGTGGACTCGGGAACAGGTGGCAGATCGGCACCGTCGTCGCCACCTGCCTGGCCCTACTACTCGCCCCCAGCGTCCTGGCCCTTGGTGCCACCGTGACGCGGGGCGACATCAGGGCTTTCGCGACAGGGTCCAGCCTGCCGATCTCGGGCCGCGCCCAGATGATCCGGACGCCGGATGGCAAGACGATGGTCAGCGTCCATGTCGAGGGCCTGAGTCCCAGCACCACCTATGGCTCGCACGTCCACCAACTGCCGTGCGGGACGTCCGAGGCGGACGGCCACTACAAGAACGACCCGGCCGGCCCCGCCGCGCCGCCGAACGAGATCTGGCCCGGCTTCACCACGAATGACGCGGGCGTCGGCAATGGCAACGCGAGCGTGAGCTGGCTGGCTAGGGCGACCGCGGTCTCGGTGGTCGTCCACGCGCCGGGCGGCGCCAAGATCGCCTGCGCGGACCTCGAGTAGCTTGATGGACCGCTGGCTCGCCACCGAGCGTTTTGCCCCGATCCTGGCCGGGGGAGCCGGCCTGCTGTGGTTCTGGATGGAGCTCGCGCCGCAGCGACGCGCCTTCCCCGACACGGACGACCCGGCCATGGGCCTCGCGTTCATCAACGCGCAGCCAACGGCATGGCCGCTGGCGGGCCTCGCGCTCGGCATCACGGCCGTTGCGCTGGTGGCATCGGTGCTGTCGATTCGTCCGCGGCTCGCTGCTGCGGGGGACCGATCCTCTCAACCGGGCGACGCCCCTGGCAGCAACGGGGACACCATCGCCGTGATCGGGCTCATCGCGGCCGCGATGCTCTTCGGGATGGCGGCCGTCCGGATGAGCGGCGGTCCAGTGCGCTACGTCCAGGGCCTCGATCAAGGGTGGGGTGAGGCTGCCTATCTCGTCACGCAGTTTGTGGGAATCCAGGCGCTGGTCACGGGCGGGTTCGTCCTTCTCGAGCTTTGGATTGTCGGGGTCGCCTGGCGGGGAGCGCGCCGCGGCATCATCCCGCGGGCGGTCGCGGCCCTGGCGATCATTCCGGCGTTCCGCCTGGTCGGGCTCCTCGGCCCGTTCGGCATCGAATTCGATGGTGTCTGGCTGCTGACCATCGTGGCGATGCCGGCGACCTTCGCATGGCTCGCGCTGGTCGGGATCATGATCAGGCCGTCCGCGGGTATGACGACGGACGATATACTCGTCCCAACCGCAGCCGCGCCTGTCGAAGGTGTCGGCCAACTCGAGGAGGCAAACGCCTGATGCCCGATTCCAACGTCGAGCTCGGCCGATTCGCCGAACCGAGCCTGCTGATCCTCGTCAGCCTCAGCGACGGGCCGAAGCACGGCTACGCGATCATGACCGATGTCGAAGCCGGCACCGGTCGGCCACTCGGGCCGGGGACGCTGTACGCAGCGCTTGCACGGCTCGAAGAGCGCGGGATGATCGAGGCGCTCGAGCCAGTCGATCGCCGTCGCCCCTACCGCCTTACGGGCGTGGGGGAAACGGTTCTCAAGGAGCAGCTCTCCAACCTCGAGGCGTTCGCGCGTCTCGGGCTGCGGCGGCTCGGCACCGACCAGACATGATCGGCCTGCTCCTCGCGATGTACCCCGCGCGCTGGCGCAGCAGGTACGGCGAGGAGTTCCGGGCCGTGCTGGAGTCCCGGCCCCTCGGTCCGTTCGATTTCGCGGACGTCCTCATCGGCGCGCTCGACGCGCGCCTCACGCCGAGCCGGGTTGCCGGCATGGCAGGATCGATCGGAGGACATTCGGTGATGCTTCGCATCGGCGGTCTTGGTGCCATCGCCGGCGGCACCCTGTATTTCACTGGGCTCGTGGCATCGGCCATCAATGGCGCGGACCGGCTGTGGGTCGTCTTGTTCGCATTCGGCACCTTGGGTCTGTTGCTAGCATTCACGGGCCTGAGTGCGTTCCAGGCACGCACCCACCCGGGCCTGGCATGGGCTGGGTTCGCGACCCCGGCGCTCGGGGCCGTGGTCTCGATCGTCGGGCTCGTCGGCATGGCATCGGCGACGACCGAGGAGGCCCTTGTCTTCGGAGCGGTCAACGCCTGGTCGCTCTGGGTCCTCGGGCTTCTCGCGACGCTGGTGGGGTCGATCCTGTTCGCCATTGCGACGATCCGGGCGGCCGTGCTTTCGCGCCGCGCCGCGCAATTGCTCGCGATCTCGTCGCTTGTGCTGCTGCTCACCGCCTTCGGTGGCTTGGGGGAGAGCACGGCGACCGGTCCCGCCCGGTTGATCTTCGCGACGATCGTCGCCACGTTCGCGGCGAGTTGGATCGCGCTCGGGATCAAGGCGCTCCGGCGCGGCCCGATCCGCGCGATCGTCCCGGCTTGAGCGAGCCGGCGGGCGGCTTCGAACTCGAGTCCACCTTCGTGGTCGGCCGCTCGCCCGACGAGGTATTCGCCTTCCTGGCCGACACTGCCAACTTCCGGGCGGTCGACCCGGCGCTCGTGGACTACACCCCAACCGGCCTGCTCAGCGCCGGTCTGCGGGGGACGTTCGCCCATCGGCGTGGCCCGATGGTCGCGCGAACGACCTGGACTGTCACTGAGCACGACGCCCCGCGGAGACTCGTCGTCGAGCTCAGGGGCATGGGCTACGGCATGACCGAGGACGCGACCCTCGAGCCGGTTGAAGGAGGGACGCGGGCGACGTTCGTGGAGCGCGTCTGGCCGACGTCGCTCGCCGGGCGCCTGCTCGTCACCTTGTCCGGCGGTGTCATGCGGCGGGATCTCCGAGCCCGAACCCAGCGCCTCCGAGCCATCCTGAAGCAGCCAGAAGACCGCCGGAGATGACCCTCGCCGGCAGCCGAGGCCTTCGAGCTCTGGCGCCGCTGGCCGTCGTGGCGGCCGTACTGCTGGCCGCGTGCGGGTCACGAACCTCGTCGCCGCCACCGATCGTCGCGGCGACCCCGACCATTCCGGATGGCTGGGTCACAGTGTCGACCACCGACCCGGCGATCCAGATGGCGCTGCCGCCGTGGCTGCTCGTCTTCGACAACATGACCGCCATCTTCGCGAACGAGGCTCCGCCGCCCGGCACCACGGAGATCCCCATCCAGCTCATGGCGATGCCGCCGTCGGCCAATACGCAGCCCGGCCCGAACGGCGACCTCGTGGGTTGGCTCGAGACGAGACTCGGCGAGGCCGGGAAGGGCGTCGCGGTCGTGAGCGAGGTCACCCTGCCGGCCGGCAGGGCCGTGCGCTACGAGCGAATCGATCGTGCGGGCACGCCCACGGCGTGGCACATCCTGGCCTTCGCGATTCGGACGCCGTCGGGCGTCGCCTATCTCATGATCGACGGCCTGCCCAATGCCTGGCCGGCGCGCGCGGAGGACATCGAACGGATCCCGCTCTTCCTGCGGGTCCGCTGACGCCCGCGCTCCGGTGACGGTCGCCCTCAGGCGGCCTGCATGAATCCGGCGTTCACCTCGGGCTTGTGGGCCGCGAACGCCGCGAGCAGGTGCCGACGCTGCTGAGCATCCGCTAGTACACGCCGCACATACCGGCTCGACTCGCGAAGCACTGCGCGATGGGGACGTCTGTGCTGCCGCAGTGGTCCGAACGGTTAATGGCGCTCTGCGAGATCCGTGCGAATGATCCTGGCATGGCCGAAGTCCGCGTCGCCCGCGTCGTTGGTCCCTCGATCGCGTTGACCCTCGCGATGGTCCTCGCTCTGCCCGCTGCGGCATCGGAGTTTCCGACGGGTTGGGAGGGCTACCACAGCTACATCGAGATGGCGACGGACGTCGCCGCTGTCGCCGCCGCGCATCCCGACATCGTCTCGCGCTTCTCGATCGGGAAGAGCTACAAGGGCCGTGAGATTTGGGCGGTCAAGGTCTCCGACAACGTCCTCGTGGACGAGCCGGAGCCGGAGGTCTTGTTCGACGGCGGCCACCATGGCGACGAGCACATGTCGGTCGAGATGACGCTCACGATCCTGCACTGGCTCGTGGACGGCTACGGGACGGATCCTCGGGTCACCTCGCTCGTTGACGACCGCGAGGTCTGGATCGTCCTCAATGTCAATCCGGATGGCTCCGCCTTCGACATCGCGAACGGTCGATTCCACCACTGGCGCAAGAACCGACAGCCCACCCCCGGCACGACCTCGATCGGGACCGACATCAATCGGAACTACGGGTATCGATGGGGCGATGCTGGAAGGACCAGCACCAACCCGGCGGCGAGCACGTATCACGGCACGGCGCCGTTCTCGACGCCCGAGGCTTCGGCGATGCGTGACTTCGTTGCGAGCAGGGTGGTCGGCGGGCGCCAGCAGATTCGCGCGGCGATCACGTTCCACGAGTTCGGGCGCCTGGTCATGTGGCCGTACGGCTACACGACGACAGATGTCCCGGCCGACATGACATCGCAGGATCACGCGGCGCTGGCCGGCATCGGAACCGCGATGGCGCGCACCAACGGCTACACGCCCCAGCAGGGGAGCGATCTCTATGTGAGCGCAGGCACGAGCCGCGACTACCTGTACGGCGCCTAC
Source organism: Candidatus Limnocylindrales bacterium (assembly GCA_046707905.1). Classification (GTDB taxonomy): domain Bacteria; phylum Chloroflexota; class Limnocylindria; order Limnocylindrales; family CSP1-4; genus UBA5189. The sequence goes on from JBKKDM010000102.1 coordinate 20,523, forward strand.
CGGATCTTTGCGTACACCTTCGAGCTTTCGGCGGAGGATTACCCCGACGATGGGAAGATCGCAGCCGAGACGAGTCGCAACAAGGAGGCCGTGGTGTCCCTCCTTGAGCGCGCCTGGTGTCCACTGTCGATCCTCGGCGCGGCCGTTACGAGTGCCAGGTGCGGCGCCTTCGATGACGACCTGGAGGTTGCACGCGGCTGGGTGACGAACCCGGACGGCACCGACACCGCCCCCACGACGGCCCGATTCGCGCGAGCCAATCCGGCCGCGACGGCATCCCACGGAAACAAGCAGCTTGGCGCCACGCCATCGGGCCGCGCCGCGTTTGTCACCGGGCCCGCGGCAGGGCTGACCGTCGTTTCGAATGACCTCGACGGGCGATCCTCGATCCGGTCGCCGTCCATCACGCTGCCGTCGGGCGCCGGGCAACAGCTGACGTTCGCGTACGTGTTCGCTCACAGCGCCGGTTCGACGTCAGCGGATTCGCTCCGGATCGGGGTGCAGCTGGCCGACGGCCGGCGCGTGCCGGTCCTCACCGTCCTCGGGCGGGCGGCGGACGTCGACGGGACGTGGAAGAACGCCGCGGTCTCGATGGACGCGTTCGCGGGGCAGACGATCAGGCTCTACGCCGTGGCCGAGGACGGCGGCCCCGGCAACCTCCTCGAGGTCGAGCTCGACGACATCCGGGTGACGCGACCCGCCTAGAAGTAGTTCACCGTGATGCCGCCGTCGACGACCATCGCGGCGCCGTTGGTCCAGCGGGACTCGTCCGAGGCCAGGTAGATCGCCATGTGGACGATCTCCTCGGGCTTGCCGAACCGCCCGGTCGGATTGCGGGCGAGGCGAATCCGCTTGGCCTCCTCGTCCTTCACGAGCCAGTCCATGAGCAGCGGCGTCTCGACCGGTCCGGGACAGATCGCGTTCGTCCGCACGCCCTTCGGGGCGAACTGGACGGCGAGCGACTTCGTCAGCGCGAGGACGGCGCCCTTCGACGCGGTGTAGGCGTCCTGCGGGTTCGAGCAGCCGATCAGGGCAACGAAGCTGGAGATGTTGATCACCGAGCCGGAACCCTGCTCGACCATCTTCGGGATCGCGTATTTGCAGCCCAGGAAGACCCCGCGGACATTGACGGCCATGACCCGGTCCCAATCCTCGACGGATGTGTCGATGACCGAGTGGTCGGCCTCCGGCATGATCCCGGCGTTGTTGTAGAGGCAGTCGATCCGCCCGAACGCGGCGACCGTCTCGTCGATCATCCGCTTCGCGTCGGCTTCCTTCGAGACGTCCGCCGCGACGGCGATCGCTTGGCCTCCGGCGGCCGTCACCTCGTCGACGACGGATGTCGCCGCCTGTTCCGTCACGTCCGCGACGACGACCTTCGCGCCCTCGGCGGCGAACATCCGCGCCGCCACGCGGCCCATGCCGCTCGCGCCTCCGGTGATGACGGTGACCTTGTCCTGCAGCCGCATCTATCAGCTCCTCCTCAGTGGAGGTCGATCGTATGCGGCGGCAGCAGCGCGCGGGGCGGGCGGGGGACCGCCCCGCGGTCCCGCTAGGATGCGGTGCCCGGCTCCGTTCGAGGCTTGGCGGCCGAGCTCGAGTCGGCGGCGCTCGTCCGCCGGCTGGCCGCGCTCGACTGGTCGCCGGCCTCCGCGGCCGCGCGGACCTTCTCCGCCGCGGCCTGGCTGTCCG
>JBKKDM010000103.1:0-4120 GCA_046707905.1 Candidatus Limnocylindrales bacterium
CTGAAGGACGGCCCCTTGATTTTGATGACCACTGCGCCATCGACCAAGCGATCGAGCATGGCCATGGCCAGGGGCGCGTCGCCGAGATACTGCCCCCAGGCGTCGAAGTCGACGTTGGTGATCAAGATCGTGGACCGCTTCTGGTGGCGCCGCGCGACGACCTTGTAGAGCAGGTGCGCGGCCTGAGGACATTCTTCGCGCTCGATGCGGTCGAATCCGAATTCGTCCACGAGTAGCAGATCCCAGGCGGCGTACCGCCTGAGCGTTTCGTTGAGGCTCTTGTCGGCGAGGGCGGCGGTGAGCTGATTGAGCATCTGCGCCGAGGTGGTGTAGTAGACGCGGTGGCCGAGAGCGCAGGCACTGAGGGCCACCGCCTGCATGAGGTGGCTCTTTCCCACGCCGGACTGGCCGACCAGGACGATGTTGGTGCGGCGGCGGATGAAGTCGCCCGTCGCGAGCTGCTCGTACTGTGTGCGGTTGATTGTCTTGTTGAACTTCCAATCGAAGGTCTCGAGGGTCTTGTGCTCGGCGAAGCGGGCGGCCGTGATGCGCCGCTTGATGCCGCGGTCGCGGCGCCGAGCGGCTTGCTCGCCCAGGAGACGGTCGGTGGCGGTCAGGAAGGAGAGGCCATCGCGCTCGGCGTCAGTGATGACGCGATCCAGCTCCTCGCCGGGAATCGGGATCCTAAGCACGGCGAAGTGCTCGAGGACGCGCTCACGAAGCGTCTTCGTCTTCCGGTCCATGTTCGGGGGTGGAGCCTTCCAGCAGATGCAGGTAGTCGGCGGTGGAGCGCGGCGGCACCGGCTGATCGCCGACGAGAGCGGCCAGGTGCGGCCTGGCCTCGGCCTCCAGTGAATCCAAGGCTGATTTAGGCTCGGCCTGAGCGGCCACGATGCGCTCGACGGCGGTGACGGAGAAAGCGCGATAGCGACAGGCGCGCGCGAGCGCGGCCACGAGGTCCTCCCGCGTGTACGTCGCCAGCAAGGCGAGGACGCGGTGCGCCTCGTCCTTGCCGTAGCGGCGCGCCCGTACGAGCTCCTCCAGAAAGCGCGGGCCCTCCGGACCGAGCTCGGCGAAGCGCTGGGCGAGCTGCTCGTGCCGGCGCTTCTCGTCTCGTCCCGGTGCGTGCTCGGGCTTCGTGAAGCGCTTGCCGGCCCCAGGCGCCGCCAGCTCATGGCGCGCGATCTCCTGGACCTCCGGGGCGTACACGATCAGCTCGGTCTCGGTAATGCGTACGGGCAGGGTCTGGCCGATGCGCGACCAGGGCACCGAGTAGAAGTTCTGCTTGTAGGGGATGTGCCACTCGGGCCCCACCGTGCGGTAGAGCACTTCCGCTGTGTCATACGCATGGGCCGGCAGCCCGACGAGGTGGCCACGCTCCTCCTCCCACATCTCCAGTGGTGGCCGACCGGTCGTGTCGTGCTTCCGCTGATCGATCTGCGGCAGCCACGTCTCCGCCACGAAGGCGTTGAGGTGCGCGAGGGAGGCGAAGGTGCGCGCGTTGAGCAGGTGCGTGACTATCTGCAAGAAAGGCTTCTCGACCTTGCCCTTGGTCTGCGGCCGACGCCGCTTGCACGCCCAGGGACGGAAGCCGTAGTGGAAGGCGAAAGCCAGGAAGCGCGTGTTGTAGATCGGCTGTTCGCCGTCCCAGGTCTGCACCACGACCTTCATGCTGTCGTAGAGGCACACCGTGGCTGCTCCGCCCAGGTACTCGAAGGCCTTCACGTGCTCGCGCACCGTCGTGGTGAAGTCGTAGGACTCCACGAAGCGCAGGTAGCGCCGGCGTGAGTACGCGAGGATGTAGCTGAAGGCGTGCACGCGCCTCTTGCCCTCCTCGGTGAAGGGGATGTCGAAGGGTGAGTAGTCCATCTGCGCCTGCACGCCCGGGCCGGTCTCGAAGCGAATCACCGGCGCTTGGGTCGGATTCGGGCGCAGCTTCCGGAGGCAGTCTTTGACGATCGTGTGGCCGCCCTTGTAGCCGGCCGTGCGCAGCTCTTCGTCCAGGCGCACGGCGGTGATGTCGGGATAACGATCGAGCAGGACCTTGATCTGGTCCACATACTCGTCGAGCTTGCTTCGGCGAAGCTGCGGGCTGGGCAGCACCAAATGAGGCTCCTGCCGCTCCCGCTCATAGGCTCGGACCACCGCCGCCACCGTCTTGCGATCGATCTCCATGGCGCGCCCGATGGAACGCAAGGACGCCCCGCGATGGAAACGACGGAGGATCTCGAGTCGCTCGAGCTCGTTCATGCCGGTACCTGCTCCGACACGAGGTCACGCGACAGCACCGCGACCGAGGTCGCGTCGCGCGAGAGCCGCTCAAAACGCGGGGCGAGTACCTGCCGGTCCTTGGGCGTCAAGCCGGATAGCCCTTGATGGGTCAGCCAGCCTTCCATCCGTGCCAGCATCTCGAGCAGCATTCCCAGCCGCCTCCACACCTGGCCGCCGGCCACGCTCAGGCGCGGGTCACGCGACGGAAGACAAGGTCCGTCGGCCTGGGCCAGTGCCTCGCGAGGAGAGTGCAGGATGTACTGCTGAAGCTCCCGCGAGGGCGAGCTCTGGATCAGATTCACGACTCCTTCGAGCTCGTGCACCGTGAGCGCCTCGCGGCGGATCACCTCCAGCAGCTCGTTCTGGTTGCCCTGGGGCAACCGCGCCAGATGCCTCGCGCAGGTCGGGCTCAGTAGCCCCACCTTCAGCTCCTCCTTGGCCGGCTCCGAGAGCTTCTCGATCAGCGCCAGCCGGCGGCAGACCCAGCTCTTGTGCCGCCCCAGAAGCTCAGCCACCTCCACCTGCGGCAGCCCGTCCTCGCGAACGAGCGCATAGATGATCCAGGCCTCCTCCAGCTCGGAGGTCTTTCCGCTGGCGCGGTTCAAGCCGTAGATGGCCGCCTTGGCCGTTCGTTCATCCGCTTCGATGACGCGGGCAGAAAGACTCATGAGCCCGTCTACCGCGCGCGCCGCGGAAAGACGCTTGAAGCCGTCGATCAGTTCGTAACGTCCCTGCCATCGGAAGACCACCACCGGCGACATCTGACCGTACCGATGTAGCGACGCCACGAGCACACGCTCCGCCGTGGCCGACCGGAGGCGGTAGCGGGCGAAGTGCTCGCCGATGTCCGCAAGCCCGAGTTCAATCAGGTCGCTCGCCAAGACGTGCACTCCTGACGAGAGAAGAGAAGCGACCGGCACGACACTGTGCCGCGACGGCCGCCTCCCTCCTCCCGAGGGTCCACGCCGAAGCTACGCGAGAGCGAACTTCGAGAGCAATACGTTCGGCTCAGAGACGACGGGGCCGCGGGCGCTCTCGCCGGAGCAGCGTCCCCCGCGCTCGCCACCGCCGCTCGCGCTGCCACACGCGCTCCAGGGCACGCCGACATGGCCGCGAGCAGAATCGCTGCGCCGGAGATCGGCGTGTCCGCTCGAACAGCTCATAGCAGCCGGGCCGGTCGCACGAGCACGAAGATTTCTTGCTGGGCGATGACCCACGCGGAGCCTCCGGCGCGGTGCCCCCGCTTCTTCGCCTTTCCGCTCCCGCTCGGCCTGGCGTCGCCGCCGGCGCTGGCTCTGCGCCCGGCGACACTCTCGGCTACGCTCCGTCCGCCGGTACCGCTCTCGGGCCTTCCACTCACGCCAGCGCGCCGCGCCTTGGCGGCACCCCGAGGTGCAATAGCGGGCCTGCGCGTACGCCGGCTGGAACCACATCACACAGCCCTTCAACAAACACTGCCGCGCTCGCGGCCGGGCCGGCCGTCGACGTGCTTGCTTCCGAGACGGACTTGCTCGATCTTCGGACGGGCCCACGGGAGGGTCTGTACTCCCGCGCGGGTCAAGTCTCGGAGGAGAGCTTCGATCCTCTCCTCCGAGGCGACTACACCCGCGTCAACCCTTCCACTCTATCGGACCGCCGCTCGCGTGGACCATCCAACCGGCGGTCCCATGCGGCGGCCGTGGACCAATTTGCCGCCGCCGGAATGGACCAATGTCAAACCGGCGCCAACACGCCCATCGCGCAGGAGCGGGTCGAGCCGCGGCCTGACGGCCTGGTACGCATCACGCTGAAGAAGGCATACGCCGATGGGACGGTAGCGGTCGACATGGACCCGCTGTCGCTGCTGTGC
>JBKKDM010000104.1:0-20040 GCA_046707905.1 Candidatus Limnocylindrales bacterium
CGAGCTTGCCGTCGGTCTCGGGCTGGGTCCGCGCGAACCAGTCGCGGTTCATGTCGAAGCCGTACAGGTTCCGACGGGTCTCGGCCTCGCGGCCGTCGGGGTTCTGGATCGGCAGGATCACGACGATGGCGTTGTCGAGGATCTCGTCGACCACGCAGTCGCCCCGCGCGGCGAGGTTCCAGAGGACCTGGAGCGCCGCGTCGGCGCCGGACTCCTCGCCGCCGTGGACGTTCCCGGCGACCCACAGGACCGCGGGCGCGGCCGCGACCGCTGCGGCCACCTCGGTGTCGCCGGCGAGCGGGTCGCGGAGGGTGTCGACCATCGCCAGCGCGCTCGCGAGATCGGCGATTCGCGCTTCCGTGCCGACGACGGCGTACGGGATCGCGAGCCCGCCGACGGACGTCGCCGCGTTCGCCGTCATGACCCGATTGCTGGCCGCGTCCACGGCCGCGAGGTAGGCATTCGACTCCGCGACCGACACCTCCTGGGACCCGAACGGGAAGGCCAGGGTCGGGATCGCGGGGTTGACGTCGGGCGTCGTCGTGAACGGGTCGCAGCCCGGTTGGGCCAGCGCGGTCGCCACGGGCAGTGGGGCGATCGTCAGCAACAGCGCGAGCACGGGCGCGAGACGTCGATGGCGCACGAGGATCTCCTCCTGGCTGGGTCGCCAGATCCGATGGGGCGCGAGACGCGAGGCTGTGGCGACTACTGTCGCACGAACGGCGCGCCCCTACCATCGCTCACATGTCCGACATCGACACCCTGCCCGAGCACGTCCGCGCGAATCGCGAAGCGTGGGATCGCTACGCCGAGGAGTACGTCGAGCCCGGCCGGCGGAGCTGGTCGACGACCGAGGTCACGTGGGGCATCTGGGGCATCCCGGAGGCGGAGGTCCAGCTCCTGCCCGACGACGTCAACGGCCAGGACGTGGTGGAGCTGGGCTGCGGAACCGCCTACGTCTCGTCGTGGCTCGCGCGGCGGGGTGCGCGGCCGGTCGGGATCGACAACTCGCCGAAGCAGCTGGAGGCGGCGCGCGCGTTCCAGGCGGAGTTCGGGCTCGAGTTCCCGCTCTATCTGGGCAACGCCGAGACGACGCCCTTCGAGGACGGCCGCTTCGACGGCGCCGTCAGCGAATACGGCGCGGCACTATGGGCCGATCCCTACGCCTGGATCCCCGAGGCCGCACGCATCCTCAAGCCCGGTGGCTGGCTGCTGTTCCTGACGAACTCGCCACTCGTGATCATGACGTCGCCCGATGTCGAGGCGGACGGCCCTGCCGGGACGACCCTCCTGCGGCCGTACTTTGGGATGCACCGGACCACCTGGCCGGACGACACGTCGGTCGAGTTCCACCTGCCGCACGGCGAGTGGATCCGTCTCCTCCGAGCCTCCGGCTTCGAGATCGAGCGCCTGGTGGAGCTCCAGCCCGCGGCCGACGCAACGACCACGTACACCCACATCGCGTCGATCGAGTGGGCCCGCCAGTGGCCGTCCGAGGAGGCCTGGTTCGTCCGAAAGCGCGGCTAGCCGCGGCTATTCGCCGATCACGCTCCAGAGGAACCCCATCGAGATGAAGAAGCCCGTGAAGAGGGCGATCAGCCCGAGCCCGCCGTAGGGGGAGTTCGCGCCGGCGTGCGGGACGAGCTGCAGGCCCACCCCGAAGACCACGGCCCAGAGCACGAACAGCATCCCGAAGAGCCACTTGCCGTTGGGTCCCGTGATGCGCTTGACGAACCGCGAGCGCCCGTCGGCGGACATCGCCGCCTTGATGAAGATGAACACGAAGAGGGCCGCGACCCCGACCGAGATGAACAGGGCCGGCAGGTTGTTCGGGAAGTTCTCGAACCACAGGGTGAAGATCGTCACGGCCGCCCGATCCTAGCAAACCCGTACGATGGTCGAGCCGATGTCTCCCCTGCCGTCGAACCGCTTCGAACGGCTCGGGCGGTGGTGCGCCCGGCACCGCTGGCCCGTGGTCCTCGCGTGGCTGGCGCTGGTCGTCGCGGCGATCCCGTTCGCCCTCCAGGCGCCCGATGCCCTCCGTTCCGGAGGCTTCATCCGCCCCGACCTCGAGTCCGCGCAGGCGAAGGCCCTCCTGGAGCGCGAGATCGGCGTCGCCGAGGCCGCGGTCGTGGTGGTGTTCCACTCCGAGACGCTCCGGGCCGGCGACCCCGCGTTCGAGGCGGCGGCAGCGGCGGCGACCGCAGGCGTCCCCGCGGCCGAGCACGTCCGGGCAGTCCTCCCACACACCCTGTCGAGCCGGCAGGTGTCCGCGGACGGGCACACGGCGTACGACATCGTGCTGCTGAACCTGCCCGCGGACGACTCGCCGAAGGCCCTGCCGGGCCTTCGCGCTGCCCTCCTGCAGCAGCCCGGCCTCGAGGTCGGGCTCTCGGGGGGTCCGGCGTTCTACGGCGACGTCCAGGAGGTCTCCGAGGCCGACCTTCGCCGGAGCGAGCTGATCTCGCTGCCGCTCGCGGCCCTCGCGCTGCTGCTGGTCTTCGGCTCCGTGGTCGCGGCGGGCGTGCCACTGGTCGTCGGGGGCGCCGCGGTCGTCGTCGCCCTTGCCGCGATCTTCTTCGTCGCCGGCCTCACGCCGATGAGCATCTTCGTGCTGAACCTCGCCACCCTCCTGGGGCTGGGCCTGGGCGTCGACTACTCGCTGCTCATGACCAGCCGCTTCCGGGAGGAGCTGGCCGCGCGGGGCTGGCAGCCCGACGCGGTGGAGGACGCGGTGGCGGCCACGGCGCGGACCGCCGGCAGGGCCGTGTTCTTCTCCGGCTTGACGGTCCTGCTCGGCCTCCTCGGCCTGGTGCTGTTCGGCTTCATGATCCTGCGGTCCGTCGGCATCGCCGGCGCCGTCGTCGTCGCGCTGGCGGTTGCCGCGGCGATGACGCTCCTTCCCGCGACCCTGGCGATCGTCGGAGTCAACCTCGAACGCCTTCGCGTTCGCCGGGTCCAGCCGCGCCCGCCGGAGGATGGCGCCTGGTCGCGGCTCGCGCGGGCGGTGATGCGCCGGCCGATCGCCGTCCTCGTCCCGACGCTCGCCGTCCTCCTCGTCCTCGGAACGCCGTTCCTGCACGTCCGGTTCAACGCGCCGGACGCGCGGATCCTTCCGGAGACGGCGCCGTCCCGTGACGCGTTCGACCTGCTCACGCGGGAGTTCGGGCCGGGGCCGTTCGCGCCGATCGTCCTCGCCATCCGGACGACGGGCGAAGCCATCACCCCGGCCAACCTCGCAGCGCTCTACGACTACTCGCGCCGCCTTGCCGCGGACGACCGGATCGACCGTGTCGACAGCCTCGTGGACGCCGACCCAAGGATGACGCTGTCGCAGTACGAGCTCCTGTACCGGCCCGGGCAGGAACCGCCGGATCGGTTCGTCGGCGAGGTCCTCAAGGCGACCACCAGCGGCGACCTCACCGCATTCACCCTCCTCACGCCCTACGGACCCAACGAGGCGGTCGCGCGTGCGCTCGTCGGCGACCTGCGGTCAGGCGCGGGCGCGCTGGCCCCGCCCGAAGGGATGACCGTCCTGGTCGGCGGGGGCGCGGCGGACGTCGAGGACGTGGTGACCGGCATCGGCGCCGAGTTCCCGCGGACCGCGATCTTCATCCTCGTCAGCACCTACCTGGTGCTGCTCGTCCTCCTGCGGTCGCTGCTGCTGCCGCTGAAGGCGCTGGCCATGAACACCCTCTCGATCGTGGCGTCATTCGGCGCGCTGGTCTGGATCTTCCAGGACGGCAACCTGTCGATGCTCTTCGGCACGCGGCCGTTGGGGTTCGTCGAGACCACCCAGCCGGTGATCCTGTTCTGCGTCCTGTTCGGCCTGTCGATGGACTACGAGGTCTTCCTGCTCACGCGCATGCGCGAGGCCTGGCAGGCGACGGGCGACAACCCGACGGCCGTCGCGACCGGCCTCGAGCGGAGCGGCCGGATCGTCACGTCCGCGGCGTTGATCGTCATCGTGGTGGCCGGCTCGTTCGCCCTCGCCGACATCGTGCTCATCAAGGCGCTGGGCGTGGGGATCGCCATCGCCGTCGCCCTGGACGCGACCATCGTCCGGGCGCTGCTCGTGCCCGCGACGATGCGGCTCCTCGGCAAGTGGAACTGGTGGCTGCCGGGATTCCTCGAGCGACGCCTGCCGGCCGTGGAAGGGGAGGCGGCGGCGTGAGGCGGGTCGTCGGACTCGCCCTGCTCCTGGCGGTCGTCAGCGGCTGCGGCGGCGGGCCGATCCTGGCCAACCCGCCGCTCACGTTCCCGTCGCCCGCCGCGACTCCACCGCCCACCGCGCCGCCCGCGGACCCGATCCCACTCGCGTTCCCGCGCGACGATGGCCCCCACGACCGCCTGACCGAGTGGTGGTACTACACCGGCCACCTCCGGGCAGACAACGGCCGTCGCTTCGGGTTCGAGGCTGTCGTGTTCCGGGCCGAGCGCAGCAGCGTCCCGACCGGCTGGGCGTCGCACTTGGCTCTCACCGACGAGGACAACAATCGGTTCTTCTACGCGCAGCGCAGCGAGATCGGGCCCCAGGTCGACCAGTCGAGGCGGGACGAGGCCGGCGATCCAACCGGCTTTGGGCTGCGGATCGGTGGACTGAATCCGGTGCTCGTCGCGGGCGGCGCACCGGCCCTCGCCGAGCCGTGGCGGTTCGTCGGCGGGAACGGCAGGGACGCCATCGAGGCCCGCCTGGCACCGGCAGAGTCCCTCGCCGGCGGGGACACCTTCGGCATCGATCTCCAGCTGACGGACCATGCCGATCCGGTTCCCCACGACAACGACGGTTTCGTCGAATTCGGTCCCGCCGGAAGCTCCTATTACTACTCGCGGCCCAGGATGGTCGCGACCGGCTCCATCGAGCTCAACGGCGCCAAATTCAACGTCGAAGGCATCGCCTGGTTCGACCACCAGTGGGGCGACTTCGTTTCGGTCGGCGGGGGCTGGGACTGGTTCGCGTTGAACCTCGACCCCGTGTTCGATCCATCGGATCGGGAGCTCGCACCCCAGCGGGACATCACCCTGTCCGTCGTCCGGGACGCCGTCGGAGAGCCGATCCTGCTCTACGGCACGCTCGTTGAGCCGGGCCTGCCACCCGTTCGGCTCGGGCCGGACGACTTCGATGTCGCGGCACTCGGGACATGGTCCAGCCCCGCCTCGGGCCGGACATGGCCGAGCGGCTGGCGCGTGACCATCCGTGGCGACCTCGTCATCGACCTTGAGCCAACCGTCGAGGACCAGGAGCTCGACACCCGTGCGACGACCGGGGTCGTGTACTGGGAGGGGTCGCAGCGCGTCGCCGGGACGTACCTGGGTGCCCAGGTGACGGGCGAGGCCTACGTGGAGATCACCCGCTACACGAACTGAGTACCACTCCGCCGCATCCGAACAGGGGATTACCTAGGTACCGCACGGCGGCGAGTCTCTTGGCGATGCCTGGCCCCGATAGTGGCGTTGCGCCGGCTCGTGCCAATGAGCCGTCCCTGATCGATCCACGCGCCCAGCGCAAGCTGCGGAAGACGATCGGGATCTTCGCGTTGGTCGTGTTCCCGTTCGGGCTGAGCTGGCTCGCCTTCGCGGTCGTCGTCGGAGAACCGACCCTGGTCGCGGCCGGGGCGGTCGCGATCGCGTTCGCGACCTACCTGGCAATCCTGTGGGCTCGGTCCGAGACACGGCCCGCGGCGTCCCTCGCGACCCGGGCCGCGCTGGCGACGACCGCCGCGATCGTGGCCGCGGTCACCGCCGAGCCCGCGATCGGAGCGGCGATGACCATGGCCGCGATCATCCCGCCCGTGCTCGCGCTGGTCCACGTCAGCCGTCCGGTCGTGCTGCGGCTGATGTTCCTCGGCGCCGCAACGAGCGCCTACGCGGGAATCGTCCCGCACTTCCTGCCGTGGTCGTCCGGCTTTCCTTTTCCGATCAGCATCGCCGTGCCCGTCACCACGCTCATCATGGCCTACGCGATCTTCCAGATGTTCCTGTGGAACGCCAGCGGCCAGCTGACGGAGACGGCGACGGAGCTGGCCGCGGCCATGGACCTGTCTCGCGAGGTCTCCCAGACGATGGACCCGCAGCTGGTGGCGAAGATCATTGCCCGCCACATCGCCCACGCTGCGGAGGTCGCCGACTGCCACCTCAGCATGTGGGACCGCGAGAACGATCACGTCGTGACCTTGGCGACCTATCCGCCCGGGCGCGCCAATCCCGTCGGATCGACGTACGCCCTGACGGACTTCCCGGCGACGCGGCGCGTCCTCATTACGGGTGAGCCGTGCTACGTCGACGTCGCCAACCCGGACAGCGACCCCGAGGAGGTCGTCTACCTCCGTTCTGTCGGCCAGGCGAGCATGGTCATCCTGCCGCTCGTCGTCCGTGGCGAATCGATCGGGATCCTGGAGCTCACCTCGACCCAGTCGCGGGTCTTCACGGATCGCAGCGTCCAGCTGGCCCAGCTCCTCGCCCGGGAGGCCGCGTTCTCCCTCGAGAACGCCCGCCTGTACGACGAGCTCCACGACCAGGCCTTCCGCGACGCGCTGACCGGGCTCGCGAACCGCCGGCTGTTCCTGGATCGGCTGTCGCACGTCCTCGATCGACTCCGGGGCCGGAGCGCGGCGCGAGTCGCCGTCGTCTTCCTGGACGTCGACAACTTCAAGCACCTCAACGACCGACTCGGGCACCCCGCCGGGGACGAGATCCTCCAGGCGATCGGTGAGCGGCTCCGCCTGGCGATCCGCCCGGGCGATACCGCGGCCCGCCTCGGCGGCGACGAGTTCGCGATCCTCCTCGAAGAGATCGGTGACGAGGACGAGGCCATCGCGGTCGCCGAACGGCTCATCGGCAGCCTGGGCGCCCCGATCGCCCTGGCGGACGGCGCGCCGCGGATCGGGGCGAGCATCGGCGTGGCGCTCTCGGGGATCTCGGGGGACACGGCCGACGACCTCCTCCGGAATGCCGACATCGCGATGTACGCGGCCAAGGCAGCGGGGCGGGGGCGGATCGAGCTGTTCCACCCGGAGCTCCTGGCCCGCGCCGCGGCCCGCAGCGACCTCGACGCACGCCTCCGGGGTGCGGTGGAGCGCGAGGAGCTCCGCCTCGATTACCAGCCCGTCCTGGACCTCGCCACCGGTGGGCGACGCGTCATCGGCTTCGAGGCGCTGGTCCGCTGGGATCCGGTCGGCCGGCCGACCCAGATGCCCGGCGACTTCATCGGTCTTGCCGAGGAGACCGGCGAGATCGTGGGAATCGGGCGGTGGGTGATCGGCGAGGCCTGCCGCCAGGCGAGCGCGTGGCGGCTCGCCCACCAGGTCCCGAACCTCCGGATCAACGTCAACCTCTCGGCCCGCCAGTTCACGGACCCGGGCCTCACCGCGATCGTCGCTGCGGCGCTGCGCGAGACAGGGCTGCCGCCGAAGGCGCTGACCCTCGAGATCACCGAGAGCACCCTCATGGCCCGGACCCGCGACATGGCCGAGCGCGTCCGGAGCCTCCGGAACATCGGCGTCCGCATCTCGATAGACGACTTCGGGACGGGCTACTCCTCGCTGGGGTACCTCCAGACGTTCGAGCTCGACGAGCTGAAGATCGACCGGTCGTTCGTGTCACCGTCCGAGACGGTCGGCAGCCCCCGGGTGATCAGCCGGGCGATCGTCGAGCTGGGTCGCGCGCTCGGGCTGGAGATGGTCGCGGAGGGCATCGAGACCTCGGAGCAGGCTCGCTGGTTCCAGTCCCTCGGCTGCCAGTTCGGGCAGGGCTACTACTTCGCCGAGCCGATGAGTGCGGCAGCGGCCGGCGCCTACCTGGCCGAGCACCGCGACGAGGGTCGCGGTCCGGCGGCGATCACCCGGATCGACTCACGGCGCAAGCGAGGCCAGGCCGCCAGCTAGCAGCATCGAAGCTCGGCGCCGCGGACCGGGCTGCTCTCAGCCCTCCCTGAGCCGGCGATCAGCGCCGGCCTCCCACTCGCGGCCCGGCCACGGATCGATCGGCTCGCGCCCGTTGGAGCCGAGGGCCACGTTGATCTCGCCGAGGTGGTAGGCCTCGTGGTTGATCATCCGCATCAGGATCGATTGGCGGGTGTGGATCTCCGGCGGCCGGCCGGCCTCGTCGCGCCGGACCGAGACGTCGAGGGTGTCCGTCGTCCATCGATCCAGGCAGCCCTCGATGACCTTCCACGTCGATTCCCAGGCCCAGACCAGCTCATCGACGGTCCGGGGATGGGACAGGTCGTCTTCCCACCCGGGCGTGTCGCCGGGGAACGGGGTCTGCTCCGCGCCCGGCTCACCGAACACATCGCACAGCCAGAAGACCCGAGGCCCGACGGTGTGAGCGGCCACGGCCCAGATCGGCCAGGGCGGGGTCTCGTAGTCCCGCGTCGCCGGAACCGGGAGCGCCAGGTCCTCCGGCGTGAGCCGCCGAATGCCCTCGATCCAGCGGCGGTTGTAGCCGGCCCAATCCGCGTAGAACGGCCGAAGGGGGCCCGCGGCAGGTCCCGCATTCGCGTCGGTCATGAGCCGGTGACGTACTCCCCGCCGTCGACGCCGATGACCTCGCCGGAGATGAAGCCGGTGCCCTCGCCCGAGAGGGCGACGATGGCGTTCGCCACGTCCTGGACCGTGGTCATGCGACCGGTCGGGTTCCGGGCCGTCGCCGAGGCGATGATCATGTCGTGCTCGGGGATCTTCATGAGGGCGGGCGTCATCGTCACGCCGGCGCGGATCGCGTTGGCGGTGATCCCGCTCTTCAGCCGCCCGAGCTCCATCGCCAGCTGGCGAATGTGGGACTCGAGGGCCGCCTTCGCCGACGACACGACGCCGTAGGACGGGACGACCCGGGTGGAACCCTCGGAAGTCATCGCGTAGATCTTGGAGCCGTCGCCGAGGAATCCGCCGCGGTACAGATCCTGGACCCAGTAGACGAGGCTGTTGGCCATGACGTCCTGGGTCATCTCCATCTTCTTGCGGTCGACGGCGCCCTTGGGGTCGTCCGAGATGAACGGGACGAGGCTGCCGAATGCCAGCGAGTGCATGACGACCCGGACGTAGGGGTTGCGGCCGGCCTTGCGCGCCGCTTCGAAGCGGTCTCCCAGCTGCGCCAGGGCCCCGGCTCGCTTCTCGTCGTCGGCGGCGTTCATGTTCACGTAGAAGACCTCGGCCCCGATCTTCTCGAGGTCGGCCTTGAGGTCCTCGACGTGCTGGAGCGCGGCCCGGAAGTCGAGGTGGATGCCCGCGATGTTGTAGCCGGCGGCCGCCAGCGCTCGGGCCGTCGCCTCGCCCATGCCGGACGACGCGCCCAGGATCAGCGCCCAGCGTTCGCGCGAATCGGCCATGGTGGGCTCCTCTGGCGGAAGGTTCGGGGGAAGCGCGGCGAGTCTACCAAGGGCCGCTTGGGGCGAGGTCCGCCGCTCGGGGCTACCGTTCGCGCGTGGCGGACGAGATGATCACGGCCCGCGGGCTCACGAAGCGATTCGGCAAGGTCCTGGCGCTCGACGCGCTCGACCTGGAGGTCCCGCGCGGTGCCGCGCTCGGGCTCCTGGGGCCGGCCGGGGCCGGCAAGTCGACGCTGATTCGACTCCTGGCCGGGCTCGTCCGCCCGACGGCCGGCACGCTCGAGGTCGACGGGGCGCCTGGCGGTTCCGATGCGGCCCGCCGACGGATCGGCGCCGTGCTCCAGGAAGGCCAGCTCTACCCCTGGATGACCGTCCGGGAGGCGCTGACGTTCGCGGCGGATGTCGCCGGTGTTGACGCCACCGTGATGACGGCCCGGGTCGAGGAGATCGCCGAGCGGCTGTCGGTGGCGGACGTCCTGGAAAAGCGCACCGAGACCCTCGACGGCCCGACACGTGGCCGAGCGCTGGTCGCCCAGGCGCTGGTCGGGAATCCCGATCTGCTGCTCCTCGACGAGCCGTTCGTACCGTTGTCGCCGGAGGGCCGGCGCGATGTCCTGGGCGTGCTCGCCGCCCTTCGTGGGAAGGTGACGATCGTGCTGGCGGCACGACGCCTGCCCGACGTCGAGGCGCTGGGTGGCCGGCTGGCCGTGCTCGATGCCGGTCGGATCACGCTGGCGGCTTCGATGCCGGAGCTGGCACAACGCGTCCCGCGCACGTTCGTGCTCGAGACCCGAAGCGATGGGGGCCTGGCCCTCGAGGGGCTGGTCGCGCGGCTGCGGGCGGAGCCATGGGTCATCGACGTGGCGCCGACGGGCGGGACGCTCCGGGTCGCGGTCTCGGACGAGGCGAGGGCAAGCCACGAGCTCGTCTCCGCTGCGGTCCGGGCCGGCGTGCAGGTGACCTCGTTCCGCCGAGAGCCCCAGTCGATCGAAGCCCTCGTCGCCGGCGTTCCGCGCGCATGAACGGCTACCGCGAGCTGCTCGAGAAGGAGGTCATCGAGGCCTGGCGGACGCACCGGATCGTGATGGTCGCGGCGCTGTACGTCGTCCTGGGCATCGCGTCGCCGGTCATCGTTCGCTACCTGCCCGAGCTCCAGGGCGTGTTCGGGCCCGCCAACGAGGAGCTCGGGTTCGGCGAGCTGGGCCTCCCGGACGCCATCGACCTCCTGGTCCGGAACGTCGTCCAGTTCGGCTCGATCGCGGCCGTGTTGCTGGCCATGGGCAGCGTCGCCGGCGAGCGCGAGCGGGGCACGCTCGGGCTGGCGTTGTCGCGGCCGGTCTCCCGAACCGCGTTCCTGGCGGCGAAGTTCGTCAGCCTCGCGATGACCCTGGGGCTCGCGACGCTCCTCGGTGTGCTCGCTTTCTACCTCTACTCGACGCTGCTGTACGGGGCGACGGATCCGCTGGCGTGGGCCCAGAGCGCGTTGTTCCTCCTGCTGGCGGTGCTGGTGCCCGCGGCGATCACCTTCCTGGGTTCGGTCCTCGCCGGGTCGGCCGCGGGCGCGGCCACGATCGGCATCGGCGGGCTGGTCCTGCTGTCCCTCGGCTCGGCGCTGCCGACGGCCAGCCCCTTCTTTTCGACGGGTCTGGCCGAGCTCGCGCGGGCGATGCCGATCGAGGGGGTCGGGCCGGACGTCGACCCCGCGCGAACCGTCGTGGTCTCGCTCGGGATCGTGGCGGCGGCGCTCGCCGTCGGGTGGTGGCGGTTCCGGCGGATGGACGTCTAGCCGCGAGTCAGACCACGCCCGACGCCCTGAGCCGATCGACGTCTGCGGGCGAGTAGCCGGCCTCGGCAAGGATCTCATCGGTCTGCTCGCCGAGGAGCGGGGGCGGCGTCCGGATCGAGGCCGGCGTCGCCGCGAGCTCGAACGGCAGGCCGACCTGGTCGACGCGGCCGAGGCTGGGGTGCTCGAGGGGCACGCGCACCCCGAGCGCCGTGGCCTGCGGCGAGGAGAACGCACCCGGGAGGTCGAGGATCGGGCCCGCCGGGATCCCGGCATCGTCGAGGCGCGCGAGCCAGCGCTCGCTGCTGCTGGTAGCGAAGCGCTCGGCGAGGATCGGGATCAGGGCCTCGCGGTGCTCGACCCGTTCGCCGTTCGTGGCGAATCTCGCCTCCGTGGCGAGATCCGGCAGCCCGATCGCCGGCCCGAGCCTCGCCCACTGCCGCTCGCTCCCCACCCCGATCGCGATCTCGCCGTCGGAGGTCGCGAAGGTCTCGTACGGCACGATGCTCGGGTGGGCGTTGCCGCGTCGACGGGGCTGGGCCCCGGTGACGAGCGCGTTCTGGGCCTGGTTCACCAGCACCGCGAGGGTGCTCTGGAGCAGGGAGACGTCGATTCGCTGGCCGTCGCCGCCGGCGGCGCCATCAGCGCACGCATCGTTTCGTCCAGTCGCTCGGCCGCGCTTCCGCCCGAGCAGCCCGGCGATCAAAGACACGGCCCCGAACAGCCCCGACACCACGTCGCTGATCGCGACGCCGACCTTCATCGGCCGCCCGTCGGGCTCGCCGGTGATCGACATCAGGCCGCCGACCGCCTGGATCACGAAGTCGTAGCCCGGTTTGTCGGCATCCGGCCCGCGCGTGCCGAAACCGCTGATCGCGAGGTGGACGAGGCCGGGGTTCAGCTCGCGGAGGGCGTCGTCGGCGAAGCCGAGCTTCGCGAACCCGCCGACCTTGTGGTTCTCGACCACCGCGTCCGCGCCGCGCAGGAGGCGTCGCAGGACCTCGCGCCCGTCCTCGGTCGAGAGGTCGAGGCGGATGGAGCGCTTGTTGCGATTGACGGCCAGGAAGTACGCCGCCGTTCGCGTCCCGGCCTCGACCGAGCCCACCCACGGCGGCCCCCAGCCCCGTGTCGCATCGCCCTCCGGTGGCTCGACCTTGACGACGTCCGCCCCGAGATCGCCCAGGAGCATCGTGCAGAACGGCCCGGCGAGGACCGTCGAGCAGTCGATGACCCGGATCCCGCGCAGGGGTCCGGAGTTGCCCTCACCCGCCACGCGGCGATGGTAGTCGCGGCCTCGACGGCCACGCGCCTCAGTTGGCCGGCAGGTCCAGGCTGCGGGCGTCGAGGTCGCCCTGACGAACCCACTCGACGAGGTCGCGGTTGACGACGATCGTGCCGCCCGGCTCCTCGACGATGTTCGGGCCGATGCGGAACAGGATCACGGCGTCGGTCAGCGGCACCATCGAGTCACGCCTGCGAAGGGCAGCCAGCGGATCCTGGCCGCCGGTGCTGTGGTGGAGGCCGGCGACGACGTAGCGGCCGAGCCGCAGCACCACGCGGTGCGTCTTCGTTGGAACTCGGAGCGTCCGATCACCGCGCGGGCCGCCGGCCCGGACGAGCGCCAGCTCGTGACGATGGATCAGGATCTCGGGCACGACCATCGAGCCGCCGTCGGGGAGGCGCTCAGCGAGCGCGTCGACCAGCACGAACTCGTGATGGGAGTTGAGCATGTCGGTGAGGCGCGCGGCGTCGAGCCGAACCCGACCGGAGAGTCGCTCGCTGGTCGAATACGCGACGAAGTCGATCTCCTGCTCGGCCGGCTCAGACGTGCCCGGCTGGCGAAGCACGAGACGAAGACGCGACCCGATCGACCCGATCACAACCGCCGAAGGATGCCGGAATGCACCACCAGCGTCCGCCTTACCAAGGTACTGGCGGGCATGCTGTGTGCCGTTCGCGACGGCGGCTCGGCCGGAGGGCGTCGCCGAGCCGACCATCAGCACGAGGCGAAGCCGAACTGCGCAGGGAGGCTGGGCGGCGACCGCAGGTCGAGGCGTCGTCGCGCGCCACATAGATTGACGCCCCATCGGGCGGGCGACGGGGCGTCGGAGAGATGCGGAATGAGCGTGGCGGACCCGACCGGATTCGAACCGGCGATCTCCAGCGTGACAGGCTGGCATGTTGGGCCGCTACACCACGGGTCCAAGCGACGAAGGCGGAGGATACCAGACCCATCCGCGCTATCCTCGCGGCCCCATGCCGATCATCGACCTGCGGTCCGACACCGTCACCAAGCCCTCGCCGGAGATGCGCCGGGCCATGGCCGAGGCCGAGGTCGGCGACGACGTCTTCGAGGACGATCCGACCGTCAAGGCCCTCGAGGCGCGCGCCGCGGAGCTCCTCGGCAAGGAGGCGGGGCTATTCGTCTCGTCGGGCGCGATGGGCAACCTCGTCGCGCAGATGGCCCATGTCCAGCGGGGCCAGGAGGTCATCGCGGGCGCCCACGGCCACCTGATGCTGCACGAGGCGGCGAGCTACGCCGTGGTCGTCGGGGCGTCGCTGCGGCCCATCGAAGAGCAGCCGGACGGGACGCTCGACCTGCAGCAGGTACGCGAGGCGTTCCGCGACCCGACGGACGTCCATGACCCGATCACCGGCCTGGTGGTGTTCGAGAACGCCAGCGCCCACGCCAACAACCAACCCGTCGGCTCGGCCTACGTGGGGGAGCTCGGCGCGATCGCCCACGAGGGTGGCGTGCCGCTCCACATCGACGGGGCGCGGTTCTGGAACGCGGTGGTCGCGCTCGACGAGGACCCGCGCCAGCTGGCCGGCCCCGCCGACTCCATCACCTTCTGTCTCTCGAAGGGCCTCGCCTGTCCCGTCGGGAGCGTCGTCGTTGGCACGAAGGACTTCATCTGGAAGGCGCGCCGGGCGCGGAAGCTCCTCGGCGGCGGGATGCGACAGGTGGGGATCCTCGCCGCGGCGGGCCTGGTCGCGCTTCGGGATGGCGACGCGGGGATGATCGACCGGCTCGCCGACGACCACGCGAACGCCCGGTTCCTGGCCGAAGCTCTCGCTGACATCCGGGGCGTCCGCTCCCCCGGCGACGTCGCGCAGCCCGACGGCGACCGGCTCGATCCGGGGCGCGTCCGCACGAACTTTGTCCTGTTCCGAGTCGAGCGCGATCGGGAGGCCTTCCTGACGGCCCTCGAGCGGCGCGGCGTGCTGATGCTCTCGTTCATGCCGCACAACGGCCAGATTCGCGCGGTGACCCACTACGGAGTCGAGCGATCGGACATCGAGGCGACGGTCCGCGCGGTTCGTGAGGCCCTCGACGAGCTGCCGGCGACGTCGGCCGGCGCGTCCAGCTCCTCGCGCGCCTACGCCGGCGCAGTCGCCTAGACCGTCGGCAGGTGAGCGACCGCAGCGTCGGCGGCGTCGAGCTGTCGCGGGCGCCCGAGGCGGCGAACCCGGGGCCGCTGGACGACACCCTCTATGACCTCGTGGAGGCGCGCTTCAAGCGTGTCGTCGCGGAGGAGCCCACCTGGGCGACCTACCTCGGGATCCATGGCTGGGACGATCGACTGCCGGACCCATCGCGGGAGCGGATCCTCGGGGACGCCGAGCACGATCGCGCCCACGTGGCGGCGCTCGAGGCGATGGATCCCGCGGGGCTCAGCCCAGAGGCGAGATTCGAGCGGGACCTCGAGCTCCAGCACGTCCGCCTGCGGATCTTCCGGATCGAGTCCCTCCGGATCTGGGAGCGACGCTCGACCGGCGTCTCAGGTCTCGGAGACTCGCTCTTCCCGCTGTTCACCCGCGACTTCGCCCCGCTGCCGGAGCGCCTGGCCGCGATCAGCGCGCGGTTGGAGCAGGCACCCGCGTTCCTGCGCGGCCATCGCTCGCGCGCGGTCGTCCCGCAAGTCGGGCCGTGGCTCGAGATCGAGCTCCGGGCGAGCAAGAGCTCGCCCCAGTTCCTCGACGAGATCCTGGCCGCCGCCGACGCGCCGGGCACGGATCTTCCCGCCGCGGAGCGCCGGCGCCTGGGTGCGGCCGTCGATCGGGCCAAGGTCGCCATCGAGGACCAGGTCGAGTGGATCCGCGAGATCCTGCCGGGCGCCACGCCGGACTGGCCGATCGGGCGGGAGCGCTACGCGGAGTTCATCGACCACCGGGCCTTCGAGGGCCTGGACGCAGACCGGATCCTCGAGATCGGCTGGGAGCAGCTGGAGCGGAATCACGCCGACCGCGCGGCGGCCGCCCGCGAGATCGATCCAGGCGCCACCGAGGCGGCCGTCGTCGAACGCGTCAAGGACGACCATCCCGAGACCTTCGCGGAGGCCCTCGAGGAGTACCGCGTCGCGATGCGGCGGGCCCGGGTCCACATCATCGAGCGCGGGCTGGCCACCGTCCCGGACGACGAGCGCGTCGATGTCATCGAGACGCCGGGCTACCTGCGCGGTGTCATGCCATTCGCGGCCTACTACCAGCCGGCGCACTGGGACGCGGACCCGGTCGGCGTCTACGTGGTCACGCCGGACGTCGACGGCGATCCGGGCGCCATGCGCGAGCACTACCGGGCGGCGATCAGCAACACCAGCATCCACGAGGCCTACCCGGGCCACCATCTCCAGCTTGCCCTTGCCGCGCGGCATCCGTCGCTGACCCGCGTCCAGGTCGACGCGCCGGAGTTCGTCGAGGGCTGGGGGATGTACTGCGAGCAGCTCCTGCGCGAGCACGGCTTCGACGACGGCCCGGAGTTCCGGGTCGCCCTCGCCACCGACGCCATCTGGCGGGCCGCGCGGATCGTCCTCGACGTCCGGATGCACCGCGGCGAGGTGTCGATCGATGAGGCCGCCGACTTCCTCGTCGAGCACACCGGCTTCGAGCGCCCGAACGCCCTGGCCGAGGCCCGCCGCTACACCTACACGCCGACGTACAACCTCTCGTACCTGCTCGGCAAGGTCCTGCTGCTGGAGCTCCGGGCGAACGAGCAGCGCCGCCTCGGCGACGACTTCTCGCTCGGCGGATTCCACGACATGCTCCTGCGGGGCGGCTCGCTGCCGATCAGCTTTCATCGCCGGGCGCTCCACGGTGAGGGTGCGCGCCCGCCGGGCCTGCCGAGCGGGCCCGCGACCCCGCACGCGACCCCGCACGCGACCTCGCACGCGCCCCCGACCTCCTGACGCAGGGCCCGTTGCTGGTCATCCCCGCGATCGACGTCGAGCAGGGTCGATCGCGAATCGTGTTCTGGCCCGGCGTCTCCGCGGGCGTGGGTGCCCCAACCGACCGCCCCGAGCGGATCGCCGAGCACTTCGTCGGGCTCGGCGCGCCGATGATCCACGTTATCGACTTCGACGGCGCCCGCAAGGGAGCACCCGTGAACACCGACACGCTCGGCGCGATCGCGTCGCGCATCGCGACGCCGCTCCAGCTCGCGGGCGGTGTCGACACGCCGGAGGGCATCCGACTCGCGTTCGCGGCGGGGGCGACCCGCGTCGTCGCGTCGCTGGCCGTCGCAGACGATCCGATCGCCCTGCGCGGCTGCCTCGAGGTCGCCGGCGACTGGCTGGCCGTCGGGCTCGACGCCCGGGCCGAGCGGCTCGCGACGTTCCGGTGGCACCGGCCCTCGCCGCCCACCCTCGCGGAGCTCCTGTCGGAGCTCGCCGGCCGTGGGGTCCGGCGGTTCGTGCTGGGCCATGCGACCGGCGAGGTCGAGGCTGCGCAGGTCGCCGCGGTGGCCCGGAGCGTCGACGCGGACCTCCTCGTCGCGGGCGGCGTCACGGACCTCGAGGGCGTCCGCCGCGTGCGCGACTCGGGCGCAGCGGGCATCATCCTCGGCGAGGCGCTCCTGTCCGGGGCGATCGACTACCAGTCCGCCCGCGAGGCGGCTGCCTGAGCATCCCCGCTTGACGGAGACCATCCCCGCATGAGCAAGGAATCCCGAGGCCGTCGCGTCCCGCCCAAGACGCGCGGGGCCCGCTCCACGCGCCCGCCCGGCGACTTCGACGCGATCGATGGGCTCGACCAGAGTGACGCGCCCAACACCGCCGACACCCCGGCCGAGGCGGCTGCCCGCAGGACCAGGGCCCAGAACCGCGCCGCCAAACGCGCGGCGAGCGGTGTGCGTCCGAAAGCGGTTCGCGGCCAGGTCCAGAGCAAGCGCGGATCGAACACGCCGCTCATCGCCCTCGCGGTGGCCGCCGTCGCGGTTGGCGCGGCGGTCATCCTGCTCGGCAATCCGTTCGGCGGGCCCGCGGCCAGCGCGAGCCCCAGCGCCGCGGCCACATCGTCCGCATACGGCGACGGCACCTGCCCCACGAGCCAGCCCGCCTCGCTGGGCGCCGGCGACAGCAAGCTCGTGACGATCAAGACCGAGAAGGGCGACATCGTGATCAAGGTCGACGGGTTCCTCTCCCCGATCGCCGCGGGCAACTTCGTGGCCCTCGCCGAATGCGAGTACTACGACGGCGTCGTCTTCCACCGGACCCCGACCCTCGATGGCGGCACGCCCTTCGTCATCCAGGGCGGTGACCCACTTGGGACCGGCACGGGCGGGCCCGGCTACACGATCGCCGATGAGCCCGTGGCGACGGGCTACAAGCGCGGCACGGTCGCGATGGCTCGCTCGCAGCAGCCAAAGAGCCAGGGCTCGCAGTTCTTCATCGTCCTGTCGGACGAGTCCGGCCCCATCCTCCAGAGCGCCAACACCTACGCGATCTTCGGGAACGTCGTGAGCGGCATGGAGGTCGCCGACGCGATCTTCCAGGCCTCGGCCGGCGTGGAGCTCCCGACGAGCCCTATCGCGATGACGAGCGTGACGGTCAGCGAGGTCCCACCGGGCTTCTCGCCGAGCGCGACGGTCGCCGCCACGGCGGCACCGACCACTGCGCCGACTGCCGCCGGCAGCGCCACCCCCTGAGCGTTTCACCCCTCACGAGGAGCCGACATGACCCGCGCAACCATCGCCACCGAGATCGGTGACATCGAGATCGACCTGTACACGCAGGCCGCCCCGAAGGCGTCCCAGAACTTCGTCGACCTGGCCAAGAAGGGCTTCTACGACGACGTGATCTTCCACCGCGTCATCCCGGGCTTCGTGATCCAGGCCGGCGACGGCGAGTTCGGGAAGAAGGCGTCGCTGAATGCCGGCCGGGTCGGCACGGGTGGTCCGGGATACAAGTTCGAGGACGAGCCCATCCACGGCGACTACGCCCGGGGCTCGCTGGCCATGGCCAACGCCGGCCCCAACACGAACGGCAGCCAGTTCTTCATCTGCGTCGCTGACCTCTCCGGCCGGCTCCCGAAGAACTACACGCTGTTCGGCCAGGTCACCAAGGGCCTCGACGTCGTCGATCAGATCGTGGGAGCGCCGCGCAACGCCCGGGACCTGCCGGATTCGCCGGTCGCGATGACGAAGGTGACGATCCACGAGGACTGACGCCCCGGCGAGTGGTGGCACCCTGCGACGGCGGACATTGGGGAGTTCTGCCAGTGCAATGCCGCTGTAATGCTTCGCGACCACGCCCACGCTCGGACTGTTAAGGGTTTTTCACATATCCCGTGACGAAAACCCTTGGATTCATTGGCCTAGTCGACTAGACTCTGCTGTGCACTGCGTTCGCGCAGGGTCCGCTGCCCCAGCGGCAAGGTCATGGGTAGGTTGGGTCAGGGTAGTCGGTGCAGCCGACGTGATAGATGCCCTTGACGCGTGGCGGAAGCGTCCGTTTCGGCGGATTTCTTCACCGGGACAGCATCGGAGCGGCTCCTTCGGGAGCCGCTCCGTACTTTTTCCAGCTGGTTCCGTTCGATCGGCTCCACCACGCGCCCAAGGAAGTGCGCAGGCCGCGCATGGCCAGGCCCAGGGTGCCCGGGGAGGTCATGCCGCTATCTTGGCTGGGTGGCCCTTCCCGCGCCGAGACGCTCCGGATTCTGGCGACGTGCGCTGCCCATCATGTATCGCGTCCTCGGCTTCCTGGATCCGCTCATCCGCTCCGCGTGGCTCGCGTCGGGGCTCGGGCTGCGCAACGTCATCGTGCTGAGAGTCGTGGGGCGCCGAACCGGCACCTACCGCCGCGTCCTGCTGACCCTCCTGCGCGACGGCGACCAGTGGTTCCTCGGCCATCCGAACGGCGACGTCGCCTGGACCCTCAACCTGGGGGCGGCCGGCACCGCCGACATCGTGTTTCGTGGGACGTCCCCGGTCGCGATTGCCGGCCGGCGCCTCCAGCCGGGCGCGCTTCGCGATCGCGCCATCGCCTCGACCGGGCAGCACCCGTTCCCGGCCAACCTCATCTACCGGCTGGCCCGCGCGCACGTCCGCGCTGACGGCGTCTTCTTCGCGATCGACAGGGTCAGCGAGTGAGCCGGATCAGCGCCTGGGCCGGTTGAGGGCGCCCGCCGGCCGAGTGATCGCGCCCGTGTACCAAGGTCGACGAGGTGCGAGCGCCCATTGGCATCGGGACCGCGGTCGGCGACCGGCCAGGGCCGGCTCCCACCACGCAGGCAAACACGCGCGGCGCGGATATCGCCTACAGGCGGAGAACGAGCCGCGCGATCTCGAAGTAGATGATCAGGCCGGTGCCGTCGACCAGCGTGGAGATCAGCGGCGCCGAGACGACCGCCGGGTCCACCCCGAGGCGGCGCAAGATCAAGGGCAGGGCGGCGGCGACGGTGGCCGCCCAGACGCAGATGGCGACGACCGCGATGGAGACCGCCGTCGCGATGTCGCTCGAGACCCCCAGGAACCACGCCTGTCCGATCGCCGCCACGCCCATCACCAGGCCCATGACCAGCCCGACCCGAAATTCCTTCAACACGACCCAGCCAAGGTCGCGCATCGCGACCTCGCCGAGGGCCATGGCGCGCACGACGAGGGTGACGGTCTGGCTACCTACGTTGCCGCCGGTCCCGATCAGGAGCGGGATGAAGA
>JBKKDM010000105.1:0-7375 GCA_046707905.1 Candidatus Limnocylindrales bacterium
CCGCGATCAGGCGCCACGTCTGGCCCTCGTCGCGCGAGCCGTACAGCTGGCCCGTGCTCGTCC
The DNA here is from genome assembly GCA_046707905.1 of Candidatus Limnocylindrales bacterium. GTDB lineage: Bacteria > Chloroflexota > Limnocylindria > Limnocylindrales > CSP1-4 > UBA5189. Next base: position 64 of record JBKKDM010000105.1, read on the forward strand.
CGAAGTACACGCCCGCCGGCTCGAGCCGGTCGACCGCCATCGCCTCGCGCAGGACCGAGATGTAGGCGTTGTCGCGGGGCAGGCCCTCGGTCGCCTTCGACCAGGTCGAGCCACCGTCGTGGGTTCGGTAGACCGCAGCGTGACCGTCGACCATGAAGCGGCCCTGGTCGGGCTCGGTCATCGGGATCGTCCAGACCGTGTTGGGGTCGCGTGGATGGGCGGCCATCGGGAAGCCGAACTGCGTCGGGAGGCCCTCCGTGATCTCCTGCCACTGCCGCCCGCCGTCGGTCGAGCGGTACACGCCGCAGTGGTTCTGCTGGTAGAGGTGCTCGCCGCCATCCGCGGCCATCACCAGCTTGTGGACGCACTGCCCGAACTCCGGCTCGGGGTTCGGGTCGAAGTCGGCCCGGACGCCCTTGTTGCGGAGCTCCCACGTCGAACCGCCGTCCTGCGTCTCGAACGCGCCGACCGCCGAGATGCCGACCCAGACGCGATCCTTCTCGGTGGGGCTCGGGACAATCGAATGGAGGATCAGGCCGCCGTTGCCGGGCTGCCACTCCGGCCGGGTTCGATGGTTCGTCAGGCCCTCGACATGCTTCCAGGTCGCGCCGCCATCGGCGCTCTTGAAGAGGCCCGCCGGCTCCACGCCGGCGTAGAGCGCGTCCAGCCCGGCGGTCACGTTCCAGACCGTGGCGACCTTGGGACCGTCGTCGCCGTACGTTAGGCCCTCGCTGGAGTGGCTCCAAGTCTTCCCGAGGTCGTCGCTGCGCCACACGGCCGGGCCATACCAGTTGCTGCCGCCGCCCGCGAACAGGGCGCCGGAGGCTGGGTCGACGATCGCATCGTGGATCGGCCAGCCGTCGCAGAGGGGGCCGCGGACCTCCCAGGCGTCGCGATCGGCGTCGCCATCGAGCACGAACAGTCCCTTGCGCGTGCCGACCAGCAGCGCCACTCGCTCCGTCATCTCGCTCCTCCGTACCATGCGCCTGGCAGCGCGCCCGAGCATCCGTCCGTCGTCGGTCAGCCTACTGCGAATCGCGGTGGCGATGGGTGCGTCGCAGAGCGGACCGGCCAGCTCGCTCACGGACGCGGTGGACTAGGCGCCGACCACCTTCGCGAGCACGGCGTAGCCGGCGACTGATCCCGGCCAGCGAGCACGCAACCGATCGGCGCCGAGCCGTCTCCGAACGTACCGGAGCGCGACGATGGCAACGACCACGTCATCGAGCGGCCCCAGCACAGGTATGAACTCGGGGATGAGGTCGATCGGCGAGATGATCCACAGGAGGAGCCAGATGAGCACCACGCGGACGTCCATGGGCGCCGCTGGGTCACGGACGATGTCTCGCAGCATTCGAACCAGATCGGGAACGACGCCCAGCAGTTCTCCGATCGAGACGCCCTTCGGCCTGAAGAGCCAGAAGACCGCGAGCAACGCGATCCACAGCCCGACGATGGCGAGGACGATCCCGACCATCGGCCGCAGGTCCATGGGGACACAGTATCGAAGTAGTCCTCGCGCTCCTTGCGGCGCGCGGGCGTAGATTCGACCCGCTCGAGCTTGGAGGGTCACATGGCCGTCGCTGCGCCGCCATTCACCGGGTTCTCACCTGCGGCGATCCAGTTCCTCGCGGACCTGGCGCAGAACAACGATCGCGGCTGGTTCCAGCCGCGAAAGGCCGAGTACGAGCGCCTGCTGAAGGAACCGCTAGAGGCCATGATCGCCGCGCTTGGCGATCGCCTGGCGGCGCGGGGCGTCCCGATGCTCGCCGACCCGAAGCGCTCGCCCTTCCGGATCTACCGCGACACCCGGTTCAGCAAGGACAAATCGCCGTACAAGGCCCACCTGGGCGCGACGTTCCCGTGGGTCGAGGACCGGCCGGGCGCCGAGGCCGGGGGCGGCCACGACGAGCGAGCGCACGGCAACGGCGGCTATTTCCACTTCCAGCCCGGCGAGATGTATGTCGGCGGCGGAATGTGGCAGATGGAGAAGCCGCGCCTTGAGGCGTTCCGGGCCGCGGTCCTCGCCGATCCGGATCGGGTCACGGCCGCGCTCGAGGAACCCGCCTTCGTGGCCGCGTTCGGCGGCGCCCGGCCCCACGACGAGCTCAAGCGCTTTCCACCGGGCTACCCGAAGGACCATCCGCTCGCGCACCTGTTCCTTTGGAAGGACGTGGTCTTCGGGCGAAGCCTCTCCGACGCCGAGGTGCTGTCCCCGGACCTTCCGGACCGTCTCGCGGAGGGCTATGCCACGGCCGTACCCGTGTTCCGGTTCCTCGCGGCCCTGCGCTGACGATGACGGCCGACCCGCACCAGTTCAGGCCGGGCGACCGACCGACGCCGTTCAGCGCCGAGGAGATCCGGCAGGGCTGTCCCCCAGGCCGCACGATCAGGCGGCTCGTCGTTCGCGCGGGCGAGCCGCCCTATGTCCACGTTTCGCGATTCCTGGGAGGAGACGAGGACGGCGACCAGGAATCCTGGACGGAGGCGCCCGACGGGACGCCCCTCACCGAGCCGGCGACGGGCCACTCGACATGGCGCGAGTTGCAGGGCCACGCCTCGATGCCGGCCGGCACGACCGAGGTCGTCGACGAGACGATCGACCTCCCGGCGGGGCGGTTCGAATGCCTGCGCTACACGCGGACGGACGACGATGGCGTCTCCGTATTCTGGTTCGCGAAGGCGGCGCCGGGGATGCCACTGCGGTTCGAGCAGCAGGTCGATGGCCAGACCGTCTTCTCGTCCACGACGCTCTCGGACGAGCGACCGGCCTGACGCGGAAGTTGACGCCACGGTCAAACGACGATGCTCCCGTCCTGTCGCAGCGCGTCCTGAACCGGACGCTCCTCCAGCGGCAGCTGCTGCTCGAGCGCGCGGAGACGACGCTCCCGGGGGCGTGTGAGGAGGCCGGCGGGCTCCAGACGCAGTACGCACCGTCGGGCTACGTGGGCCTGTGGACGCGCGTGGCCGAGTTCGAGCGCGACGCGCTAACGCGGGCGCTCGAGGATCGCTCGGTCATCCAGGCGACGCTGATGCGAACGACGATCCACATGGTCTCGCGGCGCGACTACTGGAAGCTCTCAATGGGCACCCAGCGGGCGCAGCGGGAATGGGCCCAGCGGACCCAGCTCCTGCCGCCCGAGCGGAAGCTCCGCTCCACCGCGGACCAGCTCCGGGCGGCCCTCGCCGACGGCCCCAGGACCGTGCGGGAGCTCGGCGAGATCGCGAAGGGCTTCATCGGCTCGCTCGGCTACTGGGTGCCCCTCGTCCGGGTCCCGCCATCCGGCACGTGGGAGCGGCGCCGGGCGGACCGCCTTGCCCTCGCGGAGGACTGGGTCGGGCCCGTCGATGCCACGGAGGACGAGGGCCTGACGCACCTGGTCGAGCGATACCTCCGGGCATTCGGACCGGCGCCGCTGAAGGACGTCGCCCAATGGGCCGGGATCAACCTCGTTGACGCCAAGCAGGGAGCGACGAATCTCGCCCTCGTCCGATATCGCGACGAGGCCGGCGGAGGGCTCATCGACCTTGCCGAGCTCGACGTCGCGGACCCCGGCGCGCCGGCGCCCGTGCGGTTCCTGCCGCACTGGGATGCCAACCTGCTCGTGCATGCGCGCCGGACCGGCGTCCTGCCAGAGCCGCACCGGCCGCGGGTGTTCTCGACGAAAAACCCGTTCTCGGTGGGCACGTACCTCGTCGACGGACGCGTGGTCGGCGGCTGGTCGCTCAGGGACGGGCGGATCGTGCTCGATCCGTACGAGGAGATCGGCGCCCGCGACCGGAAGGGTGTCGAGCGCGAGCGCGAGGCGCTGGAGGCGTTCCACGCCTGACCCGGCGGCCCAGGTCCGTTCGTAACCCGAGCATGGGCCGGACCGGTTACGCTGGCACGTGATGACCTCGGAAGTGTCCCAGGCGACGACGCCGCGACGGGCGGGCCGTCGCGAGTGGCTCGGCCTGGCCGTGCTCACGATCGCCTGCCTCGTCTACATCATGGACCTCACGGTCCTGCACCTGGCCGTTCCGGCGATCAGCCGCGACCTTCGTCCGACGAGCGTCGAGCTCCTCTGGATCATCGACATCTACGGCTTCATGGTCGCCGGCTTCCTGATCACCATGGGCACCCTTGGCGACCGGATCGGCCGCCGCAAGGTGCTGCTCGTCGGGGGCGCAGCCTTCGGGGCAGCGTCGATCCTGGCCGCGTTCTCGCCGACGCCGGAGACCCTCATCCTGAGCCGGGCGCTCCTGGGGATCGCCGGTGCCACGATCGCTCCGTCCACGTTGTCGCTGATCTTCACGATGTTCGAGGACCCCAGGCAGCGCTCGACCGCGGTCGGCGTGTGGGTCACCGCGTTCTCCGTGGGCGGCGTGATCGGCCCGGTCGTCGGCGGGCTCCTCCTGTCCCAGTTCTGGTGGGGCTCGGTCTTCCTTCTCGCCGTTCCCGTGATGGGCGCCCTGCTGGTGCTCGGTCCACGGCTGCTGCCCGAGTACCGCGATCCCGATGCCGGCCGAATCGACCTCCTCAGCGTCGTCCTCTCGCTCGTGGCGATCCTGGCGTTGATCTTCGGGCTCAAGCAGGCCGCCCAGGACGGCCTGACCCTGCTGGCGGTTGGGGCGATCGGCGTTGGGCTGGTTGTTGGAGTCGCCTGGGTCCGGCGGCAGCTGACGGCCGCCGATCCGATGTTCGACCTGTCGCTCTTCCGGATCCCGAGGTTTGCCATCTCGCTCGCGATCAACTTCCTCGCGATCTTCCTCGCGATCGGGTTCTTCCTGTTCGTCGCCCAGTACATGCAGCTCGTGCTGGGGCTGACCCCGCTCGAGGCCGGGCTGTGGTCGCTGCCCGAGTCCGTGGGCTTCATCCTTGGGCCGAACCTGGCCCCGAGGATCGTCCGGCACATCCGGCCGGCGTACCTCATGGCCGGCGGCTTCCTCCTCGCGGGCGTCGGGCTGCTGCTGCTCAGCTCGATCACGGCGTCGAGCCCGAACGGCCTCGCGCTCGTCGTGATCTCCTCGACGATCATCGCCCTCGGGCTCGGGCCGATCTTCGGGCTCACGACGGAGCTGATCGTCGGGTCGGCACCGCCGGAGCGCGCGGGCGCCGCGACCGGGATGTCCGAGACCGGCTCCGAGATCGGCGGTGCGCTCGGCCTCTCGATCCTGGGCCTCATTGGCGTGGCGATCTACCGGTCCCGGATCGCCGAGGAGCTGCCGGCTGGCGTGCCACCGGATGTCGCGGCGGCCGCCCGGGACACGCTCGGGGCCGCTGTCGAGGTCGCGGCGACCCTGCCCGGAGCGGCCGGGGAGGCCCTGCTCCGGTCGGCGCGGAACGCCTTCGTCGAGGGCATGCAGGTGGCCTGCCTGATCAGCGTGGTCGTTTCGCTCGTGGTCGCCGTGATCACCTTCGTCGGGCTGCGGCACGTCCCGCCGACGAAGGACAAGCCACTCGGCACGGAGCAGGCGACCGAGCATGCGTCCGAGCACCCGACAGCGCAGCCATCGGAGCCCGCCGCCGGCCCGCACGTCGCGGTCTCGCCTGCGCGAGAATCGCAACCGTGAGCGTCCGCTTCCGCACGCTGGTCCAGCAGAACGGCAAGACGGCATTGGGCTTCGAGGTCCCGCCGGGCGCCGTCGAGGCGCTCGGGCCGGGGAAGCGGCCACCCGTGACCGTCACGATCAACGGCTACACGTACCGCAACACCGTGGCGGTGATGGGCGGCGTCTTCATGATCGGCGTGAGCTCCGAGCACCGGGGCCCGGCCAAGGTCACCGGCGGCGAGGAAGTCGACGTCGAGCTCGCCCTCGACACCGCACCACGGGAAGTGACGCTACCGCCGGAGCTGGAGGCCGCGCTCGATGCCGATCCGGCGGCGCGGGCGACGTTCAACAGGCTGTCGTACTCGAACCGGAGCTGGCACGCGCTCCAGGTGACGGGGACGAACAACCCGGAGACGCGCGCCCGGCGCATCGAGAAGTCGGTTGCGGCGCTGCGCGAAGGCCGGATCCGTTGACGACGGCGCGGCGGATCCCCGGCCTGCTCGTCACCGACCGCGAGCACTCGGTTCCGCTGGATCACGCCGCGCCAGGTGGCGAGACGCTCACCGTCTTCACCCGGGAGGTCGCGGCCATCGGCGGCGAGGACCGGCCGTACCTGCTGTTCCTCCAGGGCGGCCCCGGCTTCGAGGCGGCCCGTCCGGTCGCGCCGCCGACCGGCTGGCAGAAGCGCGCCCTCAAGGACTACCGGCTCCTGCTCCTCGATCAACGCGGCACGGGCCGATCGACCCCGGTGGGAACCATCCCCGGCGACACGGCCGACGCCCAGACCGCGTACCTCACGCACTTCCGAGCAGACTCGATCGTGCGTGACGCGGAGCTGATCCGGCAGGAGCTCGACGTCGATCGCTGGAGCGTCCTCGGACAGAGCTTCGGCGGGTTCTGCACGATGACCTATCTGTCCTTCTTTCCGGAAGCCCTGCGCGAGGCCTACATCACCGGGGGCCTGTCGCCGATCGGCCGGTCGGTCGACGATGTCTATGCGGCGACCTACGCCCGGATGCGGGAGCGCAACCGGGCCTACTTCGAGCGCTATCCGGACGATCGCGGGATCGTGCGCGAGATCTTCCGCCGCCTCGAGGCCGAGGACGTCCGCCTGCCGTCCGGGGACCGTCTCACCGCCGCGCGGTTCCGACAGGTCGGGATGCCGTTCGGGATGAGCGATGGCTTCGAGCGGGTCCACGCGATCCTCGAGCTGCCGTTCGGCTCGCCCGCCTTCCTGCACGATGTCGAGCAGTCGTCGCCGTTCGCGCGCAACCCGCTCTACGCGACCGTCCATGAATCGTGCTACGCCGATGGCGGGACGACCCGCTGGTCCGGCGATCGCCTCCTGCCGGCCGAGTTCCTCTCCGAGGGCTACTTCACCGGGGAGCACATCCTCCGCTCGATGTGGCAGGACATCGGCGGCCTGCGGCCGCACCAGGAGGCCGCCGAGGCGCTGGCGGAGCACACCTGGGATCGCCTGTACGACGCCGACCGGCTGGCCCACAACGAGGTGCCGGTCGCGGCGACGATCTACGTCGACGACCCGTACGTCGTCCGGGAGTTCGCGGAGGAGACCGCTCGCCAGATCAAGGGCCTCCGGCCGTGGATTACCAACGAGTATCTCCACGACGGCCTGCGCCAGGGCGACGAGAAGCTCCTCGGCCGCCTGTTCGACCTCGCCAAGGGCATGGTCTGAGGGCTCGCAGGCCCCGTGCCCGGCCCGAGCGTCAGGCCTGGACGGGCACCTGGAGATCGACCGTGAGCCCGCTCGCCACGGAGC
>JBKKDM010000106.1:0-12406 GCA_046707905.1 Candidatus Limnocylindrales bacterium
GAGAAGATCCGCATGCCTGCCGGCGCTGTGGGCGCGGCGTCGTCGGCGACTCCCGTGGCGGTCCTCGCGTACGCATCCATCGGGAGGATGCTACGGCGCGAAGCGCCCTCCCTACACTTCGCCGCCATGGCAGACGCGTTTGCCGCGCTCCAGGCGAAGCTCGCGACCGGGCTGGAGGCCAACCGCCCAGGCTCGACGACGCGGCACGTGCTGATCGCCCTGCCGTCCTACAGCGTCAGTGAGTCGCTGCTCTCGCATTACGGCAACCGCATCCCGTCGCTCGAGCACCGCTACCTCAACGCGATCGTGATCCCTGCCCGGATCGAGACGTGCGAGATGGTCTACATCTCGACGCGCCCGCCCCAGCCGGAGGTCATCGCTCCGAGAACGGATCTGGATCGTCGAGATCCCCGAGGACGGGACGCCACGGTCGGTCGCTGGCCGGCTGCTCGACCGGCCTGATCTCATCGCCGCGATTCGGGAGCGCATCGGCGACCGACCGGCTTTGATCGAGCCCTGGAACGTCACGGAGAACGAGGTGAATCTCGCCCTGGCGCTCGACGTCCCGATCAACGGCACGAGCCCGGAGCTGCGGCCGCTGGCGTTCAAGGGCGCAGGCCGGCGGCTGTTCGCCTCCGCCGGCGTCCCGCTCCCGCTTGGTCGGGAGGACGTGCGCACGACCGAGGAAGTCGTCGACGCGATCCGCTGGATCGGTCGGCAGTGCCCGTTGCTGGGCGGCGTCGTCATCAAGCACGACGACAGTGGCGCGGGCGATGGCAACGTCGTGCTCGACCTCCGGCCGATGCACCACGCCGAGGACCCGGTTGCCTGGCTGATCGCCCAGGTCGAGGCCCTGCCCGAGTGGTATCGGAACGACCTCCTCCTGGGCGGGATCGTCGAGGAGCGGATTGCCGGGGAACGCTTCTCCAGCCCCAGCGCCCAGGTCGACATCCGGCCCTCGGGCGAGGTCGTGGTGCTCGCGACCCACGAGCAGGTCCTGGGTGGCGATGGAGGGCAGGTCTACCTGCGCTGCCGATTCCCGGCGGATCCGGCGTACGCCCCGCGCCTTGCGGCGCACGCCGCGAAAATCGGGGCCGCGCTGGCGGCGGAGGGCGCCCTCGGACGGTTCAGCGTCGACTTCGTCGCAGCCGCGCACGCGTCGGGCTCCTGGGACGTCTATGCGATCGAGGTCAATCTCCGCAAGGGAGGGACGACGCACCCATATGCGGCGCTCCGGAACCTCGTCCCTGGGCGCTACGACGTAGGGACCGGCGGCTGGGTCGCGGAAGACGGCACCACGCGCGCCTACACCTCGACGGACAACCTGGTCGATGAATCATGGCTCGGGCTGGAGCCGGCGGACGTCATCGACTGGGTGGCTCGCGCAGGCCTGCAGTTCGATCCGGTCACGAAGGTCGGAACCGTGCTCCACATGCTCGCGGGCCTGGCGATCGACGGCCGCTGCGGGGCCACCGCGATCGCGCCCACGCCAGGCGAGGCCGATGCGATGTACGAGAAGGTCCGCGCCACGATCCAGCGCCTCGCGGATCGTCAGGCGACCGATCGCGAGCCCTCGCCCGCGTGGCCGGAGGCTGCGGGCGAAGGGGCCTAGCCGAATCCGAGCTGCTGGAACCGCCAGCGATCGTCGGTGCCAAGAAGGCTGCGCAAGTGGTTGATCTCGCCGGCGTGATAGGCGTCGTGGGTGATCAGTGTCGAGATCAGCCAGCGCGTCGAGCGATCCTCACCCCAGTTGGCACGCCGCGGTCGGTCGAGCTCGGCGTCGTCAGCGAGGGCCGCCACGTGCGCCACGAGCCGCCCGTGGACGTGCTCGAGCCATCGGATCGCGTCGGCCATCGGCGCCGCACCCACGGGCCACGGCTGGACCTCGGAATCGTTCCAGGTGAGCCTGCCGTCCCGGAAGGCGAAGTCGGCGTACATCACCTTGCTCGATCCAACGTGCAGCACGATCGACTCGATCGAGCGAGCGGCACCCGGCGGAAGGACTCGCCAGCTCTCCTCTGACACGGTGACGAGATTCGGGATCAGCGCCTGGCTCTCGTTGCTCTCCTCGATGCCCGGCCCGCAAAAGGCCTCGTCCATGAGGTACAGCAGTGCGTCGATGCCGCCGGGGTGGCCCATCACCGTCACGCGATCAGAGCCGCGTCTGGTACTCCCCGGTCCGGGTGTCGACGCGGATCGTGTCGCCCTCCATCACGAACAGCGGCACCTGCACGACGAGCCCCGTCTCGGTCGTGGCCGGCTTGCGGGCGCCCTGTGCGGTGTCGCCGGCGAAGCCGGGCTCGGTCGTCTCGACGCGAAGATCGACGCTGACCGGCAGCTCGACACCGATCGTCTCGCCCTGGTAGCTCGTCCGGTCGAGGGTCATCCCGTCCTTGAGGTACTTCGTCGAGTCCCCCAGCTGCTCGCCGCGGAGCATGAACTGGTCGTAGCTGTCGGTATCCATGAAGTGGTAGTCGTCGTCGTCCCGATACAGGAACTGGACGGGCCGGTTCTCCATCTGGGCCCTGGGCCACTTCGTTCCGGCCTGGAACGACCGCTCGACGGTCTGTCCGCGACGCACGTTCCGGAGCGTGATTCGGACCTGGGCCGAGCCGCGTCCCATCTTGATGTGGTGGTAGTCGAGGATCTGCCAGAGCTCGTTTTCGAGCTCGATCGTCACGCCCTTGCGCAGGTCGCCTGTGCTGATCATGTTCGAGTGGGCTCCTGAGTGGGCTCGGGGGCGCCGCAGCACCCGGTCGAGTTCGAAATCGGTCGGCGAATTGTACGCGGAGGGCGCTCGCGATCCTAGCGAACGGCCGGTTGTCGAAACAAGGTCACAGGACCTGGATGGCTACGACGATCGCGGCGATCCCGACGTAGATGAGGATGCCCCCGAACACCAGGAACAGCCGGACCGGGCGGGAGATCTCCGACCCGCCGAGCGTGAAGTAGGCGATCGGGCCGAGGATCGGCACGGCGAGCACCAGGGCCATCCAGCCGATCCGCCGGCCATCGGAGACGTCCCGACGGATGAGGTCCCAGCCGGCGATCGCGATCCAGGCCGCGTACAGCGCGAGCGGTAGGACGTACAGGTACAGCCCCAGCAGCGTGGAGCCGATCGCCCCAAGCGGAACGCCCATGAGGAGCCTCTCCTTTCGCACCGATTCGGATGACGAGGTGACGGCCAGCGTGGCGTCGAGCGAGCGGACGACATGAGGCCCCGGGACGGCGACCTCGGGGACGGCGAGGACAACAGGCGCCGTCGCCGCGTCGGCCATCGAGGGCTGCTCGTCCGGCGCGACGCTGCTCTGCCAGTCGCCGGGATCGTAGTGACCGCCGAGCGCGGCCACGAACCTCGCGAGCAGCGAGGCCGTTGGCGCGAGGTCCCCGCCGCCGCCGACCGGATTGCCGCAGCCCGCGAACAGCTCGATCGCCGGCGGGACGCTGTCCGCGTGGACGTTCCCGGCGAAGCAGTCGCGGCCGATGGCGGGCCCGCCAAGCGCGAGGTCCGCCTGCCCCGACCCCGCGACGTGGTTGTCGCGGACGACGTTGTCTCGGGTGAGCCACAGGTTGTCGTCGAGGTTCGGCAGGATCGCGATGCCGTAGACGGTGCTGTCGAGGACCACGTTGCCCTCGACGACGTTTTCCCGACCGCCACCGATCAGGATCCCCGTGCCGAACGCCGGGGTCTGGAGCCGCTTCGTCGGGACGACGTCGAGGCCGTGCTCGTGAACCACGTTGCCGGCGATCGTCGCCCCTCGCTGCGGAGCGAGCCCCTCGGAATCGAGGGTGTTCGGGACGATCCCGGCGCCGTTGTGGGCCCACTCGCTGTTGATGATCCAGAGGTCGCCGCCGGCGTTGGTGCCGGAGTAGCCGAGTGCGTTGCCCTCGGCCAGCACGTCGCTGATCACGGCGTGGCAGGGCTGGCACTCGCCGATGTAGAACCCCGAATCCGGGCTACCCGACGCGTAGGAATGCTCGAACCGGCCCCACTGCGATCGGAAGGCGTAGATGCCGTAGTCGCCGTTGGCGTACGCGGTGAGGTACGAGCCGCGGAAGCCCTGGACGCCGGTCCAGTAGAAGCCGTTGAGCTGGTAGTAGCGCGCCGTGAGGTTCTCGACGACGACGCCGTCGGCCTCCGCGACGTGGATGCCGTTGGTTCGCTCGAGCTCGCCGTCCAGGATCGTGGTGTTGCGATCCTCGCCGCGGATCGTCAGGTACGGGGTCAGGACGAGGACGCTTTCCCGGTAGATGCCCGGCGCCACGAGCACGAGATCTCCGGGATCAGCGGCGTCGACCCCCGCCTGGATCGTCGGCTGGTCCGCGGGGACGCGGATGGTGGTCCCGGGTTCGGTCGGAACGGCCTCGCGCCCGGGGCCGACAGCGCCGCCATCGGCTGTCAGGGGCACGTCGCCGACGGCGATGAGGCCGTGCATGCCGACGCCCGGACTGCCGTGCAGGGAGCAGAAGAACGGATACAGGCCGGCCGCGTCGTAGGTGTGCTCGAACTCGTCGTCGGGTTCGAGGATCGGGCTGGTGAAGGCGCCGTCCTCCGCCACGACGTTGTGCGGATTTCGGCCGTGGTTCTCCCACTCGACGACCGCCCCGACCTCGACCCGGATGACCTCGGGCTGGAAGAAATCGTCGAGGGCGCCGATCACGGCGTACTCGGTGGTTTCGAGGGCGGCGGAGCTCCCAGGGCCGCCGATGGTCCGCTGGCCCATCACGACGTTTAGAGCCGCGCCCAACGCACAGAGCGCCAGAGCGACGATCAGCCAGCCGCGCTTGCCCACCTCGAGGGCGACGATAGCCGCTCGGGCGGGCCGAATTCTCAGGCCGGCGCGGCGGTCAGCGGGACCAGAAGCTCAGCCTGCCCAGGCGTCGACGGCTAGACACCCACGACCACCTCATCTCGCGGAAACTGCGTGACCCGATCGACCCGGCCCGCGTCGACATCGACGACCACGAGGTCCTCGATCCGGACGCCGGTCTCACCCTCGATGTAGATCCCCGGCTCGACCGAGAAGACCGTGCGGCGCGGGAGCGGCTGATCGGGGCTCCGGCGCCCGAGGCCGGGCAGCTCGTGTGTTGCCAGGCCGATCCCGTGACCGAGCCCGTGGCCGTAGACCGGGAACCGACCGTCGGCCTCGATCACGTCGCGGGCCAGCTGGTCCATCGCCGGACCGGTGGGCATGTCCTCGCCGGCCTGGGCTGCGGCAACCGCGTCCTCGAGGCGATCGAACACGACGTCCTGGGCCGCGGCGACGACTCGATAGACCTCGCGGTCTCGCTCCCGCGGCTCGCCAACGAACAGCGTCCGCGTCATGTCGCTGCGATAGCCCTCGACCTGGGCACCGAAGTCGAACAGCAGAACCGCCCCGGACTCGACCGGGTTGCGACCGGGCGAGCCGTGGGGCAGCGCGGCCTCGGCTCCCGCGAGGCAGGCGACGTCGAAGGCGAGCCGGTCCGCCCCGCCGGTCCGCATCCGCCACTCGAGGTCGAGGGCCAGCTCGATCTCCGTGACGCCCGGCCGGATGGACGGCAGGAGCGCCGTGAGCGCGCGATCCGCGACGGCGCTCGCCGCTGCGACCCGCTCGAGCTCCGACGGCTCCTTGTGCTGGCGCTGGGCTTCCACCCAGCCCTCCACCGGCCGCAGCTCGATGTCCGGCGCGGCCTGCTGGAGCCGCTCCCAGGTCAGATGCGGGATCGTCATCGCCTCGATCGCCACGCGCTTGACCCCCGCGGCCGCGATGAGGTCCGGCCAGAACTCGTAGAGCTGCGCGTAGACCTCGTAGAGCGTCGTGTCCGGCGCCTCGCGCCGCGCGGCGATCGTGTAGCGCGAGTCCGCGATGAGCCAGACGTCATCCAGCCCGACGAGGAACTTGCCCGACTCGCCTGATCCCGCGACCTCGCTCTCGTCGAACGGCAGGCCCGTGAGATAGCGCATGTGCTCCCAGCGAAGCCCGAAGTAGCCGTCGACGCCCTCGCGGGCCATCCGCTCGCGGAGCCGGCCCAGCCGCTCTGGTCGGGCCGCCCGATCGGCCTCGGACCAGCGCTGCCGATCGGCGGCCGTGGGTGGCGCCGGGAAGTCGGCCGGGTGGGGCCACGCGTCGGGCAGGAGCGTGCGAAGCGGGTGCCCGAGCTTGAGGCGGTCGGTCGTCGCGTCGGTCATGCCGGTGTCCCCTTGCTGGTCGCAGGCGTCAGAGATAGCCGTACTTGCGGAGGTTGGCGTTGTGCTCGGCGAGCGTCTTCGCGAACGCGTGCTCCTGGGAGTCCGGGATGGCCACGAAGTACAGGAAGCCGTCGGACTGGTCCGGCTCGAGCGCTGCGTCGATCGAGGCCAGGCTCGGCGTCGAGATCGGACCGGGGATGAGGCCGCCCGTCTGGTAGGTCTGGTAGCCCTGGAGCGCCTTGGGGACGTCGAAGTCCGCGAGCGGGCTCGGCGGGACCTTCCAAAAGAAGTAGCCCACCCACTCGTCGAACGGGAGCTTCTCCAGCTCGATCGTGTCCTTGGCGTAGGTGACCGTCGGGTCGGCGTTCAGGATCTTCGCGACGCCCTTCAGCCCGTCGAGGCGGTTCTGGTAGGCGCCGGCGATCAGGGCTCGCTCCTTGTCGACGATCGCCTCGTGCTCGACGATCGAGGCCAGGGTCACGATCTCGTAGAAGCCCATCCCTCGTTCCTCGGGTACGGCCATGCGCTCCTCACCGACCTTTTCGTGGAAACGGTTCAGGAGGATGCGAATCAGCGCCTCGGCATCCGTCACCGCGACGTTGCCGCCATTCGCGGAGACCACGATGCTGTAGGTATCGGGGTAGAGGAAGCCCTCGAGGCTGGCGCCCTCGGGGAGGATCGCCTTGAGCCACGGGAAGTCACCGAGGAGCTCCGCCGGCGGGTTCGTCGCGAGGTCGTAGAAGGCCTGCGGGTCCACCGCCGTCTCCAATTTCTGGAGCAACGCCGTCATCTGCTCGATGCGGAGGCCTTCGCGGAAGGTCAGGTCCTCCGTGTCGATGACGACGCGGGCCGAGACGAGCGCGTCGGCGACCTCCTGCGGGGTCATGTTGCCGCGCAGCACGAAGGTGCCCGACGACAGCTGCTCGTTCAGGCCGGTCGTCAGGCCCTCGAACAGAAACGCCCGCTCGTTGGCGATGTAGCCGCCTTGGAGCAGGCGCGGGGTGATGGTCGTGATGGTGTCCCCGGATTCGATGGTGAAGACCGTCTCGGTCGAGTCCGTGCCAGCCTTGGCGTCGAGGGTAGAACCGAGGTCCTCTTTCACGAGATCGGCGACGAACGGGAGTCGGGTGATGGCCCATTGGTTCTGCCAGGCCCAGTCGACCACGCCCGCGCGAGCCAGCGGCCGGAAGACCGTCAGCAAGGCGATCAGCACGATGCCCCCGAGCACGCCGGCGAAGACGAGGAACTTCAGGATCCCCCTGAGGCCGAAGCCGCGGCCGTGGCCGTTGCCGTTCCGGCGTCGCGGGTGGACCGGCGGGTTGCCGCGCCCATCGGACGCGCGCCACGAGGGCATCTCGGGCTCTCGCGGCCCGCGGCCGCTTCGCACGGTCACCCGGTCACGCGCCGAGCTTCGAGGCGGGCATCGAGCTCGTCCTGGAGGATGATCGCGGCCGCCTCTCGATCCACCTTTTCACGATACCTGTCCCGCTGGCTTCGCGACGGGGGACCCCCGGAGCGGCCGCGGGGCATTGGGCCGAGGCGGGACTCGGCGAGGTGGCTCGAGAGGCGCTCGTCGCGCATCGTCACGGGCAGCCCGAGCAGCTCCGCGAGAGCGCTCGCCCACGTGGTGGCGGCCTCCGCCATGGTGCCGTGCGCGCCGGAGGCCTGGAGCGGCAGCCCGACCACCAGCTCCGCGATCCCCTGCTCCGCGACAACTCTCGCGAGCGTGGCCGCATCGTCGGCAGGGGCCAGGGAGGTCGCCCGGTTGACCGTTGCCAGCGGGCGAGCCGAGAACCCGTCCGCGTCGGCGATCGCGAGCCCGATCCGACGGTCGCCGAGATCGATCCCCAGGATCCGGCCGCTCACGGGGCTGCCGAGGGCTGCGGGGCGGCGAGCGTGAAGGTCACGCGATCGGCTCGCGTCGGGATCTTGGTCACCCAATCGGGCCAGACATCGATGCTGACGTCCCCGAAGTCGTCGAGGCGCGCCCGTGCGTCGGGCAGCGCGAGGCCCCGGATGGCCGTCACCAGCGCCGCCTCGTCGACGCTCCGGACCTGGGTCGCCGCGACCGTCACCGGGTAGACGATGGTCGTCCCGATCACGGCCGGCTCGCTGATATCGGCCACGACCGACGCCGGATCCACGGCCCAGCCGTCAGTGACGGTCGTGGCGATTCGCGCTGCTGCGAGTGCCTGGATCGGCGCAGCGTCGACCCCCAGCACCGAGCCCTCGGCGGTCGCTCCGAGGTCGAATGCCTCGCCCGCGGTCCCGACCAGCGACTCGGGCTCGACGGAGTACGCGGGCTCGTTGAGGGTGCGTGTCTCCTGGATCAAGGTGAGCTCGGCAGGGATGCCTTCGCGCGCCGCGACCTGCCGATCGAGCTGCGCGATGAGCGCGGCCGTGAGCGCGGCCTCCGCGGCCTCGACGTCGTCCGCGCTGACCTCCGGGAGCTCGTTGCGGGCGCCGCCGGACGTGGGTTCGTCGTTCACGACGCGCAGGTTTCGCCCGCCGTCGGGCACTTCCACGATCGTGTTGTTGCCGACGTTCCCGCTCGGCCCGGCCTCCACCGCCTCCACGCCGACGGTCTCCGTCGAGGGCCGGACGGGGAACGGCGGGAAGAAGTCGACCCTGGCCCGCGGGAGCGTGATCTCCGAGAGCGTCGCGAACTCGACGTCGTCGTCCGTCCTGACAACCGTCCCCTTCGGGATGAGGACGCCGCCGCCGGTGTCGAAGTTCGAGAAGGTGACATTGCCCGTGGCCTTGACCTCCTCGATCCGGATGCCGGTGGTCTGGAACGTCTGCGTTGCCTCGAGCGGGAAGGCGAAGCGTTGGGCCGGGATCGTCATCGCGGCCGGATCCGGCGCGGTCACGCCCTCCACGGCCTCGATCGTGAGATCAAGGGGGCCGAGGGCCTCGGCGCGAGGGTGGAGCGTGATCGTGGCAGATGGCAGGAGCTCGAGCGCCAGGAGTCCGCCGGCGATGATGCTGACGATCAATGCCAGCCCGACACCGATCGCGACCCCCGTCCGGACCGGTGGACGTGGAGGCCCAACCCGCGGGATCGCCTGGGACTTTCGACGCGGGGCCGCGAGGACGCGAGCCTGGGTGTCGACGGCCGGGTCGCGCGTCGGTGGCGTGCCTGGCGGCGCCGATGACCCGGCGGTTGCGGCGCCGGCGGACCAGGCCGCGGGCGTTGCGGCGGTCGATGCGGCGTCTGCGGCCTGATCGGCGGCACCCGTAGCCCCGCGACCTCCCGCCTTCCCGGCAGCGCCATTGCCGCCTCCCGCGGTGCCGGCGTCGGCAGCTCCGGTGCCGCGGGCGCGATGGGCCTCGAACGCGGCCACGGAGGCGTGGACCGGCAATCCCGCGGCGGCCGCGAGCGCCCGGGCCGACGCGTCGGCGCACACGAGCTGGATCGACTTGCCCCGTTCCGCGGCCTCTCGGGCCAGCAGGCGGAAGTTGATCCGCGAGGTGGCGAGTCGCGATCCGTACGGCAGGACGAGCGCCACCTCATCGGCGCTCGCGGCGCGGATCCGGGCCGCCGCGGAGGTGATCTCGTCGTCGACGTCGAGGTAGATGAGCGACAGCGGCGGGGGCTCGCTCGCCTGCGGCGTGGAGTCGCTCTCCTGCGGCGTGGAGTCGTCCGCCATCAGAGCCGCATCGCCTTAATAACCCGCCGGAGCGAGGCGTCGAGCGGGTTCTGCGACGTCCCGAGCTCGATCGCCTGGTAGGCCAGGCCCATCGGGGTGACGTCCTGCTGGTCCTCGAGGAGGCGCGTCTCGTCGCGGATCGTCTCGATGTGCTCGGGCGCGAGAATCTGCACTTCCGGCGGCCGAGCGAACGGCAGCCGCTGCACGAAGGCCGGATCCGCGAGCGCGGCCGAGATCTCCTTGAGCCGGGAGCCGCCGCCGCACAGGTAGATCCGTCCCGGGAGCAGGTCGCCGGCGGCGAGCTCCTCCATCACCAGCTCCACGCCGGCCGCCCAGACCGCGACGTCGTCCTCGACGATCTCACGGACCTCGGCTTCGCGATCGCCGGCGATGCCCCGGGCGTAGTCGACCTTGAGCGCCTCGGCGCGCGGGAACGGCAGCTGCAAGCGATCCGCGATCGACTTCGTGAACGCTCGCCCACCCAGGGCGAACATCCGCGTCCCCTCGATCCCGCCCTGGCGCACCAGGGCGACATCGGTCGTCCCGCCCCCGACGTCGACGAAGAGCGCCCCTCCCTGCCGGACCTGCTCGCTGTCGAGGACCCGCGCGACGGCGTAGGGCTCCGCGACGACGGCGATCAGCTCCATGCCGAGCTTCGCGGCTACGGTCTGGAGCGCGCCGAGGTGGACGAGCGGCGCGAAGGCGTCGAAGATCGCGATCCGTACGTTCCGACCCTGGAACCCGATCGGGTTCGTCACCGCGTAGCCGTCGATCCAGGCCCCCACGATCGCCGCATGGACCAGCCGCACGTCGACGCTCTGGAGCCCCGTCTCCCAGGTCACCGAGCGCTCGGCCTCGTGCATAGACTTGCGCTGGACGCCCTCGATGAGCTTGCCGAGCTCCGCCTGCGTGATCGGCACGTCGGCCCGCGCCCGCTGCTGGTCGAGGATCGTCGTGAAGCCCTTCACGAGCTCGCCGGCGATCCCGATCACGACCTGCTCGGGCCGGAAGCCGGCCATCTCCTCGGCCTCCTGGAGGGCCACGGCGCAGTTGTCTACGACGGCCGAGATGTCGGCGACCGTGCCCGACTGCATGTGCGCCAGCCCCTGGCGCTTCCGGCCGACCCCCTTCACCAGACCCCGTCCGCCGTCGATCTCGAACACCAGGGCCTTGGCGAATTCCGTCCCGACGTCGAGCGCCGTGCACGCGGTGAGGGCCTCGCCCCCCGAGTCCCGGGTCCAGAGGCGTCGAAGCGCGGTCATCGACTCCGACTACGCGAGGGTGCTGCGGATCGAATCGCGGACCGCCTCGAGCGCGGCAGCGACGCCGTCGCGCTTCGTGCCGCGGCCCTGGGCCATCTCGGGGCGGCCGCCGCCCTTGCCGTCGATGGCGCCGACCGCCCCCTTGACCAGCTCGCCGGCGGAGATCCCCCTCGCGATGGCGGTCTCGTCGGCGGCCACGAACAGCTGCGGCTCGTCGCCATCCAGCGCGAGCGCGATCACGTTGGCGCCCAGCGCGGAGCCGAGGTCCTTCGCGTACCCCTTCATCAGCTCGCCGGACTCGAACGGCGCGGCGAGCGTGAGGAGCGAGATCCCATCAAAGGACTGGACCTTGTCGCGCAGGTCGCCCGGCTTCGGCAGCCCGGACGCTCCGCCACCCTCCTTGAGCTTGCGGCGCGCCTCGCGGAGCTCCCCCTGGAGCGCGGCGATCCGGTCGGAAACGGAATCGATCGACGTCGCGCCGACGGTCTCCGCCGCGCGGTCCAGCAGGTCGAGGCGGGCACGGAGGTGAGAATCGGCACCCGCCCCGGTGAGCGCCTCGATGCGCCGCATGCCCGAGCCGATGCTTCGCTCGCCGGTGATGACGAAGCTCCCGACCTGGCCGCTCGCGCGGCAGTGCGTGCCGCCGCACAGCTCGAAGCTGTAATCCTGGACGCGGATCGTGCGAACGGTCTCGCCGTACTTCTCGTCGAAGAACGCGTCCGCGCCGCGTTCGATCGCGTCGGCCATCGGCAGGAGCTCCACCGTGACGGGCCGATCGTCACGCACGATTCGGCGGACCTCGTCCTCGATCGCTCGCTTCTCGTCGTCCGTCAGCGGCCGGTCGAACGGGAAGTCGAAGCGCATGTACTCAGGCGTGACCTGCGAACCGGCCTGCTTCGCGCGGTCACCCACGACGTTCCGCAACGCCCGATGCAGCAGGTGCGTGCCGGTGTGGTTGCGCATCGTGTGCGCGCGCCGATCGGGATCGAGCTCTGCGCTCACGGTCTCGCCGACCGCGATCCGGCCGCGCAGCGTCCCGCGGTGCACGATGAGGCCGGCCGACTGCGTACCCGCCACCCGCTGCGTATCGGCCACTTCGAACACGACGCTCCCGCCGGCGCCATCCGAGCGGCCCGCGATCAATGCCCCGCGGTCCCCGATCTGGCCCCCGCCCTCGGCATAGAAGGGCGTGTGGTCGAGCACGATCTCGGCGGCGGCGCCCGCTTCCGTGCGCAGCTCTTCGTCGCCTTTCGCCTCGAGATCCTGGTACTCGATGCCGTCGCGCAGGATCGCGACCACGTGCGCCTCCGCGCTCGTCGTCT
>JBKKDM010000107.1:0-3107 GCA_046707905.1 Candidatus Limnocylindrales bacterium
CTTGTACGCCTCCAGGACCCCCACGAACAGCGCCGTCGGTTGCTCCGGGAGCGTCACGGGCGGCTTCGCGGTGAAGGTGGACAGATCCATGTACGCCTCGAACGAGGCCGTCGCGGGTGCGCCGCGCACCTCCTCGACCAGCCGCTCGGTGTAGGGCGAGAGCGCACGCACGGCGTCGGCCCGGCGGATCGCCGTCCGTCCGACGAGGTCGGCGAGCGGCGACAGGAACCGCCGCGACGGCGCCCCGTACAACCGCGTTGCCGTCCGCCAGTCGCCGTGCACCTCGAGCACGATCCTGGGTTTGCCTGAGCGGGCGAGTGCGCGCCCGACGAGCGCCGGCGCCGCCGTGTAGGGGCTCTCCGCGATGATCGCCTCGGGACGAAAGTCGATGATCTCGCGGCGCACGTGGAAGGGCAGGCGGAGATAGAAAAGGACGCCGTCGAGCCGGCCCACCCGGCTTGGTTCGAGCAGGTGAAAACGGTCGTCGGTGGCGGGGCTGCGTGGGTCGGCCGAGGCGATCACGCGCAGGTCGAGCACGCGCTCGAGCGCAGCGAACTTCCTGTCGAGCCAGTCCGGCAGCGGCAGGCTGTAGCGCAACCGCCCGACCATCAGGATCCGCGGGCGCCCGCCGTTCGCGCGTGCGTCCGTCATCGCCGGCGCGCCTCCTCGAGCAGCTGCTCGATTCGGCCGTAGATCCGGTCCGCATCCAGCTCCGCGACGGACGCTCGTGCTCCGTCCGACAGGCGCGCGCGCAACTCGGGAGACCCGAGCAGCCGCTCGAGCGCGCGGCCGAACGCTTCCGGCGATCCGGGCGGCACCAGCAGCCCGTTGACCCCGTCGACGACGATCTCGCCGACGCCGCCGACCGCCGTCGCCACGAGCGGCGTGCCGGCGGCGAGCGCCTCGACCGCGGCGTGCGGGTAGTTCTCCCTGTCGCTCGAGAGGACGGCCGCCTCGGCACCGGCGAGCGCGTCCAGCACCTCCTCCCGGGGGAGCGAGCCGACGAAACGAACCCGTCCGTTCAGGCCCGCCTCCCGGGCGTGCTGCTCGAGGCGGCCGCGATCGGGACCGTCGCCGATGATCGTCAGCTGCGTGGCCGGAACATGCGCGAGCGCGTCGAGGGCGACGTGCATCGCCTTCTGACGGGTCAGGCGACCCGCGAAGACGAGGCCGTTGCGCTCGGTCGGAGCCGCCGCGCGCGCGGGCGGAGCCGGGTTCGGAACGACGTGGAGCCGGTCGTCCCGGAGACCCCAGCCGCGGGCGATCTCGGCGAGGTACCGGCTCGGAACGACCAGCGTCCTCGCGCGGCGAAGCGCCAGCGTGCGGGCCCGTTTCAGCGCGATCAGGCGCGCCCCGCCCGCCTCCTGAAACTCCTCGAGCGTCCCCGCGAAGAGCCGCCAACGGCGGGCGCGCTCGTACGCAGGGTCGGAGACGAGCTTCGCAACCAGAGGCCGGTGGGCGCCGAGACTCGCGCTCGCGGCCGCGGCGTATGTCGCGGACGCGTAGAGGACGTCGCCGGCGCGCGCGGCCGCAGCGGCGCGGAGCGTCAGCTCGCCGTAGCGGACGGGGAACGGGCGACCACGATCGATCGTCGTGACCGGGCACGGCCGCTCGGTGGGCGGGGCGGAGGCCATCGTCACGACCTGAACCGTGTGTCCCCGGGCGATCAGGAACCGGGCGAGCTCGGGCGCATGTGTCGCCGGCCCACCGACGTCAGGAGGCCAGATTCCGGGGAGGACAGTGAGGCGCATCGGCAGGAGGAGCGGCCGCCGGCATCGGCCCCAGGCCCGCAACCACCCGCGTAGTAAAGGCGAGGCATGGAAGACCCCCGGGCTGAGCCGGACTGGCGGTCGGCGGTCGACGTGCCGCTGATCGTGCTGCTGACGGCGACCGTGCTGAGCCTTGTCCGCTCGATCGACCAGCCTGGTTTCTCGCTTGATCTGGCCGGAGCCGAGGTCGCCGTCGTCCTTACCGACGCGGCGCTCGCCGTGCTCGCCGCGACCTGCGCGCAGCGCCTGCTCGGTCGCGGCGGCCTGCCTCGAGCCGCGCGCACGGTCACCGTCGCCGCGGCGGCCTTCTCGGTCTGGCTCTTCGTCTCGTCGGCCGCGAACGGCTCCGACGCCGTGATTGCAGCCGTCAAGTTGCTCGAGTACGGCGTGCTGGCGCTTGGATTTGTCCTCTTCGCACGGCAACGGCTCCAGCTCTGGCTGCTGGTGACAGTGCTGGTCGTCTTCACCGTCGCCGCGGCCGGTTACGGCCTGCTCGCCTTCTTCGACGTTCCCTTCGTCGAGTCGCGCGGCGCCGGGCGGCGGCAACCGTCGTTTCTCGGGGAGCACGATCTCGCGGCCCTTGCGACGATGTCGCTCGCGCTCGGGCTCACCGCTCTCTTCACACCCCGCCACCGCCTCGGCCGACTGCCGCTCGTGGCGGGCATCGCAGGAGCGGTCGGCGTCATCCTGGGTGCGGCGCTCGCGGGACTGCTCGCGCTCTACCTCACGGCCGGGGCGATCGTCGCGGCTGCACTCGCGCGTGGCGCCGCAACGAGGCGAGCGGTCGGGCTGACGTCGGCGGTAACCGTCGGGATCACGATCGGCGTGCTCGCCCTCCGCTCGGGCGACCTGGGCGCGTTTCTACGCTCGCTCGGGATCGGCGAGCCCCGGGACGATCCCTCCGCCAACGCCGCGAGCTGGAACGAGCGCCTGATCGACGCCTACGTCGGGGGTCGCGTGTTCCTCGACAATCCGATTGTCGGCACCGGCTGGCACGGGCTGCTCCCACCGGAGGAGTACGTGCGCTTCCTCGACGACGCGCGGGCGCGCTTTCCGGACCAACCGGCGAGCTACTTTCCGGCCGAGGACGGCTTCATCCCCCAGCAGACGTACGACCAGGTGCTGTACGAGCTCGGGATTGTGGGCGCGCTCCTGTTCCTCGTCCTCGCCGTCGTGAGCGTGCGCGCTGCGGCGCGAGTCGCTCGCACGTGGCCGCGCGACGATCCGGACGAGACCGCTGCCTACTTGCCCGCGGCCTGGGTCGCCGCGCTCGCGGGCGGGCTGGCCGGTGCGGCCCTCTTCGGCGGTGTGCCGCTCGCCGCCATCTTCTGGCTCACG
>JBKKDM010000108.1:0-2631 GCA_046707905.1 Candidatus Limnocylindrales bacterium
CGACATACAGGATGGCCACCTGTTTCTCGACGGGGAGTGGCTGGTATTGCGGCTGCTTGACGATCTCCGAGAGCTTCTCGCCGCGGGTCAACTGGTCGCGGGTGGCCTTGTCCAGGTCGCTGGCGAACTGCGCGAACGCCGCGAGGGCGCGGTACTGGGCGAGGTCCAGCTTGAGCGGACCGGCGACCTTCTTCATCGCCTTGGTCTGCGCGGCCGAGCCGACGCGGGACACCGAGATGCCGATGTTCAGC
This sequence comes from Candidatus Limnocylindrales bacterium, assembly GCA_046707905.1. GTDB lineage: Bacteria > Chloroflexota > Limnocylindria > Limnocylindrales > CSP1-4 > UBA5189. The sequence continues at coordinate 252 of JBKKDM010000108.1, forward strand.
GCGGGCCGCTGGCCGGCGTTGAACAGGTCGGTCTCCAGGAAGATCTGGCCGTCGGTGATCGAGATGACGTTCGTGGGGATGTAGGCCGAGACGTCGCCGGCCTGGGTCTCGATGATCGGGAGCGCGGTCAGCGAGCCCCCGCCGTTCTCGTCGTTCATGCGCGCGGCGCGCTCGAGCAGGCGGGAGTGGAGGTAAAAGACGTCGCCCGGGTAGGCCTCACGGCCGGGCGGGCGGCGCAGGAGCAGAGCCATCTCGCGGTAGGCCCAGGCGTGCTTCGAAAGGTCGTCGTAGACGCACAGCGCGTCCTTCACCGTCTTCCCGTCGATCTCGACGCCGGACTCCATGATCTCCTCGCCGAACGCGGCGCCGGAGTACGGGGCGAGGTACTGGAGCGGCGCGGGATCCTCAGCGCCGGCGACGACGACGATGGTGTGCTCCATGGCGCCGTACTTCTCGAGCGTTGCCACGGTCTGCGCAACGGTCGAGAGCTTTTGGCCGATCGCGACGTAGATGCAGACGAGCCCCTGGCCCTTCTGGTTGATGATCGTGTCGATGGCGATCGCGGTCTTGCCCGTCTGGCGGTCGCCGATGATCAGCTCGCGCTGGCCGCGGCCGATCGGGATGAGGGCATCGATGGCCTTGATGCCCGTCTGGACCGGTGTGTCGACCGACTGGCGGACGATGACGCCGGGGGCGATCCTCTCGACCGGACGGTTCTTGGTGCTGGCGATGGGGCCCTTGTCGTCGAGCGGCTTGCCGAGCGGGTCGACGACGCGGCCGAGCAGCGCCTGGCCGACCGGGACCTCGACGACGCGGCCCGTCGTCTTGACCGTGTCGCCCTCCTTGATCGCGGAGGCGTCGCCCAGGATGACCGCGCCGACGGTCTCCTCCTCGAGGTTCAGGGCCATGCCCATGACGCCGCCCGGGAACTCGAGCAGCTCGGAGGCGAGCGCCCCCTCGAGCCCGTAGATCTGGGCGATGCCGTCGCCGACCTCGACGACCGTGCCGACGTTGCGCGTCTCGGCCTCGGCGTCGAACGTGTCGATCGCGGACTTGATGATGTTGACGATCTCGTCGGAGCGGATGGCCATCTGGGTCTCCTGGGCTGTCGCTTGGCGGGTGACGGGCGCTACCTGGCGCCCGCCACGAGGCGCTCGCGGAGCCGCTCGAGGCGGCCCCGGACGCTGGCGTCGTAGAGGGTGTCGCCGACGCGGACGGTGATGCCGCCGATCAGCGATTCGTCGACCTCGACCCGAAGGTCGACGGTCCGGCCGGTCATGCCGGCGACCTTCTTCTGGAGGGCCGCCGTCTCGTCCGTGGTCAGGGGCATCGCGGTCTTCGCGACCGCCTCGACGACCCCGTTCAGCTCGTTGAGCATCCGGCGGTACTCGGCGGCCACGGCGCCGATCCGGTCGACGCGGCCGCGCTCGACCATCAGGCCGACGAGCTTGAGGACCGGCTCGGGGACGCGCGAGGCGAGGAGGGCGTCGACGAGGTCCGTGCGCTCGCGCAGCGGGCGCGCCGGGTTGCGAAGGACATCGAGGACGTCAGCCTGCCCGACGATGCTCGACGCGTTGTCGAGGCCCACGCCGTAGGCATCGAGCGCCTCGTCGCGGGTCGCGAGCTGGAAGACGGCCTCGGCGTAGCGCCGGGCTGCGGTCGAGGACTTGGTCGCCATCAGTCGCGCACCAGCTTTGGGCTCAGTTCTTCGAGCTCGTCGTCGGATCGGCGAGGAACTCCTCGACGAGCCGCCGCTGACGCTGGTCGGTCATGGTCTCGCGGACGACGCGACCGGCGGCCTGGAGGGCCAGGTCGGCGACCTCGCTGCGCAGCTCGCCGAGGGCGCGCTGCTTCTCCGCGGTGATCTCCTCGGACGCGCGGACGCGCATCCGCTCCAGCTCCTCGCGGGTCGCGGCGATGTCGGCGTCGCGGGTCTCCTGGGCGACCTTCTGGGCGCGCGCCATGATCTCGTTGGCCTCGCGGCGGGCCTCGCTGAGGGCCGCCACGCGCTCCGTCTCCGCGCTCTCGCGATCCTTGCGCGCCTGCTCGGCATCGCGGATGCCTTGCTCGATGCGCTCGCGGCGGGCGGCGAGCATCCCGCTCACCTGCTTGCCGAACGCGAGGTACAGGATCACCGCGAAGACCAGGAAGTTCCCGGCCGCGACGAGGATCCAGAAGAAATTGATCGCCAGCCCGCCACCTTCGGCGGCTTCGCCTTCCGCAGCGGTCAGCACGCCGCTGGTCGCGAAGGGCGCGGTGATCTCGAGAAGGTTCATGTTTCAGTCGTCCGTCCGTGCGCCGTGGGCGCCCGTACGCCGCGCGCGGCGGGTGGACGATGGGCAGGGGACCCCCCCCCCACGCCCGGACGCCCCGGCCCGCC
>JBKKDM010000109.1:0-9683 GCA_046707905.1 Candidatus Limnocylindrales bacterium
GCCCAGGACCTCGCGGGGCTGGTCGACGATCCCGGTGTAGCGGGTCAGGTAGCACGAGTCGTGGAGCGTCACCGATCGGCCGGTTCCGCCATTACCGTCCGCGCCGGCATCGGCATCGACGACGCGCAGGCGACCATTGGCGAGGAGCTCCCGGAGATACGCCGCATGGTGGACGACCCGGAAGTTCCCGCCGAGCTGGCCATACTCGGTCCCGATCGAGTTGAAGCAGTGGGGGCAGGCGGTGACGATCGTCCGCTCGCCCATCTTGTAGCGGTTGAGCGTGTCGACGTTGCCCTGCGCGAGCATCTGGAAGACGTAGTCGTTACCCATCCGGCGGGCCGGATCGCCGGTGCACGACTCCTCCTGCCCGAGGATCGCGAAGCTGATGCCGGCCGCGTTCATGCAGGTCGCGAACGCCCGGGCGACCTTGCGGTTGCGCTCGTCGAATGCCGCCGCGCAGCCGACCCAGTAGAGGACCTCCAGCTCGTCCAGGCGGTCGTCCGCCGCGAGCTCCGCGACCGTCGGGACGGCGAACGGCAGGCCCTTGGTCCAGTCGGTGCGGGTGGTCGGCGGCTGGCCCCAGGGGTTGCCGACGCCCTCGAGGTTCCGGAAGGCGGTGTTGAGCTCCGTCGGGAAGCGCGAATCCTCCAGGACCAGGTTCCGGCGGAGCCCGACGATCTTGTCGACGTGCTCGATGAGGACCGGGCAGGCCTCGACGCAGGCGCCGCAGGTCACGCAGTCCCAGACCGCGTCGTACGGGATGGCCGTATCGACGATCGGGACCATCATCGACTTCGTGTCGATCACGTCGACGAGGCCGAATGGCGCCGCGGACGGCGAGTTCGGGATCAGCGGCAGGCCGTGCTCGGCCTCGACCGACATGTCCCGGATGCCCATGATGAAGTGCTTGGGATTGAGCGGCTTCCCGGTGTTCCACGCGGGGCAGGCCTGCTGGCAGCGGCCGCATTCGGTGCACGTGAATCCATCGAGCATGTCCTTCCAGCCGAGGTCGGCGAGCGTCCGGAGCCCAAACGTCGCGTCCTCCGCCTCGAGGTCCATCTTCGGCAGCTCGCCGCGGGGCGCGAGCTTCCGGAAGTAGATGTTCGGGAAGCTCGTGGCGATGTGAAGGTGCTTGCTGAACGGCAGATAGACGAGGAACGCGGCGACGAGCGCCATATGGGCCCACCACATGACCCAGAACGCGGTCTCAAGGGTGGCGTGATCGAGGCCGAAGGGGCCGCCGGTGGTGAGCGCGCCCGCCAGGCCCGCGGCGACGAAGGCGCCAGGCTGGTCCCCGAATGCCGCGATCTCGAAGACCATCGCGAGGAACTCGGTCAGGACGACGCCGCCGATCATCCCCAGGATCACGAGGGCGTCGCGGTTGAACGTCAGGCGGACGGGCTTCGTCACGAACCGGCGCCAGAACGCCCACGCGACGCAGACCAGGACGATGACGGCGACGACGTTCTGCATCGCCAGGGTCGCGACCCAGAGCAGGCCGTCGAGCGGCCACGAGATCACCGCCTGGAGCAGCCCGCCGGTCACGATGTTGGCCGTCCCGACCGTCAGGAGGATGAAGCCCCAGAAGATCCCGAGATGCAGGATCGCCGCGCGCGGGTCCTTGAACATCCTCGTCTGGACGAACGCGTACTCGATCAGGCCGCCGAGGCGCGCCGGGATGTTGTCGAACGGGCTCGGGCCCTCGGCGCGCGCGGCCGCGAAGACGCGCAGGTGGCGAGCCATCGCGAGGACGAACAGCAGCGCGGCGCCCCAGAAGATCGCGAAGACCAGGGGGTAGAACGGGACGTGCTCGAAGAACGGGAACATCAGCGGCTCTCGCTCCCGTGGTCGTGGATGTCGGGGTCCGGCAGGTCGGGGCGCGCGGCGTGGCCGGCGCCGGCGGCGCCGTGATCGAACGGTCCGCCGAGAGTTTCGAGCGCATGCCGCAACGTGGGCGCGAGGGCCTCGAGGTTCTCTAGCGCCGCGCGCGGGCTGCCGGGCACGTTGACGATGAGCGCTTGGCCCTTGACGCCGACGACGCCCCTCGAGAGGTCGGCCATCGGGGTCTTCGCGCGACCGGCGGCGCGAATCGCCTCGGCCAGGCCCGGAACCTCGTAGTCGATGACGGCCTGGGTCGCCTGCGGCGTCACGTCGCGTGGCGTGAGCCCCGTGCCGCCCGTCGTCACGACGAGCTGGTGGTTCGCCGCGCCGGCGCGCAGCGCGTCCTCGATCTCGGCGCGCTCGTCCGGGACCGCGCCACGGTCGACCGCGAAGCCCGTCTGTTGGAGCGCCTCCGCGAGCGCGCGGCCCGCGTCGTCCTGGCGCGTGCCCGCGGCCACGCCGTCGCTGATCGTCAGCACGAGGGCTGGCGTGCCGGCCGGGACGGACTCGTCGGTCACTTCTTCCGGATCCGGCCGGCGATCCGCTCGCCCGGTCGGGGCCGCGGCCGTTCGCGTTCGCCAGCTTCGTCGGCCGGACGATGCCACTCGCCGCTCTGGCCCCCGGACTTCGAGACGAGCCGGACCGAGCGAATCTCCACCCCGCGCTCCACGCCTTTGACCATGTCGTAGGCCGTGAGCGCGGCCACCGACGCGGCGGTCAGGGCCTCCATCTCGACACCGGTCGGACCGGTGGTGGCGGCCTCGGCCCGGATCCGGAGGCCACTCGCGACGCGATCTGGCGTGACGGTCACGAGCAGGTCGGTCAGCGCGAGCGGATGGCAGAGCGGGATGAGGTCCGAGGTCCGCTTGCCGCCCATCACGCCCGCGAGCTCCGCCGCGGACAGGACGTCGCCCTTCGCAGAGCGGCCATCGATCACGAGGCTGAGCGTCTCGGCAGAGAGGGCGACGAACGCCTCGGCCACGGCTCGGCGGGGGGTCGACGGCTTCGCGCTGACGTCAACCATCCTGGGGCGGCCCGTTCGATCGACGTGGGTCAAGCGGCGACGCTCGGAACGGGGGGCAGGCCCGGGACCCTGACTGCGCTCCATGTCGGCGCTCATGATGCGACACCCGGGGGGTGATCGGTCAGGCGGGATCGAGCCACCACAGGTCGACGGGGTCGCCGGCGGCGTGGGTCTCGACGTCCTCGCGGACGACGGCGAGGGCATCGGCCGCGGCCAGCGCCGACAGCACGTGGCTCCCCTGCCCTGCCGGGCCATGCGAGAGGCGGACGCGAACGCGGCCCAGCTCGTCGCGCTGCGGCGAGCCGTCTGCGTCGCGCTCCGCGGTGGTCCGGAGGAAGGCGCGCCGGTTCGGGGCCGTGCGGACCTCCTCGAGGAGGACCGCTCGATCGATCGGCCGGTAGAGGTCGCGCCGCCCCGAGAGGGCTCGGATCGCGGGCCGAACGAAGAGCTCGAAGGTGACGAAGCTCGAGACGGGGTTGCCCGGCAGCCCGAACAGGAGGGCACGGCCGCCGTCGGGTCGCGGCGCGGTCCCGAACGCGAAGGGCTTGCCCGGCTGGACCGCCACCCGCCACAACCCGATCTCCCCGACGGCCTCGAACGCGAGCTTCACGACGTCGTACGGGCCGACCGAGACGCCGCCGGCGACGACGATCGCGTCCGCGCCGTCCGCGAGTGCCGCGCGGAGCCGGCCGGTCACGTCGCCAAGTTCGTCGGGAGCGATCCCGAGGGTGATCGGCTCGGCGCCCGCGGCTTCGACCAGGGCGCGCAGCCCGGGCCCGTTCGCGTCCGGGATACCGGCGGCGCCGAGGTCCGTGCCCACGGCGCGCACCTCGTTGCCGGTCGCAAGCACCGCGACCCGGGCCCGGCGGCGCACGGAGACCGTGGCCAGCCCGGCGCCCGCGCCGAGCGCCACGGCGGCGGGCGTCATCGCGGAGCCTGAAGTGAGAATCGTCGCTCCCGCGACGAGGTCGCTCCCGCGACGGCGGATGTGGGCCCCGAGGCGACCCGGTTCGTGGACCAGGATGACCGCCGGGAGCGGGCCGGCAGCGTCGCGTCCCCGCTCCCCCGCGGCGCCCGCGGCGTCCAGCGGCGTCGTCGCTTCGACCGGGACGACGGCATCGGCGCCCTCCGGGATCGGGGCACCCGTCGCGATGCGAATCGCGCGTCCGGGCTCGACCGCGCGGTTGGCCACTCCGCCCGCCGGCACCTCGCCGCTGATCGCGAGGCGCGACGGCCCGTCCTCCGTCGCCGCGGCGACGTCCGCGGCACGGATCGCGTAGCCGTCCATCGCCGAGTTGTCCCACGGTGGCAGCGTCACGGCCGCGGCGACATCCTCGGCCAGCACGAGCCCCAGCGCCTCGTCGACGGGAACCGCCACCGCCCCGAGCGGCGCCGGGATCGCCGCGAGGATCGCCGACCGCGCTTCCTCGACGGAACGCAGGTCGCCGCTCACTTCGCTGGCGTGGATTCGGCCTGGCGCGCCCGGATGAACGTTCCGACCCCGAGTCGAGTGAGCATCCCGACGAGCTTTCCGTCCTCGAGGACCGGAAGCCCATCCACGCCGGCCTTGTGGATCTGCTCGAGCCCGTCCTTCATCAGCCCACCCGGCGCGAGCATCGAGAATTTCGGCGGCTTGACCATCACGTCGGCCACGCGCGTCGTCGCCCATTGGTCGCGCCGCATCCCGCGGACTTGGCGGACGCCGAGCACGCCAACGATCTCCTCCTCGTCGAGGACCGGCACCGCCGTCAGCGGCGACTCGCCGTCGAGCAGCTGCGAGGCGAAGGTATCGACCGTCAGCGACGGCGAGACCGTGATCGGGTCGGCCTCCATCGCCTCGGCGACGGTATGCCCGCCGATGAGATCGTCGAGTCGAACCCGATCGCGAAGGGCGTTGGCCGACAGGATCAGGAACCAGCCGGTGAGGGCCAGCATGGCGCCCATGGGGCCACCTTCCAGGACCAGGATCGCGACGCCGGCGGCGATGACGACGTAGCCGCTGATCCGACCGGTCCGCGAGGCCACGCGCCAGCCGACCTGCTCGGAGCCGGAACGGCGCCACGCCAGGTCGCGAACGATCCGCCCGCCATCGAGCGGGTACGCCGGCACCAGGTTGACGACGCCGAGCACGAAGTTGAGGAAGACCAGCACGGCGAGCACGCCGGCCGCACCGCTGAACTCGTCGCCGAGTGCGGTCGCGCCGGCGGTGAGGGCCAGAAGGACCGCCCCGATCCCGAGGCTGACGATCGGCCCCGAGGCAGCGATCGCGATGTCGTGGCGCGGGTCGGGCGACGTCGGGTCGAGCGGGGTCGCGCCACCGAAGAACGACACGACGATCGAGGAGACGTCGACGCCGCGCCGCCGGGCGACCACCGCGTGCGCCAGGTCGTGCGACACCGAGCTCAGGAAGAAGCCGAGCGCGACGACGGCGCCGAGAATCCAGGCGATGTGCGTCGGCAGTTCGGGATCGACGGCGGTCAGCTGGCCGACCGCGATGACCGCCACGACCGCGAGCACGATCGTCCAGCTGAGCGAGACCCGGATCTCGATCCCGAGGATCCGGGCGATCGGGACGCCCATCAGGCCGACACCATGCCCGGGCGTCGCGCGAGCCACCACGTGACGATCGCGGCCACCAGGACCACCGCCCCGACGAAGATCGCGGTCTCCGACCAGAACGCCACCGGGAAGAGCTGGACGAGCCTGTCCGTTCGAGGGTCGAAGGTGTAGGAGCCGGCCGAGAAGAAGAGCCGGTGGAAGGCCTCGAACGCGGCCTCGAAGGCGAGGAGCGTGAAGGCACTCACGGCCGCGATCCCGATCGCCAACCCGCGAGCACCGCTCGCGACCGCGCGCCACGTGGCGGCCCGCGCCTCCGTGCCGCGCGCCCGCCGAAACGCAATGAAGAGCACCGCGGCCGCCGCCAGCACGAGCGCGAAGAAGCCTGCGAACACGCTCCGGACGTCGACCATGTGATCGACCTCCTGCGCCTTCAGCACGGGTGCGCCGTCCACCGTGACCCCGAAGTCACCGCGCCACAGCACGAGGTCGCCAAGGATCGATCCCGTGACCTGGTCGAGCTGCGCCGCGGAATAGCCGGTCAGCGCCGATGCCCCGGTACGGTCCTGTTCGAAGCGGACATAGATCGGGTTGAGGAACGGCACGATCGCGCCACCGAGCAGGACGAGCGCCGTGGCTGCAGCGACCAGCCACGTGCCGCCTATACGGCGAGCGTGTGCGCCTGGTCCCACCAGCCCTCGATCGTGAGATCCGACGGTGGCTCCATCTTCAGCTCGTCCGCGGCGCGGCCGAGCCGGGTGCGAAACGTGTCGAGATCGGCCTCGAGGATGTCCTCGAGCCCCTCGAACCCGACCTGGCTGAGGAGCCGATGCTCCGCCGCCCCGAAGCCCGCGAGGTTCAGCATCTGGGCCTCGTCGCGCCACAGCTCGACGTCGTTGGTGGTGGCGCCCACCTGGTCGGCCAGGTTCTGGCGACGCGTGATCGTCTCCGTCACCTCCAGGAGGAGGCCCGTCGTGAAGATCCCCTGGCGCTCGAGGCGGCCGAGGTAGATGGGTTCGATTCGGATCAGCTCGTCGATCGGCGGCACGGCTCGATGATAGGGCCCAACCGGCGGATTCGAGGCCGGCCGGCGGGTTCGATGCGGCTGCGATGTGCACGGCCCGGCGATATGGCGCCGCTGCAGCGAGACCGACCATATCGTTGGGAATGCGTCATCCATCGGATTTATTCGACGGATGGCGCGTTTCCTTGCCCGGAGAGATCCGCAATCCACGCTGAAGCCCCGGGTGGTCGGCCCGGGGCTCGCTGCGTCTCCTGTGTCATCGACGCGTCACGGTTGTCCGCGACGCTCCCGGGACCGATGATTCCGTTGATGGCCGCTCCCGATGCCCCGATCCTCGTCGTCGACGACGACCCCAAGATCGTCGCGCTTGTCCGGACCTACCTCGAGCGGGAGCGGTACCCGGTGATCACGGCCGCCGATGGCCCGGCCGCCCTGCGAGCCATCGAGGACGCGCAGCCGCGGCTCGTGGTCCTGGACCTGATGCTGCCCGGCCTGGATGGCCTGTCCGTGATCCGGCGCGCGCGGGCGATGGGCGAGACTCCGATCCTGGTCCTGTCCGCGCGCGGCTCGACGGGCGACCGGATCCTGGGGCTGTCCGAGGGGGCCGATGACTACCTGCCCAAGCCCTTCTCCCCCGCCGAGCTGGTCGTGCGCGTACGGACGATCCTCCGCCGGACCGAGCGGCCCCTGGGTGAATCGCTGGCCTCCGACGAGCAGCTCGTTCGCGACGACCTCGTGGTGGACGCGGCGCGGCACGAGGCGCGTGTAGGCGGGGTCCCGGTCGCACTCTCCGCGCTGGAGCTTCGGCTCCTCGCGATCCTGCTGGACGCCGACGGCCGGGCGATGACGCGGGACCAGCTGCTGGATGGAATCCACGGTTCGGGCGAGGGCGACGTCATGGATCGCGCGATCGACGTCTACATCAAGCGCTTGCGCGAGAAGCTCGGCGACGACGCGACCAACCCACGCTACGTCGCGACCGTCCGCGGGGTCGGCTACCGGGCCGCAGGTCCTGTCGAGCGCCGGCGCGCGAGCGGCGCGAGCCGCCCCGGCGGAGACCCGGCGTGAGGGGGCTCATGCGGCCGGACGGCATCGCGACGCGGATCGTCCTCGCGGCCCTGGTGGTGGTCGCGATCGCGCTGGCGATCCTCGCGGTCGGGGTCATGCGGATCGGCTCGCAGACGTTCATGGACCTGATGGACGCGGTCGACGCACCCACCGGCGACGCGGCCGCGATGTTCCAGGAGAGCGTCACGGAGGTCGTCCTCGTGGCCGCAGTCGTGGCCGCCGTCGCGGCTCTGGTCGTCGGGATGTTCCTCGCCCGGCGCATCGCGCGGCCGATCGAGCGGCTGGCGGAGGCAGCACAGCGGACGGCCCAGGGCGACCTTCGGGCCACGGCGCCCGTCGAGGGCCCCACCGAGGTCCGGGCACTGGCGAACGCCTTCAACGTGATGGTCGACCGGCTGGCCGAGCAGGATGCCGTCCGTCGCGAGTTCGTGGTCAACGCGACGCACGAGCTGCGAACCCCGCTCACGAACCTCCAGGGCTATCTCGAGGCGCTGCGCGACGGCGTCCTGCCGCCCGACCCGGCGACGTTCGATTCGCTGCGCGAGGAAGTCGATCGCTTGACGCGGCTGGCGAGCTCGCTCGACGCCCTCGCGGGAGCGGACGACGAGCGCCCGATGCCCGAGGACCTCGATCTGGGCGCCCTCGTACGGTCGGCGGTCGATCTCGCGTCGCCGTCGTTCGCACGTCGTTCGATCCCGGTCACGCTGGCGATTGCGGACGGCGTCGTCGTCCACGCGCGGGCCGACGAGCTGGCGCAGGTCATCTCGAACCTCCTCCAGAACGCCGTCCGCTACACCCCCGCCGATGGCACCGTGCGGGTCGCGGTGGCGCGCGAGGCGGGCGATGCGGTCGTCCGGGTCACGAACAGCGGCGCGGAGATCCCGGCCGAGGACCTCCCCCGCGTGTGGGAGCGGTTCTTCCGGGTCGAGCGGTCGCGGGACCGGGCGTCCGGCGGCGCGGGAATCGGCTTGGCGATCGTGAAGCGACTCGTCGAGGAGGCGGGTGGACGCGTCGGCGCGACCTCCGAGCACGGTACGACCACGTTCTGGTTCAGCCTTCCTGCCTGACCGCCGCCTGCAGCCTCAGAGCCGGGCGTGCAACGTCCCCGTTAGCGACCCGCGCCCACGATCGGGGGCAAGCAAGGAGGCTTTCATGTCCGATCGAGAGCGAATCGACACCGGGAACGACGAGCGCTACGTCCGCCGCGACGACGAGGGCCAGTTCGAGGAGTCCGTGGACGTCGGGCGATCGAGCGCCCAGGACCAGAAGCGCGACGCCGAAAGCACGACGCGCTCCGGCCAGGGCGACCGGGGCGACCGTGAGTCGGGAGACCGCGATGCCGGGCAGGGGTAAGGTCGGCGGCCACGGCCGCGGCAAGGGTCACGGCGGGGGCGATCCCGGTGGCGTGCGCGAGACGGACCGGGATCGAGCCGATGGGCCGGGCCGCAGCGAGTGGGCGCCGGGTCACCTGAAGAAGGATGCGGGCGCCGCGTCCGCCAGGGACTTCGCACCGGGCCATGGTGGTGAGGCGCCTGGCCGGCGTGGCGACGACGGCCGTCCGTCCGGCGGTCGCGGCGCTCAGGACGAGGCCGACCCGCTGACCTGATCGCTTGGTCGCACGTAGAGCGCGACCTGCCAGATGAACGTCCGATCGATCTCGCGACGCTCGAAGCCTCCGGACGAGAGGATGTTGTCGAGCTCCGTCTCGCTGTGGGCGTACCAGCGCGTCGAGTCGCGGCTCAGGCGGCCCCAGGCGGCGAGAACGGCCGCGGCGATGCCGTTCCACCACCGATCGCGGGGATAGACGATGCCGACCATCCGCCTGGCGCGAAGCACGACGTCACCAAGGAGGAGCGGCAGGTCGGCGTTACAGCACACGACCTTGTCCAGCGTGACGATATCCGCGGACCCGACCTCGTCCGCGAGGTCTGTGAGCGTTCCGATCCGGTGGCTCGTGCGATCTGCGAACCCTCGTCGATCCGCCTCGGAACGCGCGATCGCCGCGTAGGCCTCCGAGGCATCCACCGACGTGGCAATCCCCAGGCCCGAAGCAAGCAGCTCGAGCTGGATCGCGCCAACGCCGCCTCCGATGTCGAGGAGGCTCGCGCCCTCGATCCCCTCGGCCCGGAT
>JBKKDM010000110.1:0-19301 GCA_046707905.1 Candidatus Limnocylindrales bacterium
CCGGACATAGCTCCGGGCCCGCGGCGCGGTGGCGCCGGGGCCCGGAGCGGAAGCGGCTGCGGAGGGTGCGCTAGGGCGCGACCGTCTCCCAGTTCTCGTAAACGCCGTTGAGGTCGCCCGGCTCGGCATCGTTCTTGAAGAAGTACAGGGGCAGGCCGTTGTAGGTGACCTGGAGCGTGCCGTCGTCCTCGCGGGTGATGGTCCCGAGGGTGCCGGTGACGCCATCGCCGCCGGTCGGGGTCTCGCTGGCTGCGACCGTCAGGGCCGGCCAGGTAACCAGGCACTCGCCCATGCAGACGCTCTTCCCGCTGTCCTTCGTGTCCTTCGTGAAGATGTAGAGCGTCAGGCCCGTCGCCCCATCGACCAGGATGGTGCCGGCCGCGCCGACGGCCTCGGCATTCACGGTCGCCTCAGTGGGCGCGGCGGTGGCAGGGGCCGCGGGGGCAGGGGCCGCGGTGGCAGGAGCCGCGGTGGCGGCGGGCGGCTGGGTCGCCGGGGCGACGGTCGCCGGTGCCGTCGTGACCCCGGGGCTGGAGCAGGCAACGGTGCCCACGAGCGCGGCGGTCAGGGCGAGGAGCAGGGGAGCGCGTCGAATCATCTGGTGGTACCTCGTGCGTGATGGCCCTCCATAGGAGCCCACACCCACCTCTACGCTCGAACGCGGCCGGCCGGTTTTCGATTCCGGCTTACGTCTCCATAACATCGGATGCGATCCGCATCCGCAGGAACTCGGTGACGTTCATCAGCCCGAGGACCAGTCGAACAGGCAGCGGCATGTCGCGGCGTCCGGGATCCACGTACAGCTCCGGCTCCACCAGGTGCGCGTCCCTGCCCATGGACCGCACATCGAGCGCACCCGCCACCAGGACGTTCTTGACCCACTGGACATCCGAGCCGTAGGTGAGCGCGAAGAACATCCGGTCGCCCTTGCGGAAGATGTTCATGCGCGTCCGGTACTCCTTGCCCGACTTGCGACCGCGGTAGCGGATGATCCCGAAGCCCGGCAGCCAACCGGCGACCAGGCGCGTGATCGGGTTGACGAAGCGGGTCGTGAACGGCCGCAGGAACTGGAGGCGGGTCCGGGGAGCCACTGGGTCCAGTCTGGCAGGCAGGTGCCTTTGCTAGCATCGAGCGCGAGATGCAGCCCTCATCGGCCTGGTCACCGGCTGCTGCATCGAGATGGGTCAGCCCTGGTCGCTGATCGGGGCAGCGGCTCGCCCGTCTCCCGGGCCGAGGCGTTGCGGTTCGTCCTCGTCGCGTTCCTCGCGGCGGCGCTCGCGTTCCTCGTCGAACCGCTCGTCGCGCGGTCGCTGTTGCCGACCTACGGCGGATCGAGCGCTGTCTGGTCCACCGCGCTCGTGTTCTTCCAGTGCACGCTGCTTGCGGGCTATGCGTGGGCCCACCTGGCGTTCACGACACTCGGGTTACGACGGCACACGTGGCTGCAGGTTGGGTCGGCGATCGCCGCGCTGGCGTTCCTGGTCGCGGCGCCGCTGGCCGTGCCGTCCTTCGCCCGTCCACCCGATGGCATCCCGACGGCCCTGTGGCTCGTGCTCGTCCTGGGAGCGATGGTGGGCCTGCCGTTCCTGGTCCTGTCGAGCGCGAGCCCGACCACGCAACGCTGGTACGCGGCGCTACCCGGCGGGACCGAGCCCTATCGACTGTTTGCCGCGTCGAACGCCGGCAGCCTGATCGGCCTCGTCGCCTACCCGACGCTCGTCGAGCCGAACCTCGACGTGCTCGACCAGGCGCGGTGGTGGTCGATCGGCTTCGGCATCTTTGCCGTGGCCACCATCGTCCAGGCGGTCGTGGTTCATCGGAAGGGCCAACCGGCGATCACCACCCTGCGCGACGCCGAGCCGCGTCCAGCCGTGCGGCGACGGCTCCGCTGGGTCCTGCTGGCGGCGGTGCCCGCCGCGCTCCTGATCGGCGTCACGACCGACATCTCGACCGACATCGCCGCGGTCCCGTTCCTGTGGATCGTGCCGCTGACGGTCTACCTCGCGACGCTCATCCTCGCCTACCTCCGGCCGGTCCCGATCGGCTGGCGGCTCGGGGCCCTGGCGCTGCCGGTCCTCGCGCTCCTCGTGGCGTTGCGGGAGCTCGGCGTGATCCAGCTCTCCATCGTGCCGGCGATCGGGTTGCTGCTGGCAACGCTCGCCGCGGCGGGCCTGGCACTGCACGGCTGGCTGGCCGCCGATCGACCCGATCCGGCGCACCTGACCACGTACTCGCTGCACGTAGCCCTCGGCGGTGCGGTCGGCGGAATCGCGGCGGGGGTCCTCGCACCGGTGCTGTTCAAGGTGCCGGTCGAGGGGCTGCTCGTCCTCGCCGTCGCGGTCCTGCTCGCGGCTGCGTCCGAGACCACGTCGGCGGCTGCGGCCGGCCGTCGACGCCTCTTCGGCGTCCCCGCGCTGGTGGCGATCGCTGTCGCGGTTGCCGTCGGCTTCGGCGGCGGGCCGACCTTGATCCGGCTCGAGCGGAGCTTCTACGGCGCCTACCGGGTGGAGGAGCCGCAGCCCGGTCTGCGGGTGCTCACCTCCGGGACGACGACCCACGGGCGCGAGATGCTCGACGGTCCGTACGCCGGCCAGCCCCTGAGCTACTACCACCGGGCCGGGCCGCTCGGCGAGGTCTTCGGGTCGATGCAGGCCGACCGACCAGGGATGCGGATCGGCGCGGTCGGGCTCGGCGCTGGCGCCATCGCCGCCTACGGTCGAGCGACCGACTCGTTCCGCTTCTTCGAGATCGACCCGACGGTGGTCGACATCGCGCGTGATCCGGCGAGCTTCCGGTACCTCGCGGATTCGCCTGCGTCGATCGAGGTCGTCGTCGGCGACGGCCGGCTGGAGCTCGAGCGCACGCCGCTCGACTCGTTCGATCTCCTGGTGCTCGACGCGTTCTCGTCCGATGCCGTCCCGGTCCACCTGTTGACGACCGAGGCGCTGGCGACGGCGATGCGCACGGTCGAGCGCGGTGGGGTCATCGCCGTCCACATCTCGAATCGCTTCCTCGACCTGGAGCCGGTCGTCGCTGCGGCGGCCCGCGACAACGGGTTCGTGGCGATCGTGGGCACGGACCTGCCCGCGGCGGAGCTCATCGGGCTGGCTGATGCTTCGAGGTGGGTCGTCGTCGGGCGGGCGTACACCGACGTTGCGGACCTCGTGACGGGGCCGGAGTGGGCGACCGCCCACGCGAGCGATCGCCGCGCCTGGACCGATCGGTACAGCGACCTGCTCGGGGCGCTCCGCGGGTAGGGGAGGGGGTACGCTCGCCGGGATGTCCTTCACGAGCCACAGCGGGAGCGCTCCGTCGCCGTTCGACGCGCTCAACGGGCACCGGCTGGCCGGCCGGCAGGGGAGTCACCCGCTCCACGACGTCCGGATCGAGGACCTCCTCCGGAGGACCGACGGCTCGCTGGGCGGCAGCATCACCGTCGACGGGGCGGCGATGGTCGGCGAGCCGATTCGCGGCCGCATCGACCTCATCGCGAACCACGAGATCCGGGCCAACGCCGCGAACCTGCGCCTCGTGGGCCTGCGCCTCGTCGAGCAGCTGCAATCGACGACCGAGCGCCAGGGCGATACGACCACCACCAACAGCTGGGTCGAGGCAAACGGCCAGCTCTTCAGCACCTCGCCGTTCCTCGAGCCGGCGATCCCGACGCGACTCGCGCCGGGTGACCTGTTCTCGGCGGCGTTTGCGATCCCGGGGCCGCAGCTGGGCCCGCCGACGGCCCACCTCGGCGAGGCGATCGTGGCCTGGGCGCTCGAGGTCCGCTGGAACGTCTCCATGAAGTTCGACCCGTACCTCGCAACCCTCGTGCCCATCGCCCAGCACCCGAACCTGCTGGCTGCGGGCGTCGGCGTCCAGGGCGGGCAGTCGATGCTCCAGACGGTCGACATCGAGGGCGCAACGATCAGCATCGAGTCGCCCTTGCCGGCGATACCCGGCACGCCGCTCGAGGTCGTCGTGAACTGGCCGGGAGCACCGAGTGGCCCGGCGCGGGTGGAGTTGCACCGGCGCTCGAACGCCCCGAACGGCGTCAACACCGTCGTTTCGCGGTGGAACCTGGAGGAGGGGGAGTTCGCCGGTGGCAGTGCGCGGGCCTCGCTGCGCCTGCCGGACGACCTCGCGCCGTCGTTCGACGGGGCGGACCTCCGCCTGGGCTACGTGATCCGGGTCCTCGTCGACCGCCGGTTCATGCCGGACATCGCGATCGAGCGGCCGGTCGCCATCACCTAAACCATCGTTCAAGTTGACTAACCTGGACTAACTGCCTAGGGTTCGAGACGTGGACAAGGCGGTCAACATCCATGAGGCGAAGACCCACCTCTCCCGGCTCGTCGAGCGAGTCGAGGCAGGGGAGGAGATCACGCTTGCCCGGGCTGGGCGGCCGGTGGCGCGACTGGTGCCCTACGTGCAGCGCCGGGAACCGCGCCCGTTTGGCTTGTGGAAGGGACGCGTGGTGATCCATCCCGGCTTCGACCACCCGTTGCCAGAGTTCCAGGAGTCGCTGGACAAGCAGATCGACGACTTCGGCGAATGATCCTGCTCGTGGACGCGCACGCGCTGCTGTGGTGGCTCGCCGGCGATTCGCGCCTGAGCGGCGCGGCTCATCGGTCGATGGCTGATCCTGCGAATGAGGTGCTTGCGTCAGCGGCCACGATCTGGGAGCTCGAGGCAAAGCGCATCGCCGGCCGGCTCGAGGCGCCCGACGAGCTCCTGGCGGCCCTGGAGGCGGTCCACATCGATGCGCTGCCGATCACGGCCGCGGACGCAGTGGAGGCCGCGCGGCTGCCGCCCCATCACAAGGATCCCTTCGACCGGATGCTCGTCGCCCAAGCTCGGCGCCTCGACGCGGTCGTCGTGACTCGAGACCGAGCGATCGCTCGATACGAGGTAAACGTTCTGACGGCCTAGGACCGATCGTGCAGAGCCCGGGTGCCGCTCAACGACGCGCTGCCACGACCGCATGCGCCTCGCGGAGCCGCTCCGCGGCCTCGTTCCAATCGACCGGCACGTCGAGATACATCCCAATCCAGCCTCGATGGCCGTAATAGGGCGGCCGGAAATATCGATCGGGGGCGCTGGCGATGAGCGCCTCCTGCGCGGCTTCTGGCGCCGCGGCCCAGAACGCGACCCGATCGTCGTGGTGATGGTCCGCGAGCGTGGCGAACATCCGTCCGCGCACGAACCATGCCGGTTCACCGTGACTCAGCCGCTCCTCGACGTTCGACAACGCCAGACAGAGCTCACGAAGCCGTGGCGGAGGGACTCTCTCGGCTGGTTCAGTCACTTCCGATAAGGTGAGTTATGTCTGTCCTTATCGTCGGAGCTTGATCGGCCCTGGGAAACGACGGCGGTTGCAGAGGGCACAGTTCATCCGTTGCATCCCGTGAATGCATACGCCGCCAGGCCTCGCGGCGCCCTGGCGAGTCGACGCGACGCGACGTCGATTGGTCGAGGCCGGACTCGCATCAAGTTCCTGTAGTCGAACGTCAGCGTTCCAGCTTCGGGTGAATGGCCATCGGGAGTTGCCAACGGCCGCGCGCACGACCTTGCCACGGGCACCTTGAAGCGCGAGCCTCGCTATCCGTTGTCGTGCCTCCGCGGCTCGCGGGTCCTGCATCAAGCCCAAGGCCTTAATCGCACAGAGTTGCGCGATGGTTGTGTCTGCATCACGAGCCGCGAGCATCAAGGCTGAGATCGCGGGCGCGCCCAAGGCCGCTGCTTCAACGGCCAGCTGATTGAAGTCGTCCGTAGAAGAGACACCGAGTGCCGCAGGAATGTCGGTTATCTGCATGGGTGGCCTCCGGCGGGCTCGGAAGATCATGCAC
The DNA here is from genome assembly GCA_046707905.1 of Candidatus Limnocylindrales bacterium. Lineage (GTDB taxonomy): Bacteria > Chloroflexota > Limnocylindria > Limnocylindrales > CSP1-4 > UBA5189. Next base: position 5,841 of record JBKKDM010000110.1, read on the forward strand.
CTTCCTACTTCTGGTTGCCGTCTAAGTTATGTCTGTCAGACGCCGGCCTTCGCAGCTCGGGATGCAGCCCGCTTGCCGCGGGCGACTAATGACTTCACATGTGCCTCCATCGCTGTGTCGAGACATCCCCCGAGTGCGTGAAGGAAGCGCGTTGCCTCGGAGAGATCACCTCGGACAATCGAGAGTGCATCGGCGGAGTGGGCTACGCGGTGGCGTCGCGCCACGATCTCGTCGAGCTTGTCGCTGACAAAGGTCGAGGATTCGGGCTTTGACCACGCCGCGTCGAATGCAGGCCGCGTGACTCGAAACACGTCCGGGATCCCGGCGTTCTTGAACAATGCGCGAACGGTCTCGGAATTGGGATTGCCTTTGGTCTCTGAATAGGCCGCGGGGTCGATGATGCCGTCCACCACCCGCCGTGCAGCCACGACCACATTTGGGTACCGGCTGGCGCGATCCGACGGGAGTCCGTAGCGTGGCCCGCTCAGGGCGTTGTCGAGCGTTGCCCAGACGGAGAACAGCCGGAACTTCTCCGGGAGGTGTTCGAAGGGAACCGGGTCCATGTCCGCAGCATACGGGCCGTAGCGAGGCGTACGCTTCGTCGGGGGTCGAGCTCGGAGGATCAGCGGATGGACGCATTCGGGCCCCGCGACGACGCGGCCGTGGAGTACTGGTTCTGGAAGCTCCACGTGGGCCGGCTGGCGTTCCTCTTGGACTTCATCGTCCGGCGGGCGTCAGGGCGCGGCGAGGTCCGGGTGAGCCTGTGGCTGGACGAGGTCGGGCGCGTGATCCACGACGAGACTACCGCACTCCGGCTCCCTCCCGGCGACGTGACGATCGGTCGTTCCACGCTGACACCGGGTGCGGCGGTCGGCGGGACGGGCGACGTCGAATGGGACCTGCGCTGGACGAGCGGCGACACGTTCGTGAACCCGATCGGTGGCCTGGTCGCACGCTTCCAGCCCTTCGATACCACCCTCGTCGTCTGGCCCCACGTTCGGTTCACCGGCAGCGTCACCGTCGCGGGCGAGCGCGTTGCGGTTGACGGCGTCCCAGGCACGTTCAACCACTACTGGGGTCGAAGGATCCCCTCGCGCTGGGTCTGGGTGTCCGCGACGCACTTCGAGGACGAGCCAGAGCGGCGCCTCGAGGGCGTGTTCGGCGTCGGGACCCGCCTATTCGGGCGCCTGCCGTCGGTCATCCCCATCCACATCCTCTGGACGAGCGATGGACGGCAGGTCGAGGAGATCGCCTCCGGCATCACGGGTCTGATCCGCGCTCGACCGGACGTCAGCGGGCTTCGCGTCAGCGCGATCGGCAGGAGCGGGCGGCGGCACCGGCTGGCCGCGAGCTGGGGCGCGGTCACGCCGAACGATCTCGGTGAAGGGATCATCCAGACGATGCACGCCGACGCGACGTTCGACGGGCATCGAGCCGAAGCCGGAACCGTCGGGCTGGAGGTCCGCGGCTTTCCGCACCCCGTCGCCCGGTGACCGGCCGTCAGAAGGGCGACTAGTGTCACGGGAGATCAGGTGTCGTAGTCCTGGATCCGCTTGCCGTGGCGGCGGTCGAGGAGGGCGGGCATCCGTTCCCCTATCTCCTTGACGACTGCCGGCACGTCGATCGTCAGCAGCTCGCGGTCGCGCATCAGGACGCGGCCGTCGACGATCGTCGTGCGGACGTCCGAGGAGCGCGCGCTGTGCACGAGCGTCACGTCGATGCCGATCTCGCGCTGGGCTCGAACGGGCGTGGTCGTCGGCCAGGCGAACTTGAGGTAGCCGCGCGGCGCGGTCGCGACGGCGACGCGGCCGATGGCGCTCGCGGCTGGAGCGAGGCTCGGGTTCGCGTGTCGGTATCGAGCCCCTGTACGCTGCCCCAAATGCCAACGAACGACCCGCTCAGCAATCGCGACCGCGCCCTCAGCGCCGGCCTCGTCGTCGGCCCGACCGCGTTCATCACCGCCTGGGTCGTGTCCGGAGCCATGACGCCGGGATACTCACCCATCCGTGACCCCATCAGCGATCTCGCCGCCGTCGACGCGTCGACTCGTGGGCTCGTGAACTTGGGGTTCGCGGCCTTCGCCGTGTCCGCCGGGGCGGCGGCCATCCCGGCGCGACGGTTCCTCGGCACGCGGGCGGCCGTGGTCCTCGGTGCGAACGTGCTCCTCACGGTCGGGATCGCGTTTGCCCCGCTTGGGGAGTCCCAAGAGGGCGATCGAACGCACTCAGTGCTTGCAGGACTGGGCTACCTCGCCCTCGCCGCGATTGGGCCGTCGGCGGCTCCGACTCTTGCGAAGCGCACGCCGCTGCTCGGGCGGGCGTCGGTCGCGGTCGGCGTCGTCTCGATCGCCTGCCTGGGGCTGTCGGTGATCCGACCCGAAACCGGGTTCTGGCAGCGGGCGGGGCTCCTGATCACAGATGCGTGGCTGATCGCGATGGGCCTGCGGGCGGTGACAGGCGCCGCGCGCGACGAGGGCTGACGCCCCGTGCTCTCCGTCCGGAGAGTCAAGGTCTACCGCCCTGAAGGCCCAATCGAAGCAAGCGAGAGTTGATCGCGCTGGGTGGGCATTAGACGCGCCTTGACCGGGCGCGCTGCGCATTAGCCAACGATCAATTCGCGTGTCGTCGGGCAAGGATTGCTCCGTCTCCTCGCGAAAACTCAGAGGCCGAACCGCATCAGGATCATGCAGGTGAAGATGACCAGGAACAGGCCCAGCTCGAGGAACGCGGTTCGCTTGGCCTGGGCGACGAGCATGGTCAACCGCGCGCTGGCTGAGCCGTCTGGGTTAAACGCCTCGGCGTCCGGGATGGACCCGAGCCGCTCCAGGGCGGGTCCCAGAACGCGGATGGCGAAGATGACGGTCGCGATGGAGACAATCAGGGCCACCAGCCACGTGATTCCGTAGGGCGTCCCCAACGCCTCGATGGACTTGATCGGGCCGAACATGGTGCCCCGCACGATCCCGAGCAGGACGACCGCGATTGCCACCGGCGGCAGGATGCGGTTGGCACGCGCCCCTAGCGCCGCCGCGACCGTCTTCTGCGTGCCGAGTGGCAGCGTGTTGAGCGCCGGAATCAGGATGAAGTCGCTGTAGAGCACGGCTCCGAACCAGAAGATGCCCAGAAGCACGTGCAGCCACTGCACCGCGACGACAACCCAGTCCATGCCTGCATTCCTCCTGCTGCTTCCGACGAACGGCGGCCGGATGGTACCGATTCGACGAGCCGCACCGCGCATGACCCGCGATCAACTCGCGTGTCGTCGGACGAGGTTTGCTCCGTTTCGCAGCCGACGGCGGTTACGGGGTCACGCGGGCGCTCGGATGGTTAGATCGACTTTTGCCCCGTTCGGCCCCTTGCCTCCCTCTTTAGGGTTGACACGCCATAGAGGGACATGGACATGACGGTCGAGCGAGCGGCGGAAGTGGAGCGGCTGAGCTCCGACGCTGTCATCGCCGCCTTCGTCGCAGACCACTACGACCGACTGGTCCGCCTGGCCCGCCTGGTCTGTCGGGACGCCGGCGATGCCGCGGACGCGGTGCAGGTCGGCCTCGAGCAGGCCTGGCGCGGGCGCGCCTCGCTTCACGACGAGTCGCGACTGCGGCCCTGGCTGGACCGGATCGTCATGCGCGAGGCTATTCGGATCAGCAGGCGCCGCCAGTCGTGGCTCAGCAGGGTGCTCACGCCGCGCTCGGATGTGACGCCGATCGAGCCGCCGGACAAGGGCGCATCGGAGCCATCCACCTTCACCGCCCTGCGCGCCGCTTTCGCTCGCCTGTCACCCGAGCAGCGGGCGGTCGTCGCCCTGCACCTGCACGCGGGCTATTCGGTGGCCGAGACGGCGGCGATCGTCGGCTCGCCCAACGAGACGGTTCGCTCGCGCCTCCGCTCGGCCAGAGAACTGCTGCGCAGCGAGCTGGAGGAGTCACGGCCATGACCGTTCGAATGCCCGACGACCAGCTCGATCGCGAGATCCGCTCCTTCCTCGCGTCGCAGGCCGAGGACATCAACGACGCGCCGTCCACGATGGAGGTCGCCGCGCGGATCAGTTCCCGGGTCGGGACCAACACCCATCGGCTTGGCCCAACACCGCGGCTCGGCCGGGTCGTCCTGGTCGGCCTCCTGATGCTTTCGTTGTTCGGTGCCCTGGTGGCCGGGGCCCTGCTCCTCCGCAAGGACCCGCCACCACTGAGCAGCGCCTACGAGGCGGTCTTCCTGCGCCTGGAGGTCGCCGCAGGCGAACCCATCGTCCACGTCATCGGCGTGCGCACCGACGGCGCCGAGCGCGAGATCGCCGCGCTTCTCGGCGCATGGGTCAACGATCTGGGAACCGGATACCCGAGGCCGATTGGCGCCGTGTCGGCGAGCGGGTTGCTCGCCATCCCGAGCAGCACCGACGACATCCGGATGACGATGCGCTGGGAGATCTTCGACCTGCTCCGACCGACCGCGTCGCCGATGGCCGTCCCGGGGATCATCCAGAATGTGGAGCAGCTTCCGACGTTGCCGTACTTCCCGTCCGTGCTGATGCCGGTTGGCCCATTCTGGGGGCCAGGCGATCGCGTCGCCATCGCCTGGGACTTGCTCGTCGGCGACCCAGACAACATCACGGACTGGAAACGCGAGCCTCAGGTGAGCTTCGTAGATGGTCGCACCGGCGCGGCAACGTCGGTACCGGTCCCCGACAGCCTCCGGCTCCTCGTGCAGTGGGCCGCCGATGGATCTGGCGTCATGGTCAGCGACAAGTGGGGCGCGACGCCGGTTGGTGTCCTCCGCTCCGACGGCTCCGTGGACATGGACGCAAGCGTAAGAGCGGAGGGCAGCTGTCGCACGCGCTTCCGGTCCGGCGATGAAATCACGTCAACTGGGGAGATCGTCCCCGGGCCAGTGGCCACGGGAGATGAGGGAGCGGCTGGTCGGTCGGGCTTCGCCTGTCTTGCGCCGGACGAGTCGGCGATCATCCGGCACCTCGAGCACGTCGGAAGCGGCTCCGTCCCCCATCTCATGGCCGAGCTGATCGTTCCCTCGACCGGCCTCCGACTGGCGATCGAGGGCTCATTCGCGGGCTGGCTGGACGTGTCCCGGTGATGACCGTCCGCGGCGCGATGTCGGTATTGCTCACGACGGGTCTGATCGTCGGGTGCGCCCCCACGGGCGTGCCGGTAGAGCCGATCACGCCATCATCCATGGCGACCGCCGTTGCACGCCCGCACACCAGCTCGACGCCAGCGGCCAGTCGCACCCCAACCGCCTCCGCCGACCCAGGCGTCACCCCCCTGCCAACGGGCCTGCCGAACCTGCGTCAAGGCGGCGTAGGGCCGGGACGCTTCGTCCTGACGCCCCCGGCCATCGGCTGGGGCGAGTGCGCGATGGCCGACTGTGGTCCCGAGCCTCCGCACGCGCAGACCCTGCGAATCGAGATCACGGTTCCTGTCGGCTGGAGCGCGCCTCCGGATCTCGATGTCGTCCATCCGAGCAGGCCGGAGTCCTCGGTGGGCCCTGACGGATCGGCACTCGTGATCGGGTGGTCCAACAGGGCCGGCCTCCACGCCGATCCGTGCCTGCCTGCCACATACGGACCGCCGAGCATTCCGGTCGGACCGGCGGTCAAGGACTTCGTGGGGGCGATCCGCGCCCACCCGCTGCTCGAGGTGACCAAACCGGTTGGCGTCGAGCTGGGCGGGTATGACGGCCGGTTCGTGACTCTTACGGCACCCTCGGACATCTCGCGTTGTGACAGCTGGCGCCCCTGGGAGCCCGGCATCTACGCGCAAGGCCCGGACAACATCTGGAACCTCTAAATCATCGACGTCGACGGCCTCCGCATGGTCCTCCTCGGCCAGGAGTTCCCAGGCACCTCATCGGAAGACAAGGCTGCACTTCGGGCGATGGTCGAGTCGATTCGCTTCTTCCCCTGATCTCTGGGTGGACTCAACCCATCGAGGGAGTCCACGGCATTCGCCCACCTCTTGTCCTTGTTACGTGTCGTAGTCCTGGATGCGCTTGCCGTGGCTTCGGTCGAGCAGGGCCGGCATCCGCTCCCCCATCTCCTTGACGACGGCCGGCACGTCGATCGTGAGCAGCTCCCGGTCGCGCATGAGGACCCGGCCGTCGACGATCGTCGTCCGGACGTCCGAGGAGCGGGCGCTGTGCACGAGGGTGGCCGCGAGGTCGTGAATCGGCTGGGTGTGCGGGCCGGTGAGGTCGACGAGGATGATGTCGGCGCGCCGACCGGGCGCGAGGCTGCCGATCGACTCCCCTAGCCCGACCGCGCGGGCGCTCTGCAGCGTCGCGTGGTGCAGGGCCTGCTTCGACGTCATCCAGCGCGGATCGCCGGTGGTCGACTTCTGGATGAGGGCGATCAGGGCCATCGACTCCCAGACGTCGAGCGAGCTGTTCGAGGCGGCGCCGTCCGTGGCGAGGCCGACGTCGATCCCGATCTCGCGCAGGGCTCGAATTGGCGTGGTCGTCGGCCAGGCGAACTTGAGGTAGCCGCGCGGCGCGGTCGCGACGGCGACGTGGCCGGTCGCGGCCGCGAGCACGGGCAGGTCGCGGTCGAGGATTCCCGTGCCGTGCGCGATGAGGACGTCGGTGTCGAGGATTCCGGTCCGCTGCAGGACCTCGATCGGCGTGACGCCGTGGCGCGCCAGGCTGGTCTCGGCCTGGTCGCGGTTCTCCGAGGCGTGGATGTGGATCGGCAGCCCGTGCTCGCGGGCGAGCTCGGCGGTGGTAGCGAGGTCGGCGTCGTCGACGGTGTACGGCGCGTGCGGGGCAAGGGCGGTGGTGATCCGGCCGCCGGCGGTGCCGCGATGCTCGAGCGCGAACCGCAGCGACTTCTCGCGCCCCTCCGGACCCTGGGACGAGAAGAAGGCCTCGCCGAGGTGGGCTCGGATCCCGGTCTCGGTCACGACGCGGGCGATGGTCTCCATGAGGAAGTAGTGATCGGCGAAGGTCGTGACGCCACCGCGAAGCATCTCGGCGATCGCAAGCCGGGCGCCCAGCTCGACGTCCTTCTCGGTCAGGTTCGACTCGATCGGCCAGACGAAGTCGTTGAACCACTCGTCGGTCGCGACGTCCTCGGCGACGCCGCGCAGGGTGACCATCGGCGCGTGGGTGTGGCAGTTGATGAGCCCGGGCATCGCCACCTGCCCGCGGGCATCGATGCGCTCCCCTACCCCGGCCTCAGGTGCTGCGCCGCCGGCGGTGACGGACTCGATGACGCCGTCGCGAACGACGATCGTCGCGTTCTCCAGGAACGTGATGCCCTCGTCCGCGTCGTGCACGAGGGCGATGCACCCCGTGATGACGAGGTCGGCGGTAGATTCGCTCACTCCCCCACCCTACGCCAGACGCCGGGTGGGGATGGGCGCTTACCGTGCGGGCACATCCATGAACGGTCGGACCTCGATCGGGGTATCGATGGCGTCGGTGACCTTCGACGCCCACGCGAGCGCGGCATCCAGGGTCGGCGCCTCGACGATGTAGAAGCCGCCGATCTGCTCCTTGGTCTCGGCGAATGGCCCGTCGGTCGTGCCCCTGCCGACGCGGCGGCGCGGCTGAACGACCTTCGCCCGAGCGGGCTCGAGCAGCCGGCCGCTGAACACGAGCGCGTTCTCTGCGCGCATCTCCTCTTCAATCGCTTGCACGAGCGCGAACCCTGCCTGCATCTCCTCCTCGGACATCGGCTCACGGGGCTCATCGGACGAATAGACGGCGAGCATGAACTGGGACATGGATGGACTCCTCGTCTGCGCGGGCGATCAGGATGGCCGCCCTACCGTGACGACGAACAGCCCGGACGAAGTCGACTAATTGAAAGACGCCTCAGCCCCGAACGTCCTTCCATCGACACGTGGTCGAGGGTTCGTTACCTTGCCGCCGCGATGTCGGGGTGGATCGTCAAGTACGACGGGCCGTGCTCGAAGTGCGGCACGCTGCTGCGGGCCGGCACGGAGGCCGTCTATGACCGCGCGCGTCGGAAAATGCTCTGCGTTGCTTGTCCGCCGATCGCGATCGTCCCCTCCCCTGCTCCTATTGAACCTGGCGTCGCCGGCGCCTCAGCAAGGCGCGAGTACGCGCGCCGCGTCGACAAGCGCGAGACCGAACGCAGGGACCGCTGGGGCAGTCGCATCGGTGGGTTGATCAACCGATTCGCCGACGAGCCCCAGTCGATCCGAGCCTGGAGGATCGGCGCGGTCGGCGAGGAACGGCTGGGCAAGGCGTTCCCCGAGGTTCCAGGGTTGATCCTCCTGAACGATCGCAAGGTCCGTGGCACGAAGGGCAACATCGATCACATCGTCATCGCGCCGGCTGGCGTCTTCGTCGTCGACGCGAAGCACTGGGAGGGCATGATCCGGGTCGTCGATCGAGGTGGATTCTTCAGCACCGACCTGAGGCTCACCGTCGGTGGGCGTGACCGCTCGAAGTTGGCCGACAACATGGAGTGGCAGGTCAAGGCGGTCATTCGAGCTCTGAGCGAAGGCGGCGTCGATCCGCTGCCGCAGGTGACGCCGGTCCTTTGCTTCGTCGACGGGAGTTGGCCGATCTTTCGGGCGCCCAAGTCATACAACGGCGTCCTTCTCGAGTCAGACCGCTCGATCGTCCGGGTTCTTTCCGCCGCAAACGACCTCGATAGCGACCGCATCGAAAGCGTCGCCCGCGTACTTGCCGCATCGCTGCCATCGAATGAGTCCCAGCCTCCCGACCGCTACCGTCCGCCGCCTTGCCAGCGACAACCTGACGAGGCGCGAGATGCCTCGGAATGACGACCTAGGCTCCACCGCTAGATCGATGCCCAGGCGAGCTTCATGCGACGTCGACGCGGTTCGGGTCGCCGGTTCAGCGCGTGCTGCATGCGTAGCGACCGCTTTCGAAGGCGATCGGGACGACGACTCGCGCTAGCCACCGGGTTCGCGGATTCCCTGTGGCGGGCACCGCGTCACAGGAGCCCGCTACTCGCGCGGGGAATCCCCACTGTATTTGTCGTACCGGCCGCGGTAGCCGAGTGCTCGGGCGAACGGCGCGGCGAGCATCGCGATCGGCCCCATGACCCAGCTTGCCGGCGCTGGCAGCTGCATCTCGCGTCGATACTCGTGGGCGAGAAGGAGCAGCTGCATCGGGTTGGGCAGCCCGTTCTTGCCGACCTTGCCATCGGCGGCAAGCCCGAAGAACGTCTCGAAGAAGGTCTCGGTGTTCAGCGACGGGCGGAACTGGACGAGCGTCGCCGCCTCCTCAGTGCCGGGATTCCACCAGACGTGCGGGGTGCCCGGCGGGACGACCACGACCTCTCCCGGCTGGTAGAGCCGCTCCTTCCCGGCGACCTTGAAGATCACGGGAGCTCCAGCGATCTCGAAGCGCTCTTCCTGGTTCGGGTGGACGTGCGCCGCCGCGATGAAGCCCTGGGGGGCCAGGAAGAGGCTCATCTCGAGGAGCTCGCCGTTGGTGTCTCTCGAACGCTTTCGGAAGACGATCCGCTCTCCGGTGACCGGATGGATCAGTGGTCGGTCTTCGGTCCCGGGCAGGCTCATATGGCCGGCACGGTACCTCACCGCCGATGCGAGCGTAGGCACACGCGGAGGACATGTCGGGGCAGTTGGATCGCGCTTCCCGACGTGCGTTGGGGCCATCAGCGCCGGCCGTCCCGCAGCATCCGCTCGAGCTTGCGGCGAAGCTGCTTGCTCGGCCGGCCCTCCCCGCGGACCGCCTTGATGCCGGGCGCGATCTCTCGGATGGGTGGCGGTGGGCTGTTGTCGACGTAACACGTGACGGCGACCGGCGCGCCGACGCGCGTTTCGATCGGCCGTACCACCTCGACGATTCGCTCACGTTCGGCGATCAAGGCATGGACCACATCGCCGGCACGGACCTTCGTCGACGGCTTTGCCGAGTTGCCGTTGACGCGGACGTGCCCGCCCTCGCAGAGCTTGGTCGCCATGGGTCGCGTCTTGACGAGGCGCACGGCGCACAGCCAGCGATCGATTCGGGTGTCGTCATCGGCGGGCGAGTCGGTCATCGCGCCACCGTACGACAGTCGCCGTTCGCGGGAAACGGAGGTATGACGTTCGGCAGGTTCCAAACCCATCAGGTGCGAGCCGCTGCGGCTGGAGCGCGGCCGGTGGATACGACGGCGAATCAGAGCGACGTCAGGTGTCTCGAACCGAGCCTTGTAGGGATCATTCGGGCAAACTCCCCCGGTGGTCCAGGACGTCCCCGCTGCGACGGAACGTGAGCTCCCAACCGGGACCGTCACGTTCTTCTTCAGCGACATCGAGCACAGCACGCGGCTCGCGAGCAGGCTCGGCGACGCATGGGTGGCCGTCCTGGAACGACACCGCGAGATGGTGCGAGCCGCGTTCGCCGCATGGGGCGGCCTCGAGGTCTCGACCGGCGGCGACTCCTTCTTCGCGGTGTTCCCGGCGGCGGCAGATGCGATCGAGGCGGCTGCGTCGGTCCAGCGGTCGTTCGAGGGTCATGGCGACGCCCCCGATACGGTGCGGGTCCGGATCGGGCTCCACACCGGGCAGGCAGTCCGCGTCGGTCGCGACTACGTCGGGCTGGACGTGAACCTGGCTGCACGGATCGCGGACGCCGGCCATGGCGGCCAGGTCCTCGTCTCGGAGACGACGCGCGCCGCGCTCGACGGCGATCCGCCGGCCGGGCTGCGGCTCGTCGATCTCGGCCGGCACCGTCTCAAGGATGTGGGACCGCAGCGCCTCTGGCAGCTCGATGGTCGGGACCAGCCATCAGGCCCTTTCGGCCCGCTCCGGACCTTGGAGGCGCACCCGACGAACCTGCCGGTTGCCCAGTCGTCGATGGTCGACCGGGAACGAGAGCAAGCCGAGCTGACGGACCTCGTCCCTCGATCGTCGGTCCTCACGATCACCGGGCCCGGCGGTATCGGCAAGACGCGACTGGCGATCGAGGTGGCGCGCTCGCTGGTTCCGCGATTCCCCGACGGGGTCTTTCACCTCGACCTCGCCGGAACCCCCGACGCCGGGGCCACCGCCGAGGCGCTGATCGAGGTGCTGGGCCTACGGCCGAGTCCCGGCGACGAGGCCGTCGACGCGCTGCTCGAGGGTCTTCGCAGCCGCGACCTCCTGCTCGTGCTCGAAACGGCCGATCGGGTGGCCAATCTCGCGGGCCTGATCGCACGCATCACTGGAGCCTGCCCTCGCACCCGCGTGCTCGTGACGAGCCGGTCCGCGATCCGCCTGACGGCGGAGCGCGAGTACCCGGTCGCACCGCTCGCGCTCGACCCAGGCGTCCAGCTGTTCGCGGCGCGGGCGTCCGCCGTGCGCCCGCAGTTCACGCTCGACGACGCCACCAGGTCCGCGGTCGAGCGCCTCGTCACCCGGCTGGACGGCATCCCGCTGGCGATCGAGCTGGCGGCCGCCCGCACCCGCGTCTTCACCCCAGCCGCCCTGCTGGATCGGGTCGACCGGCAGCTGCCGGCGCTCGGCGAGGGCGCCCACGACGTCCCGGATCGGCAGCGAACGCTGTCGAGCACGATCGCCTGGAGCTGCGACCTGCTGCCGGACGAGGAGCAGGTCCTGTTCCGGGAGCTCGCCGTCTTCCCCGGATCCTTCGACCTCCCCGCTGTCGAGGCGGTCGCAACCCAGACGTCGGCCCGCGACGTGGCAGCGCTGCTCGAGGCGCTCGTCGATCGAAGCCTTGTCCTTGCGGATGAGGCTGGTGGCGAGCCGCGGTTCCGACAGCTCGGCCCGATTCGCGAATTCGCCCTCGTCGGGCTCCGCGCGACCGGCACGGAGGACGAGGTTCGCATGCGCCTTGCGGCGCACTGGGTGGAGTTCGCGCGACGGCAGCACGAGCTGCGCAACACCGACGCCGGGGTGGTGGCGCTTCGAGCGGTCCAGGTGGAAGAGCCGAACCTCCGCGGCGCGCTCGAGTGGGCGGTCGGCGACGCGTCCACGGTGGTTGGCGACGCCCCAGCGGCGGTCGACCCGGACCGGGCGCGGCTGGGACTCCAGCTGGCCGGGCTGCTCGGCCGGTACTGGTGGCTCCGGGGCCGGGTCCACGAGGGCGTCGGCTGGCTCGAGCGGAGCCTGAGCATGGGCCACGACAGCCCGAGTGACGCGGACTTCGCGCGGGCGCTCTTCTGGCTTGGGGTGCTGCTCGACGACGCCCGGCGCCCCGACGAGGCGGCCAGTCGGCTCGAGGCGGCACTGGCCATCTATCGCGACATGGATGACGAGGTCGGGATCGCGCGGACCCTGAACAGCCTCGGCGTCGTCGCTCGCTCGACCGGGGACGTGGAGCGAGCGGAGCGTCTGCTCGCGGAGAGCATCGAGCGCAAGGAGAAGCTCGGCGATCGGCCGGGGATTGCCGTCTCGCTCAGCAATCTGGGTGTGGTTTCGACCGATCGCGGGCGGCTGGACGATGCCGTCGACTACATGCGCAGGGCGCTCGCAATCGATGAGGAAGTCGGGACAGACTCGCTCACGGTCGCAATCATCAACCTCGCCAACGCCCTGGTCCGCGCCGGACGCTCGCAGGAAGGGGTCGCGGAGCTTCGACGGGCATTGCCCGGACTCACGGACCTCGAGGATCCCGAGCTCGTGGCCGACGGCCTCACCGGCCTCGCCTCCTTGACGCTCAGCTCGAGTGCGGAGTCCGCTCCGGCGCGTGCGGCGCGGATGCTCAGCGCCGCCAACGCGCTCCGTGCGCGTGAGGGCCTGCCGCTTCGGCCGGTGGATCGGCGGGAGGTCGAGGATCTCGAGGCGCGCCTCAGGGACCGGCTCGACGAAGGCGCCATCGCCGAGGCCCGGACCGCCGCCGCGGCCGTCGATGTCGACGCGGCCCTGGCGATCCTCCGCGAGGAGCTTTCGACCGATCCGTAGAGCCGGATCGGCGGTAGCGGGACGTTTGGTTCGGTAGGCTCGCGCGATGACGGTGCGCTTCGTCGGTCGCCGCCAGGAGGTCGACCCCCTCCGCCGGCTCCTGAAGCGTGCGCGACAAGGAGCAGACGCTTCACAGCCGAGTTGGATACTACGCTGCGCCCATGTCGTTCCTTCGGCGTCTGTTCGGTGGTGGCAAGGAGCCGGCGAAGCCTGAGCGATCGCCCGGCAAGGGGCGCGGCGCGCCTCCCCCGGGACCTTCACATCCCGCACAATCCGCCCGCGCGCCGAAGCCCGCACCGAAGCCCGCACCGAAGCCGATCACGATTGCCGATCTGCCGCCGGGCCGGAAGCAGTTCTACCTCGAGTACGTGGGCGGCGCGTCGTCGAAGTTCTACGCCGTGAGCCTCGAGGAGGAGCACGGCGGGACGTGGCGGGTGCAGTTCAACTTCGGTCGGATCGGGTCTCAGCGCGCGTGGGACACGCGCGTCGAGGGCGCGACGTGGGCCAAGGCCAGCACCACGTACATGGCCCTCATCGACGAGAAGCTCGGCAAGGGCTATGAGGGTCGACCGTGGCCGGCGTCCCTGACGCTCCCCGACGGCGGG
>JBKKDM010000111.1:0-8247 GCA_046707905.1 Candidatus Limnocylindrales bacterium
CCCTGTTGGGGGCGGGGGCGGGGTCTTGGGGCGGCTCGCCGCCAACCCCACCGGACGACCGTGGCCCGACCTGATGAGGGGAACGCTCGCTATCGCGCTACCGACGGCGGGCGCCTGGGCGATCGGCCGCCTCGTCGAGCGACGTCGGCCCAGCGTCCTAAGGCTCGCCGCCGCCGCCTGGCTACTCAAGTCGTCGTTCGCACTCAAGGGGTTGCTCGACGCCGGCGCGCGGGTGGCCCGAGCCCTCGAAAACGACGACCTCGATGGGGCGCGCCTAGCGCTCCCCTGGCTCGTGAGCCGTCCTGTCGGAGACCTCGACCGCGCCCACCTCTCCTCGGCGGTGATCGAGTCGCTCGCGGAGAACCTCGCGGACTCCTATGTTGCGCCCCTGATGGCCTACGGCGTTGGCGGGCTGCCCGCCGCGATGGCCTACCGCGTCGTCAACACCGCCGACGCCATGCTCGGCTACCGCGGTGACCTCGAGTACCTCGGCAAGGCCGCGGCTCGGCTCGACGATGTCGCCAACTTCCTTCCCGCCCGTCTGACGGCCGCGGCCATCGTCGCGACCGCGCCGGCCGTCGGGCTGTCGGGGCGCGGCGCGCTCCGGACCGCAATGCGCGACGCCGGCCGGACCTCGAGCCCCAACGCGGGTTGGCCGATGGCCGCGGCCGCCGGTGCGATGGGGATCTGGGTCGAGAAGCCCGGCACCTACCGCCTTGGGACCGGAACGGCGCCGGACGTCGCGCACATCGCCGCCGCTCGGCGGCTCGGGGTGGCCGCCGCGGCGCTCGCAACGGCCGCCTACATCGCATGGGAGGCATCAAGATGATCGATGCAATTGCGAACCAGGTAACGCACGGTGGCGCGCCGGCGGGCTGGCTCGACCTGAGCGCGAACCTAAATCCGCTGGGCCCGTCGGCCGCGGTGCAGGCCGCGATCGCCGCCGCCGGGTACGCGACCTACGCAGACCTCGATCCGGGACCGGCCGGCCAGCGGCTCGCGCTGGACAGTGCGGTCGATGTCGGCAGGATCGTCGTCACCGCCGGGGCGACCGAGGCCCTTCGGCTCGTCGTGAGCCGACTGGTCCGGCCCGGCGGCCCGATGCTGATCGTCGGCCCGACCTACGGCGAGTACCGCCGTCTCGGGCATCTCGCCGGCGCGACGATCCGCGAGGTGCGGGCGGAGCCCCCGCATTTCGATCCACCGATCGATGCGATTCTCACCGAGCTCCGGGCTCTCCGACCGAAACTGGTCGTGGTCTGCGATCCCAACAACCCGACCGGGCGAAGCATTGGCGCGGATACCTGGTGGCGGATTCTGGATGCAGCTGGCGACGCGCACATCCTCGTCGACGAGTCGTTCGCCCCGTTTCGCGCCTCCGGCTCCAACCTCCCCCTCGACGACCTCAGGGTCATCGCGGTTCGGTCGCTCACGAAGGTTCTCGGCGTTCCTGGTGTTCGCGCCGGCTTCATCGTCGCCCAGCCTGCTATGGCGGCGGCCCTGCGACATCTCGCCGATCCCTGGTCCATTGGCAGTCATGCCCTCGCCGCCGCCACGGCTGGCGGCTGGAGCCTCGATGACCGCGCCCGCAGGACGATCGCCGACTGGCGCACGGGTCTCGTGGCCGCGCTCGAGGCGCGCGGCAGCTCGGTCGTGTCGGCCGATGCCAACTTTGTCCTCTCAACCGTGATGGGCAGCGCCGATGGCTTCATCGGCGCGCTCGCCGCCGACCAGATCGCCGTCAGATCCTGCGACAGCTTTGGGCTCGCGGGAGTCATCCGGATCGCGGTTCCGACGCCGAGCGGGCTTGCCCGGCTCGTCGCCGCGCTCGAGCGAGCTGGTGCCAAGGCGGCATGACGGACGAGGCCGCGGTCGCGTCGCCGGGCGTCATCCTCGTGCTCGGAGGAACGGCAAGCGGCAAGAGCCGGCACGCGGTGGAACTCGCCCGCCAATGCGGTTCGGGTGGCGTGACCTTCGTGGCGACCGCGAGGACCGGCGATCCCGAGCTCGACAGCCGGATCGCCCGTCACCGATGCGATCGCCCGGCCACCTGGGAGACGCTTGAGGCCGCCGACGACCTTGCGGGATCCATTGGGTCCGTCGCGGCTGACCGCCTTCTGCTCGTCGATTCTCTCGGCCTCTGGGTCGCCACAACCCTGGGCGGTGGTGAACCGATCCATTTGGCGTGGCTGCCGGTCGAGCGCGCCATCCGAGCCCGCGCCGCCGGCGTCGTCCTTGTGAGCGACGAGGTCGGTCTCAGCCCCGTAGCGCTGACGGACCTCGGACGCAGGTTTGTCGACGCCCTCGGTTGGACCAACCAGCGGGCGGCCGCGATCGCTGACGAGGTTCGGCTCGTGGTCGCTGGCCTGCCGGTCCGCCTCAAGCCGTGACGCTCTACCTCGTCAGACACCCCGCGACGCCCTGGACAGGAATTCGCTACCTCGGCCGGCGCGACCTCCAATGGTCCCGGCCCGGACGTCGCAGGGCCGACGAGCTGGTGGCCGGATTTCGGAGCAGGCTCGGTCCTTCGGCCGTCGTGATCACGAGCCCATTGAGGCGCGCGCGCGCCCTCGCCGAAATGCTTGCGTCGGCAAGCGGGAGCCCAGTGGAGGTCGACGAGCGCTGGCTGGAGGTCGATGTCGGACGTCTCGAGGGCCACACGTTCGCCGAGATCGAGGCGCTCGATACCAGTCTGGCGGCCCGACTCGCATCAGGCGACCTCGACGTCGACTGGCCCGCCGGCGAGCGCTTCGCGGACCTCGAGGCGCGTGTCCTCGCCGCGTTTCGCGACGTGCAGCTACGCCCGGATCGTCCCGTCCTGATCGTCACCCACGGCGGACCCATCGCCGTGTTGCTCCGGCATTTACAGCCCGGCCGCGTCACACCTCGATTCGTCGGGGCGGGCGACGCCATTGCGCTCGAAGATGTCAGCACGGGATTGTGGACGGTTCGTCCTGTCGGGATCGGATCGCGACCATGAGTCTCGAACGCGTCGCCAGGTCGATTGGACCGCTGAACGAAGCCGCTCTCGTGGACGCGACCCGGCGACAACGCGTGCTCGCGAAGCCACCCGGCAGTCTCGGGCGGCTCGAATCGGTCGCGATCCACCTCGCCGGCATCCGCGGCAATAGCCGCCCGATTGAAAGGCCGGCCGTCGTCGTCATGGCCGCCGACCATGGTGTCGCCGTCGAAGGTGTGTCCGCCTACCCGGCCTCGATCACCGCTGAGATGGTCAGGACGTTCGTGGCCGGTGGGGCAGCAATCAACGCGATCGCGGCGGCGGTTGGTGCGCGCGTCATCGTCGTCGACATGGGTGTGGCAACGCGAGTCGGTGGGCCCGGGGTGATCGAGCGGCGGGTCGCCGCCGGGACCCACAACTTGGCGTGCGGACAGGCGATGTCGCGTTCGCAAGCCATACGGGCCATCGAGGCGGGCATCGGCGTCGCCGACGCCCTCGCGGCGGACGGCGTCGACCTGATCGTGCCCGGCGAAATGGGGATCGCGAACACGACGAGCGCGAGTTGCGTCGTGGCGGTGATGACCGGTCATCCTCCATCGGCGGTGACCGGCCGCGGGACGGGCATCGATCGGGCAACGCGCGAGCGAAAAGTCGCCGTCATCGAGGGAGCTCTGGCGCGCCACACCCTCGATCCATCGGATCCTGTTGGCGTCTTGGCCTCAGTCGGCGGCTTCGAAATCGGCGGCCTCGCCGGGCTGTGCCTCGGTGCCGCGAGCCATCGCATCGCGGTTCTGCTCGACGGCCTGATCTCGACGGCTGCAGCACTCATCGCCGTCGAAGTGGCACCGCTCAGCATCAGCTACCTGCTTGCCGGCCATCAGTCAGTCGAGCCCGGGCACCGGATAGCGCTCCGCGCGTTGCGCCTCCGTCCGCTGATCAGACTCGAAATGCGGCTCGGCGAGGGGTCCGGGGCCGCCCTGGCGATCCCGATAGTCCGTGCGGCTGCGGGCGCGCTCGCCTCCATGGCTACCCTTGACGACGTTCTCGCCTGAGGCATGCTGCTCCAGGTTTGAATGTGGATCTCAAGCTGCAAACCTCGCGCGCGCGGTTGCGATTGCCCATGCCGACAGGACGAGGATGAGGATTGCGGACAAGGTCCCGACGGCGACCCCGGCGGCGGAGACGTCTCCGTCCGCGATCGCGCCGAAAGCGTTCGAGATCGTCTCGAGGATCAGCGCGCCGATGCCCATCGTGGTTGCCGCGAGCACGGCCACGGTCGCCCTCGCGCGAGTCAGCGGTGCGGCGACAAGGGCGACGGTGACGAGGACAACGATCCCGGCGAAGGCTCGTGTCCCGAGGTGGATGAGACCAAGTTCGACGTATCCGGCGACGCCGACCACCCAGGCGTGGAGAGCGACGGTCCACGCCGCCAGCAGCGCAAAGACGACCGCCGCGAGCGCGAGATCTCGCCGATCGAGCCGGGCAGCGCGACCAACGGTGATACGCGCGGCCACCCCGAGGATCAGAAGGGACAGGGCTCCCCCGACGGCGACAGAGACGCCGAGGGCAATGCCGTGAGTCAGCTCAGCTGCGTCCGCTTGTGGGAACAGCACGTGCTCGAGCGAGACAACCGCCAACAAGGAGACGAGTCCGGCGACGCCCGCGCCGATTAGCGTTGTGAGCGCCAAGGCACCGACCCGCCACGGCGGAGGCTCTGGCGGGACCAAGCTCTCAAGCGGTGCCAAGCGCCGTTCGGTCGCCTCCCACGCGTCCTCTCTATCGGATGGCAGCTTCGGCCTCGTCGTATCAGCCGGGGGCGACTCGCGGACGTCCGGTTTCTCGTCGCGGCGCTCCTTCATCGCGTCACCTCTGACTCGCGTCGACGAATTGACTCGAGAGCTCGAGCGATCATCGTCCGAACTCCGGATGCACTCATCCCGAGAGCTACTCCGATCTCGTCACCCGACAAGCCACCCGCGTAGCGCAGATACAGTGCGTGACGAGCTCGCTCCGGTAGGTCGCGCGTGACGGCGTCGAACCACATCCACGTCTCGCGAGCCTCGAGCG
The DNA here is from genome assembly GCA_046707905.1 of Candidatus Limnocylindrales bacterium. Taxonomy (GTDB): domain Bacteria; phylum Chloroflexota; class Limnocylindria; order Limnocylindrales; family CSP1-4; genus UBA5189. The sequence continues at coordinate 5,027 of JBKKDM010000111.1, forward strand.
CGTCAGGCGCCGTAGGTTCGTGCGTCAGGTTCTGGACGGGTCGCCGAGCACGGCGCCGAGCGGCATCGATCACGACCCGCCGGGCAATGGTCAGCAACCACGCTCGGGGGTTCTCGACGGCTCGGGAGTCGCGGCGCCAGGCGAAATACGCCTTCTGGAACGTCTCAGCGACGAGATCGTCCGCGTCAGGCCCTGTCGAAACGAGTACGTACCGGAAGATCACCCTGTAGTGGCTTTCGTAGAGCGTGGTGAACTCAGCGTCTCGTCGATCGCGGATGGTCACGCCACAGAGACGTCGGTCAACCCGTGAATGTCTCAGCCTTGGCGTCGGCAGTCCGTTACACGCTGCCGCGCGTTCGGGAACGTGACTACGATCAAGGCCGTCTACTCACAGCCACGTCGCTCAGCGTCGCTGAAGATCAAGTGGTCGCGCGGGCAGCTGGGTAGCCCAAGCCGCAAGGATCAGGATCGCCTCCGCGGCAAGGATCGCAACGAACGCGGGACCTCGTGAACCGTCGGCGTTCGCAAATACGGCGGCCATGGTCGGGATCGCCCGTGCCAGCGCGAGGCTCGAATAGCCGGCGAAGAGTCCGAGCAACGTTGCGGCCAGCACGGCCCAGCGGCGAAGACGTGGAAACGCAATGGCACCGATCGCCACCACCCCGAGTAGCGACGCCGGGACGATCGCTTACAGTCCCACCCAATCAAGGCCGACCGGCCGACCGCTGACATAGGCCCAAGGCAGGTTAGCCGCGAGCCCAATGAGCACTGAACCGCCCGCGACCGCGACCGCGACCGCTGGCATCCGGGAGGTCCCCATCATCGGCTCATTCTCCAGCCCGAGGGACGCGCAGGGAGAAGGTCCAGGGCCCGTCGACGGTCGTCTGGCCGCCCCTGCCGTCAAGCCCGATCAGGCGACGCACAGTGATTGTCCACGTACCCGAAGCGTCGTCGGCTCCCGACATGGCTTGGTAGATGACGACCGATCCATCCATGTCGTCGACGAGCGCTTGAATGTCCGACTTCGGCTGGCCGGTCCAGCCAGGCGGCAACGCCATCCAGGAGAGCACCTGTTCGGGACCCGTTCCGTGACGGAGGGTGGCGTCGAGCATCCAGACCGGATGCTCCGCGCTCTTGAGCCCCGTGAGGTCGGTGTCGATCCGGAAACGAGCCGCCGTTTCGCTCACCCGGAACCAGCCGAGGGTCACCGCGTGGCCGTCGACGACCACCGTCGTGTTCGGCGTGACCGTCGTGGCCGCATGAAAGGGCAGGGCGAACCGATAGATGAGCGGCGGGTCCGGCTCGATGGCCGGCTGCTCCTCGATCGGAATCAGCGCAGTGACACGCGCCATCAGGTCGACCATGCCGTTCACACCCGGAGGAACGTCGAAGGCGAGGATGGAGCCACTTCCTGCGGTGCTCTGGTCCGTCGCATCGCCACCAGCGAAGTCGAGGTAGGAACGTCCGGCCGAGTCGACAACGTCCGCCCGCACGACGACTGGGCTCGCGTCGCTCGGCCCGATAACCGAGAAGGCCAAGACGAGCTGGTTAGGATCGCCGTACGCCCGATCGAGCGTGACGGTGTAGTCGCCAGCGTGCTGCGCGAGGTTCAGCTGCTCGCCACGCTCGTAGGCAACCACGTGCCCGGGGACACTCTGTGCCGCCTGTTGGACGAGCGTCAGGGCGGCGGTGGCCGCGCCCATGAGCAGAAAGGCGGCCGCCAGCAAGACCATCGGTCGGCGCCAGCGACCAATCATCGGCGGCCGCATCGCTGCCTCGCCCATCTGCCGCTCGATGCGTTTGAGGATGGCCGGCGAGGCCTGCCAGGCAAGGGCTCGGGCGAGTTCCGACTCCAGCTGGTCGAACTCGAGGACGTCAGCGGTTGGCATGGTGGGCCTCCCTGAGCGCCGCCAGGGCGCGGCGAATGAGCTTTTGGGTGGCGGCTTCCGACTTGCCGATGACGGTGCCGATCTCGCGCGCGCTCAGTCCGGAGCCATACCGAAGGGCTACGGCATCTCGTGCCACGTCCGGCAGCGCGAAGACCAGGGCGCGCAACTCGGCGTCACGCTCGGCTTGGAGGTAGTGCTGTTCCGGTGATTCCGCCTCCACCGGCACCGCGCCGGTCGACGCGTTATCGAGACTGGCGAGGGGGCGTTGGCGACGGGCAGCATCGATCGCCACGTTTCGGGCGATCCGCAGAAGCCAGGGCAGAGCCGGCTGGCGAATGTCGTAGCTGGCGAATGAGCGCAGCGCTCGCTCGAAGGCGGTCGCCGCCAGATCAGCGGCTTCGTCGTCCGACCGGCTCCGGCTTGCGCAGGAACCGGTAGAGCGGCAGCCGGCACTCCTCATAGAGGACGACAAAGGACGCGGGTGTCTCGGTCCTCGCAATTGGGCCGCCGTCGTTCGGGCCTACCGTCGCGACTGGAGTCTCCGCACTCGCTCCGTCCATGCTCCTCCTGCTTCGTATACGCAGCAGGGTGGACGATCCGGACATGCGGACCGTGTTCGCGAATGTCGGGCGATGAGCGACTCATGGAGCATGGCCGCCATCACTGCGAACTTGCGCGCCATGAGATCGTGGTCGCTCGAGAGATCGTTACGCCCGTCGCTTGCGTAGCCACGGGATCAAGCCAATGATCCCGGTCGTCGCCGCTCCCGCGGCCAAGCTCAGGCCAGCGTCGCACGCGACATCAAGGCCGACTGCCGACGAGCACTGATAAGGAATGATGTCAACCCGGCTCACGGGGTAGAGGAGCGCGAGAACCACGAGACCCGCGATCAGTGGGATCGCGACCTTCGCAACCGTGCTCAAAGCCAATCTCATCGTCGACTGCTCCTCATCGGTGACCCACGGATGACGTCGCTCGCGCCCGTAGCCCAGCCTGTCCGCGGCGTCGGCACGTTCGTCGACCAACTGGCCTTGCCTTCAATGAACCAGCGGAGCCGTTGTCGGCATGAATGAGCCGAAGGGGCCGGTAGGTCCGGGACGGCCTCGACCGACCTGAACCGTGGCGGAGCCAACCACGTGGCCGCCGACCGAGCCCGTGATCAGCCAGCAACCAGGCGAGGCAACATCCAGCTCGAAGAGATACCAACCGCCGGGCAGCGATGGCGCGGGCTCGTCGAATCGATAGATGCCGCTCGGCTCGACACGGCTGTTCAGGCGGCCCACGATGCGCTCGTCCGAGCCGAGCAGCCTCGCCTCGATCGACACCTCGTCA
>JBKKDM010000112.1:0-31787 GCA_046707905.1 Candidatus Limnocylindrales bacterium
ACCCGCCCCGCGGGACCTGCGGAATCACCATCGGGCGGTCCGGAACAGCCGGGCCGTCCGATTGATTCTGTTTCGTCGACCGCGGCCCGATCGCCCCGATCGCGAGACCCCACGGCCTTAGGGACCGACGCTTGCTCCTCGTGACGACTGCTCCTTGACGGTCCGCTCACTTGCCGGTTGTGTGCACCGGACTGCGCGCCACAAGTAAAAGAGCGCCGAGGCTGGGGAGGGCAGCCTCGGCGCTCGCAGGACCCGGGCCGCAGAGGGAACGGCGGGTCGAAGGTTGAACGTTCGGTCGGCCCTGACCGTACGAAAAAGCGCGCCGCTCACGGACGACGGAATGCGCTCCCGCCATTGCAGCGCTCTGTCAGGGCAGCGCGTGTTACTGCGCTGAGAGGACCCGGCCTTCGGTGCTTGCGCCGCCGATCCAGGCGGTCCCCGAACCTTCGACCAGAACCACTGGGATCGTGCCCGATGCCAGTGTCGAAGGAGACTCCACAAGTGAGCCTGCACACCATCGTCAGCGACGGTCTGCTCGGTCGATTTCAGGCCCGGCGCACCGTAGCGGTCGCCCAGCCCAGGACAACAGAGCTGGGCGTGCGCGTGTCGGGCGCGTCGATGCGCCTGCTCGAGACGGGCTTCGCGCTGACGGCGATCGCCGTGGCGCTGCTCATCGGATTGGGCCGCTAGTCCCGACTTTCCCGCGACCAGCGCGCTTCGCGACCCGGCCTCCAGCAAGGACGCCGGGTCGTTCGATTCCCAGGGCTGGCGCCGGGCGCCCGGTCATCGCCGGCGCGGGTCGACGTCGGCGCGGTCGCCCGGTCAGGGCCAGGAAAGCGCCTGGAGCGCCGGGGCCTCGTCTTGCGGCGGATCGGTCGGCTTCGGCGGCTTCGTGGGCTTCGGCCCGCCCGGGCCACCCGGACCACCCGGACCACCCGGACCACCCGGACCGCCACCGGGATTGTCAGGGTTGCCGGGCGCCTCCCTGGGCGCGCAGGGACCGATGAGCGGACCGCCCCAGGAGCCGTGCCACTGGGCGATGGTCGAGCCGTACGGACCTCGGGTGCCGACGCCCTGCCGGGCCCGACGAACCCAGGCGGCGACGTCGTCGTCCCACCGCTCCGGCCCAAGCTCTGCCTTGACCGGGTCGACCATCCAGCCGGCGCAGCCTCGGGAGTAGAGCAGGCCGGCCTCGTCGACGGCGTTCCTGGCGTCCGGCTGCGTGCCCTTGATGAACCACTCGCGGATCGTGTCGCGGGTCCACGGTCCCGGCTGGCCGCCGGACCAGCGGTCGGCGGTCGCCTGGACAACGCCCTTGGGCGGCTCGAAGTCGGCCAGCGGCCAGTCATTCGAGTAGTCGCGCACGAAGGCGTGCCAGACTTCGCCCGCCGACGTCAGGGACGTGGCGTGGACTCGCGCCTGCGGCGCCGAGCCGTCGCTGTTGCCCATCCAGACGCCGACGGCAACTGCCGGCGCATCGATGTCTTTCGGGGGGGCGAGGTACCCGTACGTCGAGAAGTTCTTGCGGTTGTCTGTCGTGCCCGTCTTGGCCGCTGCGGGTCGCCGCTGGCCGTCCGGGCCGTTCCGCACGGCCAGCGTTCGCGACCACCAGGCGTTCTGTCCTGGATCGGTGTTGCCGGCGAGGATGTCGTTCATCAGGAAGGCGGCCTGCGGTGAAACCGCCTCGACGCCCTCCGGATCCTCTGGCGCCTGGAAGACCCCGGCGCCGTCGGGCCCGGTGATCGACAGGATGTATCGCGTCGGGACCTTGACCCCACCGTTCCCGATTGCGCCGAAGGCCGCGGCCAGCTCGATCGGCTTGGTCTCGACGTCGCCGATCGCGCCCGTCAGGCCGCCCTGCAGGAACGCCTGGCGCCCGCCCAGGAAGTTGATCCCGAGCTTTTCGGCGACGTCCGCAACCCGCTCGCTGCCAACGCGATCCAGGGCGCGGATCGCCGGGAGGTTCAGCGACTGCTGCAGCGCTTCTCGCACGAGAATGGGGCCCCGCTCCATCTCGTCGGCGTCCTTGGGCGCATAGCCGCCTCCGAAGTCCGTCGAGATGTCCAGGAGGACGCTCGCCGGCGTCAGGACCTTCCGCTCGAAGGCGGTGGTGTACACGATGGCCTTGAAAGCCGAGCCGGGCTGCCGCGACGCCTTCGCGGCGTCGTGCTGGGGCTGGAACTTGCCGGAGGCCAGGTCCTCGCGGTAGTAGCCGGCGCTTCCAACATAGGCCAGGACGTCGCCGTGCCGATAGTCGACTGCCACGAGCGCCGCGTTATGGATGTCCTTGCCGCGGAGCGCCCGAATCCAGGCCTTGTCGACGCGGCTGAAGTCCATCGAATCCAGGACCTTGTCGGCCCGCTCTCGAGGAAGGTTCGGAATGATGGCAGCGCCGTAGAGGTAGCGCTCCGCGAGCTGCTGGCCCTTCCAGTCGAGCGTCGTGATGACGCGGTAGCCGCCCGTCTCGACCTTCTCGAGGCTCCCGAGCTGCCGGACCAGCTCATCCCGGACGGCCCACGAGAAGTGCGGTGCCCGCATGACCGTCGGGCGCTCGCCGGCGAGGACCACCTCTTCGTCGAGGGCCGCGTCGAGCTGCTGCGGGCTCAAGTGCGTCCAGCGGGAGGTCGCGAGCTCGCGGAGCACATAGTCACGTCGCACGACCGGCGGCGAGCCGGGCGGGACCACGAGCCGGCCCTCCGAGTCCTCGACCGCGTAGCGATAGAGGTCGTAGACGGAGGGTGCCTTGGGGAGCCCGGCGAGGAGCGCCGCCTGGGACGGTGTCAGCTCTGCGAGGTCGGTGACGCCGAAGTAGATGTCCGCCGCCGCCGCGATGCCGTAGGCCTCGTGACCGTAGTAGATCTCGTTCAGGTACGCGGTGATGATCCGCTCCTTGCCATCCTCGCCCGGGAAGGCCGCCGTGAGGCGCGAGGCCTGGATGACCTCGAGGATCTTGCGGAGGTAGCGGTCCTCGCCCTTGATCACCTCGTCGGGCAGGAGGCGCGCGCGCACGAGCTGCTGGGTGATCGTGGAGGCGCCGCGCTCGGTCTCGCCTTCGCCCGACGCGTTCTGGACGGCCGCCGCGAAGATGGCGGCCGGGTCATAGCCCTCGTTGTCCCAGAAGGTTCGATCCTCGGCCGTGGTGGTGGCGTCGAGGACGAGGGGAGGCACCTCGTCGAACGCGATCACGCGCCGCTTCTCGCGCTCGAACCTGGCGAGCTCGATCTTGCCGGTTCGGTCGTAGATGATCGTCGGCTGGTTGAAGGTGAGGCTCTCGAGCTGCGCCGGGTCCGGCAGGTCGCCACTGAGCATCGCGACGGCCCCGCTCGCCGCCACGAACCCGAGCGTCCCGAGCGAGGCGACGCCGACGACGAACGCGAGGGCGACCGCGAGCAGGATCCGACCGAGCGGCAGCCGCTGCGGCTGGCTCCGCAGGCCCGCCCGGCGCGCGATGAGGGCGGCACGCGTCCGAGGCGACAGCCGAATCGGCGGTCGCCCGGAAGGCAGCCTGCGCGCGGAACCTGTCATTCGGTCTGGTTGCTTCCGGTCTGGTTGATTCCGGCCCTCACCGGGCGATTCGGCCCGTCTTCACCATCGACTGGAGAAACCGGAGGTGCTCGATCTCATGAGCGGTCCAGCCATTCCGGGCGGGCTTGAGGCCGTGGGACAGCGCGACGAGGTTGGTCGCCTCGCGCTGCGTCCAGCCACCCGCCTCGAGGCGCCAGACCAACGATCTGGTCCCCGGGTTGGCTGCGCTGGTGGTGGCCATTGGGTGACTCCCGAACAGCTCCACCAAGTGGAGCGATGGCGAGCGTCGCCGAGAAGGCTGTGCAGACGTGCCACTCGCCGAGTCGCGGCCCTTGCAGTCCGGTGTCACGGCCCAACCTGTCGCGGACGTGCGATGGGCCGAAGCCCAGCCGGAGCCCGGGCGCCATGACAGCCCCCGCGGGGCAGGGCATCATGACGTCGGTGGCACAGCCCCTCGTCGATCGCGCCGTCGCCGCGACGACCCCGCCTGCGCAGACGGCCAAGCCCGTCGAGCTGCCGCCGCCCCACCCGGTCATCGTCCCGGCGACCGACCTCGGCGGCGTGGGCGTCCTGAAGCACGGCAATCTCTTCCTCCTGTCCGACCCATTCGGCGACGTCCACCCGGATTCGCGCGGCCTCGGCCTTTACGACCTCGACACCAGGGTGTTGTCCTGCGCAGTCCTGCGGATCAACGGCGTCCGCCCGACGCTCCTGCGGACCCAGGCGGCCGCGAATCACATCGCGACCATCCAGCTGACGAATCCCGAGCTCCGGCGAGACCCCGCGATCAAGAACGACATCGGGGCGGCCGTGGCCTCTCGCGCGATCTCCGTCACCCGACGACGCTGGATCGCGAACGGTCTCGCGGAACGCATCGAGGTCACGAACTACAGCGCGTTCAGCCAGCGGATCGAGCTGGACCTCGAGCTCGACGCCGACGCCGCCGACATCTTCGAAGTCCGTGGCCGCATTCGCGAGCATCGCGGCCGCTACCTCCCGACGCTGGCAACGCGGGAGTCGGTCACCTTCGCGTACGAGGGCCTTGACGGCTTCATCCGCCGGACGCTGGTCACGATGACGCCCGGGGAGGTCATCGCGAGTGCCGGCGATGGCGCTTCACCGCAAGAAGGCTCTGTCCGCGTCAGATGGGTCCTCGAGATCGAGCCGGGCGGCCGCGAGGGCGTGGGCTGGGAAGTGGCCACCGAGCTTTCGGCGAGCGGCCACGCGCGGGCAACGCAGGAGATCCCGGTCCGGCTCGCGCAGTCGGTGACCGCGGATGGCGAGGGCCACGGCGGAGGCGCGACGGCGGGCGCACCGATCTCGCCGCCCACGGAGGCCGAGGCCGAGTACGGCACCTGGCACGAGCGCTGTGCCCGGATCCGCTCCGACGGCGAGCTGTTGGACCTCGCGATCCGGCGGAGCATCGCGGACCTGCGGTTGCTCCGGAACGATGGCCCGATGCAGGGCCAGCACTACGTTGCCGCGGGCGTGCCCTGGTTCACGACGCTCTTCGGGCGCGACAGCATCATCACCGCGCTCCAGGTCCTACCGTTCATGCCGGACGTAGCCCGCGAGACGCTCCAGGTGCTCGCCGAGTGGCAGGCTACCGAGGACGACCCGGACCGCGACATGGAGCCGGGCAAGATCCTCCACGAGCTCCGCGTCGGCGAGCTGGCGCGCACCGGCGAGCTGCCGCATCGGCCGTACTACGGCTCGATCGACTCGACGCCGCTGTGGCTGATCCTTCTCGACGAGACGTACCGCTGGACGGGCGACATCGACATGGTCCGCTCGCTGTGGCCGAACGCGATCGCCGCGCTCGAGTGGATCGACCGCTACGGCGACCGCGACGGCGACGGCTTCGTGGAGTACGAGCGGCGGACCGATCAGGGCCTCCTGAACCAGGGCTGGAAGGACTCGGGGGACGCGATCCGCCACCGCGACGGCACGCCGGCCGAGCCACCGATCGCGCTGTGCGAGATCCAGGGCTACGTCTACGACGCGAAGCGCCGGATGGCCTCGCTGGCCGAGCGCCTCGGGGATCGCCGGCTGTCGAAGCACCTCCTCGTGGAAGCGGCCGAGCTCGAGCAGCGCTTCAACGAGGCGTTCTGGATGCCGGATCTCAGCTACTACGCGATGGCCCTCGACCGCGACAAGCGCCAGGTCGGCGGAATCGGCTCGAACGCCGGCCACTGCCTGTGGAGCGGAATCGTGCCGGCCGATCGCGTGGACGCGGTCGTGGACCGGCTCCTGGACCCGTCGATGGACTGCGGCTGGGGGATCCGGACCTACGCGTCCGGTCAACCGGGCTACAACCCGGTGGGCTACCACACCGGCACGGTCTGGCCCCACGACAACGCCCTGATCGCGGCAGGGATGAAGCGCGTCGGGCGCCACGACGCCGCGGATCGCGTGGCGTCACGGATCTTCGAGGCAGCCCAGCACTCCCCGGACTTCCGGCTCCCGGAGCTGTTCTGCGGATTCGACCGGGGGCTCGCGGACGTGCCGGTCCCCTACCCCGTGGCCTGCTCTCCGCAGGCGTGGGCCGCCGCGACCTCGCTGTCCCTGCTCCAGACGATGCTCGGGATGCATGCGGATGCCGCGAACAACATCCTCGAGCTCGATCGGCCGCACCTGCCGGCATGGCTCGGCAAGGTGACCGTGCACGACCTGCGGGTCGGCGAGCGCTCGGTCGACCTGCTGTTCCATCGCTGGCGCGGCAACACGACCAGCGCCGAGGTCCTCCGCCGCGACGGCCCCCTGGAGCTCGTCATTCGCATCTGATCCGGAATCGCCGACTCCGCCTCGATGACGGCCAGACATCGATCGGGCCCGAAGCGCAATTTTCGGGACGGTTGCGAGTCACTCGATGACGGCCAGACATCGATCGGGCCCGAAGCGACCGTCGTGGGGCCGTTCATCGGTGGGATCAAGACTCGCAGTCATGAATCGGCTCGGAAGGGGCCTCTGAGGGCGGGGAGGCGGGCTTGCAGGCGATTGCAACCTCTCGTCCGGGTTGCGTAGTCGGAGACTGCCCCCTCCCGCCGCACAGTCAGGGCACGCTCCGAGAGGAGCGCCAACTTCGACGTAGGGACGGAGGTTCTTCATGAGCATCATTGCGTGGATCGTGCTCGGCGCGATCGCCGGTTACCTCGCCGGCTTCCTCGTCAAGGGTGACGAGGGTATGGGCGTCATCGGGCACATCGTGCTCGGCATCGTCGGCGCCCTCGTCGGCGGCTTCCTCGCCGGCGCGCTCTTCGGAAAGGACCCGATCGACGGCGCCCTCGACATCAGCTCCATCGTGGTTGCAACGATCGGCGCGGTGATCACGGTCGTCGCCTGGAACGCCCTCACCGGGCGCACGAGGACCGGCCGCGGCATGGTCTAGGCGGTCCCGGCTGGTCGTCGACCGGCCTGCCCAATTCGCTCAAGGCGACGCCCACCGGAACCGGTGGGCGTCGCTCCTTCTCCGGGAGTCAGCCGGCTTCCCCAAAGAAAGGAGCCGCCAAATGTCCAGGATCATCGAGCAGGTCGAGGTGGACGTGCCCGTGCGCGTCGCCTACGACCAGTGGACCCAGTTCGAGTCGTTCCCCCAGTTCATGGAAGGCGTCGACCGCGTCGTCCAGCTCGACGACAGGACGCTCGAGTGGACCGCCTCGATCGCCGGCAAGACCAAGCATTGGCGCGCCGAGATCCTCGAGCAGCAGCCGGACAAGGTCGTGTCGTGGCGGAGCATCGAGGGCGCCCGGAATGACGGCAGCATCGCCTTCGAGCCCCTCGGCCCGGACAGGACGCGGGCCACACTGCAGCTCGACGTGGAGCCCGAGGGCCTCGTCGAGAAGGCCGGAGACGCGCTCGGAATCGTGGAGCGCCGGATTCGTGGCGACCTGGGTCGGTTCCGGGGGTTCATCGAAGGGCGGGGCCAGGCAACGGGCGAGTGGCGCGGCCGCGTCGAGGGCGGCGTCGTCGAACAGGACGATCAGGCGACCAGCACCCCGACGAGAAGGCCCGGCACGGGCAGCCCGGGGACACGCGCGTGACCGACGTCTACGTCGACATTGGCGCAGCGTCCATGGAGGGCGCCGCGCCGGAAGGTGGCGCGCCGGTTGACCCGCACGCCATCCGGGCGCTCGAGACCCTGGCCGAGGAAGGCATCGCGGTCTTCCTCGTGACCGCCGGCGGTGGCGATCCTGCGCCGGAGCTGCGAGCCGCCGCGCAGGCGGTGGTCGACGCCATCCCGAGCCCGGTGATCGAGCACTCCTGGTATCTCACGAGCGACATCGAGCGCTGCCAGGGCTCGTCGGCGCGACTGGTGACCGTTTTCATCGGTGGCACGCCGCCGCCGGGCTCGATCCGACGCTGCGACAAAGTGGCGCGGGACGTCCAGGCTGCGGCGATGGAGATCCTCGCCTCGGAGGCGATGCCCGCTCCGGCCGAGTGACCGACGGACGAGCGGGTCGGCGTCACCTGCGACGCGGCACGGTTGATACGCCTGCGCCGATCGAATGCGATGCCGCTGCAATGTCCGGCGTCACCGGTCGTTGCGCTGGCTTGACCCCCCGAATCGCATGATTCGTGCTGACGCGGCGATCCCTCGTCGCCACGTTCCCTCCCTTGGGACCCGGTCTGCCCGGCCGGCTCCCGCCCTCCTCCGACCGTCCGGCCCCCCGGACGGTCACGCCTTCCTCCGGACAGGAGGGCCCGAGGACGGACCCTCCTGCATGACTTAGCTGGTCGCGGCTCGGGCTGCTGACGACGTCGATCGCTTGCGGCGATCCTGGAGCACGAGGCCCATCGCGGCCACGGGCGCGAGGGCCGCGAGGATCAGCAGTCGCGGGGCGCCGCCGAGCAGCATCCCGATCGCCAGGCCGAGCGACAGCGTAACGCCCGCGGAAACCCGCTCGTCGGACCCGGTCTCGATGGCCTTGAACATGTCGTCCATGGCAGCGCGGGACGCGCGGGCGGCGCTCGGCACGGACTTGCCGACGCTGTCGATGGCACCCCGAACCTCTGCCAGGGCCGCCTGGACGCCATCGCGCCCCGACGTCGAGTGGCCGTTGGTCCGGGTCTTGCTCGTGGTGGTCGTGGATTCGCTGGTCATGGTTCCTACCTCCTGCTTGGTGCGGCCTGGCCGCTGGTATTGCGTTGCAACTCAACGGGCCACTCGCACGAGGCGGCGAGCAGCCTTCGATGACTAGGTTCGAGGGGAACGCGGCACCTGCCGCCCCCGAAGGAGGACGTGAAGTGAGTGAGCTCAATCGTACGGTCCGCGACACCGAAGCGGATCTGAAGGAGGCGGGGCGCAAGCTCGACGGCGACGAGTCGCTGGGCGACAAGATCGCCGGCGCCGGCGATCGCCTCGGCAACGCGGTCGAGGACGCGGGCGACAAGCTTCATGAGGAAGCCGACGAGGTGTCGCGAGACGCCGCGTACGAGAAGGGTCGCGCCGACCAGGCGATGGATCGCTGAGCCTCGGCAACACCGGCCGCCGCGGGCAGACCGCCCGCGGCGGCCTTTTCATGCTCGCCGTGCACGACGCTCACGAGTGGACGCGCTTGCTGGCGGCGCGCGAAGCGCCGGGCGCGAGCGCGGGTCGGATGCCATCGGGCCGCTGCGATCGCGGCACAGTGGGGCTGGTGGCACGCCAGGCAACGCGACGGCGACGGCCGCGCTGCGTCGCCATCCCACCGGTCACGAACTGCTCGACGAATGGCTGCTGGCGAGCGTCGCCACCGCACCACGGACAGATCTCGAGGGCCGCGTCGGACCACTCGCCGCAGTGGGCGCAGGGCGACCCGAGCCAGGTCGCGCAGCTCGGGCAACGGAGCCAGGCCGATTCGACCGGCGCGGCGCAGGACGAGCAGGTCTGCTCGATCGTCGTCGCGCTGAGCTCCTGGGCAAGGGCCTTGGTCCGCTGGTCGGCAACGGGGATCTGCGGCCGGGCGAAGGCATACGTCGCGAGAGACAGCGGCAGCAACAGTGGGGTCGACAGCAGGATCCAGCCGGCCGCGACGTAGCCCGCGAGCGACGATTCGGTCCGGCGCGAGGCATCCGCGTAGGCCCACCAGGCGCCTGCGAGCCACAGGGCGGTGCCGGCCATGAGGACGGCGGTGCCAGCCGCGCCGAAGATGGGGTTGGCGAAGGTCTCGGCAATCAATTCGGTCATCGTGCGGTCAGTCTGCGGAGCGGGAGTCTCCGCCGTGTTCGCGGCGTCGCGCAGCGGCTTGCAGTTAAGTGACGCGGAGTCCGAATGTCGCGGCGTCCGCGGTCGACGGCTGCTGCTCCGCGTCGCACCTGTGCGCGAGCGCGTCGCGAGAGCCGACGTGACGCCTCTGCAACGCGCCTTGGGCCGCGGCGAGTGCTCGCGCGACCGCTTGGGCGGCATCGTGGTGACCAGCAAGCAACCACCACGACCGGAGGAACCGATCATGCAGAGCGCCGAGACCGCTCCGACACCGAGCCACAGTCCCGTCGACGACGCGACCTACGACCTGCTCCAGGCGCTCACGTCGAAGTTGGAGGCCATCGAGGCCTACCAGCTGTACGCCGAGGACGAGGAGGTCCGGGACCTGTTCGAGCGCCTCGGCCGCGACGAGGTGGAGCACGCCGAGGCCCTCCTCGGGGCCCTCCGGGAGCGGCTGAACAGCCGCTAGCGAAGCCTGCAGGCGGTCGAAGCCCGCGGGCGGTAAGCGTTTCGGGCGCGTCCGCGCGGCTTAGGGCCGCCGCCCGCGCCGGCGGTCTCTGCTGATGATCGCCGTCACGACGATGTCAACCGCACTCAACGCCGCGAGGACGATCCCCACGATGGAACCGACCGACAGGCGCCGGGGGTTGCCCGAGGGCTCGGGCCGAGGCGGAGACGGCTCCTCCGCGGCGCGGACGTCCTCGTCCGGCGCGATCGCCAGCTGGAGGCGGCGCCGGTAGAGCACCTCGAACGTCTCCTGGTCGATCTCGAGGTCGAGGAGGCGCGCGTCCAGGGCGGGCAGCTGCGCGGCGCGCGTTGCCGGGTCGGCCTGCTCGAGGGCCGCGAGCTCGTCCTCGAGCTTCTGGGCCTCCTTCGTCGTGGTGAACCAGGCGTCCCGTGAACGGACATCGCGAGCGATCAGGGCTCGGGCCTTCGGGACCGCGTCCTTCGACCCGGTGACCGCGAGGTCGGCCGGGTAGATCGAGACCTTCACCTCCGGCCCGACCAGCTCGACGAGACGGTCCGGAACCAGCCGCCCGATTCCGCCGCCGCCGACCTGCGCGAGAATCCTCGCGGGCATCGTCAGGACGCTGGGCCCGGCGCCGCGCGAGGTGGTCAGCCCGCCGCCCTGCAACGTCTCGTCGAGCGTGTCGACGAGCGCGTCATAGCGACCGGGGCGGACGACGAGCGCGATGTGCGCGTCCTGCCGGCGATGCACGAGCGAGTCGATCTTCCGGATGGTGCCGGCGACGGCGAGGATCACGATCGTGATGGCGAGGGTGGGTACGAAGGCGTAGCCGCGGGCCAGCTGCTGAACCAGCTCCACGCCCTTCGGACGATCCTCCGGGTCCTGCAGCAGCAGGGTCACCGCCCCGAGGACCGCCGGCAGGAGGAGCGCGCCAGCGAGCATCCCCAGCCGGACGAGGTCTTCTGGAACCCAGTCCGGGATCGGGAGGGCGGCGAGCAGGATGGCTCCGACGTCCGGCACCACGACCCCGATGACCAGGGCCACCCACGCGAGCGATCCGAACGTCAGCACGGCCAGCCAGACCTGCCGGTCCTGCGGCACCCGGCCGAAGAGCAGCACGGACGCCCAGCCGAGGGTCGTCGTCAGGACCCGGCCGACGAACCGCCCGACGAGCGCGAACAGGGAGGCAACGATGGCCATGGCGGCGTCAGCCGGCTCGCCCGGCGGGCGCCAGGGCAGCGGTGCGCGCGGGTGACCCGCTCAAGACTCGGTCGCCGGTGTGCCACGCGGCGCGTCGCCCCCATCCGCAGGTCCCGACGGGCCCGCGGGCTGCGCCAGGCCCTGCTGCTGACGGTCGGACGACTGCAGCAGCTCCACGGTCTCGACGATGTGCTGCGCCGACTCGCGGATCGACTGGCCGTTGGCATCGCCAGCGCGCTGGAGCGCCTCGGCGGTGATGTTCGCGGGCTTGCCGTGATCCTCGTTCGGCTGGCCGCAGCCGCAGTTCATGCACATGGTCGGCTCCTTCGGTGCGCGCAGCTCCGACGCTCGCGCGCCGGGCGGCGCCAACCTAGGCGGCCGGACGGCTCGACCGCCGCGTCGCGGACCGGCCGCGGGCTATCGACCTCCTTGCAGGCGTGGCGGTCGAGCGGAGCAGGGCCAGCACGGCCAGCTCGTCCCGCCGATCCGGCAACGTGCCGGGATCGCGCCGCCGCCGCCGCGCGGCGGGCGCCGCATCGCCGTTCGACGCTCCGGGGTCGGGCTCCAGCACGGCCGGGTGAACGTAGCTCGACTTCGTGACGGTCACCGTGTCTCCGAGGGCCTCGGCCGTGCGCTGGAGCGCCTCCGTGACGATCCGCTTGGGGAGGCCGCCGGCGGCCCCGGCGTCGACGTCGCCGTCCAGCGCCTCCCGGAGCGCTCGATGCGCGAGCACGGTGGCGGTCCAGGTTCGGAAGTCCTTGGCGCTGAACTCGTCGCTGCCCGCCGCCTCGCGGAGGTAGTCGTTGACGTCCTCGGAGGAGATCGGGCGAGGCTCGCCGTCGTCGTCGAGGTACTGGAACAGCTCCTGGCCGGGCAGGTCCTGGCAGCGCCCGACGATTGTGGCGAGCCGCCGATCCACGATCGCCCGCTCCTCCGTCCGGCCGCCCTTGCCGCGAAAGCGAAACCGGACCGTCGCCCCGGAGACCGTCGCGTGCCGCCCCCGGAGGGTCGAGATCCCGAACGACCGGTTGAGGCGCGCGTACTCCGCGTTGCCGACGCGGAATCGGGTGGTCTCGAGGAGCTCGATGACCGCAGCGAGGACCTTCTCGCGAGGCAGGCCCTGGCGCCGGAGGTCGGCGCGGACCTGACGCCGGATCCGCGGCAGACGCTCCCCGAACCGGACGAGCCGGGCGAACTTGCCCCGGTCGCGGCGGGCCCGGAACCGCGGGTGATAGCGGTACTGGCGACGCCCGCGCGCGTCGCGCCCGGTCGCCTGGAGGTGGCCCTCGGGATCGATGCAGATCCAGACGTCCGTCCAGGCCGGGGGGATAGCGAGCGCCTTGATCCGCTCCAGCGTCGCGGAATCGCGGACGGTTCGACCGCTCGGGTGGGCGTAGCTGAAGCCGCCGCCGGCCTTGCGGCGGGCGATGCCAGGTGCGTCGGCGCTGACGTAGCGCAGCCCCACGGCGATCGCGTCTCGTCGCGCCGGGGCCGGCGCCGGGGGCGCCGGCGTGGCGGTCACGCGGCGGTGACCGGCTCGTCGTCCGTCAGGTGGGCCCGCAGGGCCTCCTTCGTCGCCGGGCCTGTCCCGACCAGCCGCGCGTACAGCTCCTCGTAGCGATCCGTCATCCGGGCCGCCGAGAACCGCTCGATCACGCGCTCCCGGATCGCGGCCCGATCCAGGCTGCCGAGCCGGTCGGCATAGAACGCCATTGCGGCCGCGTCGTCGCCGAAGTAGCCGTCGACGCCCTCGCGGATGATCTCCGGCAGGGCCCCGACGCGACGCGCGATCACGGGCGTACCGGTCGCGAGCGACTCGATGCTCACGAGCCCGAACGGCTCCGGCCAGGCGCCCGGCATCAGGGTTCCGTAGCTCTCGGCGAAGAGCTGGTCCCGCTCCATGGGCTTCAGCTCGCCGAGGTACTCGATCTGGCTGCCGGCCTTCGCCAGTGCGGGCTTGAAGACGTCCTCGTAGTAGGCCCGCTGCTTCGCCAGGTTCCCGACCTTGGCCGCGATGCGCAGCGGTCGACCGGCGCGCTGCGCGATGTCCATGGCCTCGGTGATGCCCTTCTCGGGATCGACCCGGCCAACGAAGCAGAAGGCCTCGCCGGGCTTGTCGTTGAACGGCGCGCGATCGAGGGTCAGGCCGTTGTGGATGATCGTCCAGGGCACCTCGGGGTGGGTGCTCGCCTGATGCCGGCTGATCGCGACCATGCCCTCCTCCGCGTCCGCGAACAGCTTGTCGGCGAAGGGCAGGTCCAGCCGCCCATGGAAGGTCGCGACGACGGGCACCGTCGACATCCGGGCCAGCGGCACGGACCACCATTCGAGGTGGGAGTGGATGACGTCGAACTCCGCGGCCTGCTCGGCGACCATCTTCACGGTCGTAGCGAACCAGCCCCCGGAATCGGCCTCGATCCCGGCGGGGCGGAGGGCTTCCTCGACGGTCGGCACGAGCCGGCACGGGACGTCTGAATCACCGCTGGCGAAGACGGTCACGTCGTGGCCGCGTCGGACCAGCTCGGTCGTCAGCTCGTGGACGACGCGCTCCGTGCCGCCATAGGCCGCGGGCGGGACGCGCTCGATCGGCGGGGCGACCTGGGCGATCCGCAGGCGGCGCGGGGCGGCGCTCACCGGGCGGCTCGCGCCCACGGCGCGTGTGACGCGCGCCCGGCGCGCAGGGATTCGATCACGTGGCCCTCCATGAAGCCGGCGCCCGGCGGGAAGCCGCTTCGCCCGGGTAACCCTACGCCACGCGTCTCGCGCGCCAGCATCCCCGTGGGCGTCGCCACCTCGCACCGGCATATCGGCCGGTGGGTTGTAATGTGCGCGTAACGGTTCTGCAATGTGGTCCCGGACTGCCCGGCACGCGACGCTCGTGACAATCGCGCTCTGCCAGGGGCCTCGGTGACGACCGAATCTCTTGCCAGAGTGATACAGACGCACCGCTCCGTCAGGGAGGCAACATATGTCGACACAGCCACTGGTGCTCGTTGCGGACGACGAGCCCCGGATCACCAAGCTCGTTGCGATCGCGCTGTCGGAAGAGGGTTTCCGCGTCGTGACCGCCAACGGCGGCGAGCAGGCCCTCCAGAAGGCAGAAGAGGTCCGCCCGGACATCGTCCTGCTCGACATCGTCATGCCCGACCTCGACGGCATCGAGGTCATGCGCCAGCTCCGCGAGCGCCGGCCCGTGCCGGTGATCCTGCTCACCGCGAAGGGCTCCACGGCCGACAAGGCCAAGGGCCTTGACCTCGGCGCCGACGACTACATCGCGAAGCCGTTCCACCCGGACGAGCTCGCAGCGCGCGTCCGAGCCGTCATCCGCCGCTCCGGCGGGGCCGAGCCCGGCGCCGGCGTCATCAAGTTCGACGACGTCGAGATCGACCTCGAGCGCCGCATGGTCACCCGCGCCGGCGAGCTGGTCCAGCTCTCCCGGACCGAGTGGCTGCTCCTGCAGCACCTGGCCGCGAACGCCGGCAAGGTCGTCCTCCACACCGAGCTCCTGACCAAGGTCTGGGGCCCGGAGTACCGCGACGACCTCCAGTACCTCCGGGTCTGGGTGTCGCGCGTCCGCCGCAAGCTCGGCGCCGCGCCCGGCGAGCCGGGCCGGATCCGGACCTTCCAGGGCATCGGCTACCTCCTCGACGTCGACGGCGCCACCAAGAGCGCTCCGGCCGACGACGCGGCCTCGCACATCGGCGAGATCCAGGAGCCGGCCCTCATCGGCTGACCCCAGCGCGGGGGCCGGCAGCAGGCCCTCCCGCCCAAAATTCGAATGCCTGCGCGAACGCCGAACGCCGCCGGATGGACCCCCGGCGGCGTTTCCATGCCGGGTCGTGGCTCAGACCTCCGGGCCGCTCCGCGCCGGGTCCCCGATCCAGACGTGGCCGTCGCTGAACTGCTCGGCCTTCCAGATCGGGGCGCGGGCCTTCGTCTCGTCGATCGCGTAGCGGGCCGCCTCGAAGGCCGCGTCGCGATGGGGCGAGGCGGTCACGATCGCGACCGACGGCTCACCGAGGGGTACGTCGCCCTCGCGATGCACGATCGCGATCCTGGCGACGCCGAACCGGGCCTCGATCTCGTCCGCGATCTCCGCCATCACGGCCAGGGCCATGGGCACGAGCGCCTCGTACGCGAGGGCCTCCACCGACCGGCCGGCGTGCCGTGCCGCCTCGGCCTCCTGGCCCGGCGCGGGCGTTCCAGCCGAGCGGCGCGTGACGCCCAGGAAGCCGACGACGGCGCCGTCGTCCAGGGTCGCCACGCGGCCCGAGAGCTCGGTGATGATGTCCGCGGCGAACGGCTGATCCCGGATCTCGAGGATCCGGACCCGGACCTGGGCCGCCTCTCCGCCCGCCTCGGCGCCGGAGGACCCGCCACTGACCGGCGGGATCATCGCCACCTCGTCGCCGTCGGCGAGGGCCGTGTCGGCATCGGTGTACGTGCCATTGCGCGCGAATCGCACCGCAGCACGGCCTGGCGCGAGCCGAGGAAAGCGATTGACCATTGCCGTCCAGGCGTCCTCGATCGAGGCCTCGGGCGGCAGGTCGAGTTCGACCTCACGGGTTCCCGCGATCTCCCGCTGCATCGCGAACAGCCGGACCCGCACGCGCACGCTCAACCGCCAGCGTCCGTCCGGAGCGCCGCGACCAGCAGGCCGTCGCCGATCGGCAGGATTGCCGTCTCGAACGCGGGGTCGGCCGAGAGCCGTGCGCAGAAGTCGCGCAGCTCGGCGGTGCCGTCACCGTCAGACGACGGCCGGCCACCGGACGTGCGCCCGCTCCACAGGACGTTGTCGGCAATGACGAACGCGCCCGGGGCAAGTCGCGACCGCAGAGCATCGATGTAGGCCTGGTACTCCTCCTTCAGCGCGTCGATGAAGACCAGGTCGAACGGCCCGGCGAGCCGCGGGTCCGTCTCGAACGCCTCGAGGGCCGGTGCGTTGACGACCTCGATCCGGTCGTCGGGCACGCCGGCGCTTCGCCAGAACTCGCGGGCGCGGTCCGTTCGCGCCGTATCCGGGTCGATCGTGACAATCCGGCCATCGGTCGGCATTGCGAGCGCCATCCACAGCGTTGAGTAGCCGATCGCGGTCCCGACCTCCACGATCCGGCGTCGGCCGGCGGCGAAGACCGCCAGCGCCCGACCGCTGTCGCGACTGAGGATCGGGATGCTCTTGAGGCCCGACGCCGCGTCTTCCATCTCGAGGAACACCGGGTGCGGTGGGCGCCCCGTCGCCTCGATCCAGTCGAGGTCGACCTTCTCCGGGTACCAGCTCTTGTCGCCCTTCACGTTCGATCCTCTCCTTCGTTGATCAGACCAGCAGCCCGGCGCCGAAGTACAGCCCCGCCGCGAGGATGGTGCCGGCCGCGATCGTGCCGACGTTGATGTACAGGAGGCCGGTCGCCGACTCCATCGACCGCGACCGGCCCGTCTGGATGGCCGCCCAGCTGACGATCAACGGGAAGACCAGCCCGACGAGCAGCCGCACCCAGACGAAGAACGCCCAGGGCAGCTCCACGAGCGCTCGGAAACCCGGCAGCCCGTTCGCGCCGGCGCCCACGCCGAGCCACAGGATCGAGAGCCCCAGCTGGATCGCCAGGACGATCGTCAGCCACCGCGCGAATCGGACGAGGGGGGCCTCGGGCAGCTTCGGGGTCACGAGGTACCAGTGCCCGAGGACCATCGCGGCCCAGACGCCCCCGAGCGCGGCCGCCAGCGCCACGAGCTGAACGAGGAACAGCGCGGCGCCGATCACGGTGTCGCCGACCGCGAGCGACCAGGCCGCCGAGACCAGCGTCGCCAGCACGGCCGCCACACCGGCGAGCGCGATCGGCACGGCCCGGTGTCCGCGCCGGATCACGATGCCGTACACGACCGAGACGACCGCCAGGCCCAGGAGCCCGGCGCGTCGGGCCATCTCCAGCCCGATGCTCACACCGTCCTCGACAGCCGGCGGCAGCCCGCCGTCCGCCGCCCAGGCAAGCAGGGCGAAGACCCCGCCGCTGATCGCTGTGAACGCCAGGTAGCCGCTCGTCGCAGCGGTGAGGAAGCGGCCCGCGACAACGGCCAGGAAGGTGCCGACGGCGAGGGCCGTCAGGACCGTCCAGTTGATCAGCGCGAGGCTCTCACCGAGCCGCTCCACGGGCACCAAGCGAGTCTAGTCGGCGGCCTCGCGCCCAACGAGAAGGGCTCGGCGCCCATGGCACCGAGCCCCTCGGGTTGCGGCTGCCAGCCCGCGGCTAGCGGTACTTGTACGGGAAGTAGGTTCCCTCGTTGATGTAGCCCCAGGGCTTCACGCGGTATGAGCCGCTGGCCCATGGGAAGCCCCGCCAGACCTCGAAGTGGAGGTGCGGGCCGGTCGCGCAACCCGTCTCGCCCACCCGGCCGAGCAAGGTCTGCGACTTGGTCACCCACTGGCCCTTCGACACGGCCTCGGAGCGGAGGTGGTAGTAGGCGGAGTACAGGCCGTTCCCGTGCGAGACGAAGACCTGGTAGCCACCGCAGTTCCGCTTCCACCCGGCGAAGGCGACCCGGCCGGATCGCATCGGAACGACCTTGGTCCCCGAGTACGAGGCGATGTCGTTGGCCTTGTGGTAGCTGTGGTAGCCCTGGCTCAGCCAGGCGTAGCGATTGGCGACGGGCCAGGCGGCCATGGTCGCCACCGGCAGGACAAGCGCGACGACGAGTGCCGCCGCGATGGCGCGGATGGATCTGCGCATAGATCGGGATGGGCACGCCGAAGCGCTACCCGTACTCCTTTCTGCCTGGAGCCCCGCGGAGGCGCGGGACAACGGATTGATACCCGCCATATCGAAGGCGCGCGCCGCGTCAGGCAGCACGTCATCGCGACGGGGTTGCTGGGCGAACCTCCACCGCCAGGCAGCGACCGCCGCGGCTGGGGAGACCCGGGAAGTTCGGGGGAATTCTGCCAGCCGAGACCGGATCTGTCATGCAACCGTTACGAATAGCGGCAAGATCGCCGCCGGGCGGTGCTCGCGGAATCGCAGCGCCATCTCCCCGGCCGCGGCCGGATCGACCGTCCTACGATTGGCCACGGAGGTGCTGCGCATGGAGTCCGACGGAACCACGATCACCTGGTACGGCCACGCCTGCGTCGAGATCCGGTCGCCGGGCGGCAAGGTCATCCTGCTCGACCCGTGGTTCGCGAACCCGCGGAGCCCGAAGTCCCCCGACGCCGTCGACGCCTGTGACGTGATGCTCGTGAGCCACGGCCACAGCGACCACTTCGGGAACGCGATGCCGATTGCGGCCCGGACCCGGCCCGCCTGGCCCGCGATCCACGAGCTGCAGCTCTGGCTCCACAGCATCTACCCGGCGCCGGACGATGTCGTCGGGTTCAACAAGGGCGGGACCCTCGACGCACGCGGGATCAAGGTCACCATGACGACGGCGGACCACTCGGCCGGCGATTGGGACAACGCCCAGGGCACGCCGCGCTACCTGGGCGAGCCCGCGGGCTTCGTCCTCGAGCTGGAGGACGGAAGTCGGATCTACTTCGCCGGCGACACCAACGTCTTCGGCGACATGCGCCTGATCCGCGACCTGTATGCGCCGAGCCTCGCGATCCTCCCGATCGGCGGGCACTACACGATGGGGCCGCGGGAGGCCGCGCTGGCGGTCGAGCTCCTCGGGGTCCAGTCGGTCATGCCGATCCATTACGGCACCTATCCGATCCTCGCGGGCACGCCGGACGAGCTCCGGACGGAGCTCGAGGCGCGCGGCCTGGGCAACGTTCAGGTCCACGCTCCGGAGCCCGGCGGCAGCTTCACGCGGTAGACCGCAGCCCGCCGTCCCGGACCCATCCTGACCCGAGCGTCCCATCCACGGATGACGAACGGGTAGGTGCCGTTCGGCCGCGCGCGCGGCTTGCTGTGCAGGCACGCCGGAGCATGGCGTGCCCTGCCCTGCCCGCGAGGTCGCATTGCAGCCGGATTCGCACCACAACGACGTTCCACGCGACCCGATCCTGGATGGCCGGGACAGCCTGCGGCTGGTCAAGCTCCGCCTGGCGCTGACGCTCATCGCGGTCGCGGTGCTCCCGATCGCAGCGGTCTCGCCGCTGGTGCGGGCCGTCGCCGAGGAGGCGCGCGTCGCCCATCACGATCGCCTCGTCGATCAGGCTCACATCGCCGCGGTCGAGGTCGAGCGCGAGATCGCCGTGCTGCGCGAGCAGACCCAGGAGCTGCTGGACGATCCTGCGCTCCTCGACGCCGCGTCGCAGGACGCCTCCGCCGCCGAGCGCAAGCTCGCCTCCGATCGGCTGGCCGCGTTCGTCAACCAGCCGGGGAGCACGGTCCTGGCTGCCACGCTCGTGACCGGCAAGGGCGTCCGGGCCGAGTTCGGCCAGACGGTCGACCTGCGGAAGCTGCCGGCCGGCGTCCTCGTTGCGGGGATCGCGTCGCTCACGGGCGATCCAGCCAGAATTCTCGTGGTCGACACGTCCGAGGCGGGCCCCGACCGGACCCTCGTGACCGCCGTCTCGGTGCCCGCGCTCCTCGCCGCGGCCACGCCGACGGCGGAGCTCCCAGGGCGCGTCCTCCGCGTCTCGGACTCGACCGGCACGTTCCTCGCCGAATCGACCGGGCCGTTCGACGCCAGCGCCCTCCCCGGCGAGGTCCTCGACCTCGCGACCATGGCCGCCAACGACTCCGCCGGACGCACGGATCTCAAGCTCCCCGGCATCGAGGGCTGGCAGGTGGTCGTCACGGCCCCGATCCCGCTCGTCGCGCTGCCCGTGCAGGCGCTTGCGGCGCTGGGCGCAATGCTCCTCCTCCTCATCGGGTTCACCACCTGGATGGCCCGCCAGATCCTCCGGCCTGCTCGGGCCCTCGAGGACTCTCGGTCGCGCCTCCACGAGCTGTACGAGAGCGCCCGCGAAGCAGCCCTCCGCGACAGCCTCACGGGCCTCGGCAACCACCGGGCGTTCCAGGAGGCCGTCGCCCGCATGGTCGAAGGTGCTCGCCGCTACGGAACCGGCTTCTCGCTGGTCCTCATCGACATCGACGAGTTCAAGCGGATCAACGACACCAAGGGGCACGCGACCGGCGACCAGCTCCTGTCCGAAGTCGGGGCGTTGATCAGCGCAACGATCCGCCACAGCGACGCCGCGTTCCGGGTGGGCGGCGACGAGTTCGCGCTCCTGCTCCCGCATACCGACGCCGGCGGCGCGGTGGTGCTCGCACGGCGCCTGCTCGCCCGAGGTCTCGAGGACCGCGTCGCCGGCATGTACCGCTGGCCGATCTCGTTCTCCGCGGGGGTCACCGCCTGTCCGGAGTTCGGGACGACACGCCTCGAGCTCACCTCCCAGGCGGATGCCGCGCTCTACCGCGGCAAGCGGGCCGGCCGGACGGTGGTCACGATCTACGACCCGGAGAAGGATCATGGGCACGTCGACGAGGGCATGCGAGCGGAGCTTTCGAGCGCCATCTCGGCCGTCATCGAGGCCGGCACGCTGACCCCGGTCTACCAGCCGGTCATCGACCTCAACTCGGGCCGGGTCATCGGCTACGAGGGCCTCGTGCGGGTCCCGAAGGCATCGGCCTTCGCCCACACCGGCGCGCTGTTCGATGCCGCCGAGATCGCCGGCCGGGTCCACGATCTCGATCGAGCGGCGCTGGACGTGGTCCTGCGCAGCGCCCGGAGCATGTCCGACTCGATGAGCCTCAGCGTCAACGTCTCGCCACGGACGCTGGAGGCACCGGAGTTCAGCGCGACGGCGTTCCTGTCGATCCTGCGGCGGCACGGGATGGCGCCCGGGCGGGTCGTGCTGGAGCTCACGGAGCGCGAGGCAATCCGCGATGCCGATCGGCTCCGGAACATCCTCCTGGCCATCCAGAACGCCGGGGTTCGCGTCGCGGCCGACGACGTCGGCGCCGGCAACGCCGGCCTTCGCCTCCTCAGCCAGTTCAGCTTCGACGTCGTCAAGATCGACCTGTCGCTCGTCCAGCGGGCCGGCGAGGACCGGACCCACTCGGTCCTCCGGTCAATCGTGGAGGTTGCATCCCGGATGGGCGCCACGACGATCGCCGAGGGCGTGGAGACCTCCAGCCAGCTGCGGACCGCCCGCCGGCTCGGGATCACGGCCGGGCAGGGCTACCTGCTGGGTCGACCCGGTACGGAGCGCGATCTCACGTGGGTGGACATCGCCGCGCTGGAGCAGCGCGACGACGTCGGAATCCCGGTCACGGCCGACCTGGCAGACCTGCCGAGCCTCGGCAACCGGCCCGTCGAGCCGGATCGCTGGGGCGGCGTCCCGCCGCTCGACGACGCGGACATCCCGCTCCTCCCGCCGCTGGATGCCGAGGGCCGGCTCACGGGCCGGCGCGGCTCCCTGGCGTTCCTGCACGCCGCGCGCAGCGCGCCCGACTGACCTCTGGCCCGGGCAACCGTCGTCAGTCGAAGCTCAGCGCCCAGAGGTCCCCGAGCGCGGCATCCCCCAGCCCTCCGAACAGGAGCATCCTGTCGCGCTCCTCGTCGTAGACAAGAGCCGCCCCGGATCGCGCCGGCGGCGCACTGCCGGTCTGCACGCGCATGAACGTGCCCGCGTTCCGGTCGTCGACCACCCACGTGTCGTCGAGTGGCGCGCGGTCCAGGTCCCGACCACCCACGAGGTAGGTCAGCTGTCCCCGCTGGGCCACGGCCGGGAGGTGTCGCGCGGCGGCACTCGGCTCGGCGAGCTGGAACCATGCGTTCTCCGTCCCATCCTCACCTGGGACCAGCGACCACAGGTCGCCGAGCGCGGGCACGCCGGTCGTCTGGCCGCCGTACAGCGTGAACGCCCCGTCCTGCGTCCACCAACAGACGTGAAGACAGCGCTCTTTGGGCGCCCCGGCGGACGGCGTCTCGCTGACCCACGCCTCCGCCTCGAAGTCGTAGGCCCGCGTGTCCGAGAAGCGCGAGCCGTCCTCCGTGAAGCCGTGGGAGATCCAGAGCCGGCCGTCCGAGGCGATGCCCGAGCAGCTGCCGTACCGCGGCAGCGGCGTTCGCCCTTCCGACGGCAGCTCGCGCCATGTCGCGGCGCCCGGGTCGAACTTCCAGATGTCGCCGAAGAAGTCGCTCCCCACCTGTCCGAGCGTCACGACGAGCCCACCGTCCAGTGGCGACCAGACCGCCTCGTGTCCGAACCTGGCGGCCGGACGAGGGCCAACGACGTCGATCTCGCGCCAGGTGCCGGCGGCGAGGTCGTAGGTCCACAGGTCGTCGAAGGCGGTGCCGCCGGAGCGCCCGCCGAAGAGGTAGGCCAATCGGCCGCCGTCGTCGACTGTCCAGGTGTGGTCCTCGCGCGGCGCGGGGGACCCGCCGGCGACCTCCACTTGCGTCCAGGACCCCGATCTCGGCGCCGTTGACGCCGTCGACGATCCAGTCGACGGCGGCTCGCTTGGCACGGGCGCACCCGACACCGCCGGCACGGGCGTCGGCAATCGACTCGGGTCGGGCGTGACATGCAGGGGTGGGGTGGGTTCCGGCGTTGGTCGTGAAAGCCAGGTGCCGCCGCCGTCGGTGCTGCAGGCGCCGAGCGACACGGCGACGAGGAGCGCGGCGAAAACGGAGGTTGCGCCCCGGGACTGATTGCGCGGCATCAGAGGCCCGAGAGCGCGCCCAGTCGCTCGGTGAGCCGGACGTTCTCCGAGTAGTCGATGGGGACGTCGATGACCGAGGGCCCGTCCAGCGCGAGCGCCTTCATGAGGGTCGGGTAGAGATCGTCGGCAGAGGTCGGGCGGAACCCGGGGATCCCGAACGACTCCGCGTAGGCGACGAAGTCGGGGTTACCGAACTCGACCGCGAACGGGCGCCCGAACTGGTTGCGCTGCTTCCAGTCGATGAGCCCATAGCCGTCGTCGCGCCAGATCACGACGACGACCGCAGCGCCGATCCGCTTGGCGGTCTCGAGCTCCTGGGAGTTCATGAGGAAGCCGCCGTCGCCGCAGAGCGCGACGACCTTGCGATCCGGGTGGACGAGCTTCGCGGCGATCGCGCCGGGCAGGGCGATGCCCATCGACGCGAAGCCGTTGGAGATGATCACGGTGTTCGGCTCGTACGCCTGGAAGAGCCGGGCCACCCAGATCTTGTGGGCGCCGACGTCGCTGACGACGATGTCGTGCGGCCCGAGCGCGCGGCGCAGCTCGTACAGGGCTCGCTGGGGCTTGATCGGGTAGGCCGCGTCGTTGACGCATGCCTCGAGGTCGGCGAGGAGCGAGTTCCGGAGGTCGGCGTGGACCACGGTCTCGCGCGACTCGTGACGCTCGGTCGCGCTGCGGCCGCCGACCCCGCCGGGGAGCGCCGCCGCCGTCAGGGCCTCGAGGGCGCCGCCGATGTCGCCGATGAGCTCGACCTCTGGCTGGTAGCCCGAATCCACCTCCGCGGGCTGGGTATCGATGTGGATGATCCGCTTGGTCCCGTCGGGGTTCCAACGTGCCGGCGCGTATTCCACGAGGTCGTAGCCGACCGAGATCACGAGGTCGGCCCGGTCGAAGCCCGTCAGCACGTGGTCGCGGGCCTGGAGCCCGACGGCCATCAGCGAGAGATGGGAGCGGTCGTCGACGGCGCCCTTGCCCATGAACGTCGCCGCAACGGGGACGTGGAAACCCTTGGCGAACTCGCGAAGCTGCGGCGCCGCGCCGCGGCGGAGGACGCCGTTGCCGGCGAGGACGATCGGCCGCTCGGCCTCGTTGAGGAGTCGCGCCGCGTGGGCGATCGCCTCCGCCGGCGGCTCGGGGAAGTAGGCCCTGCCGGGGCGCATCGGCGCCATCGGGTCGCCGGCGGGGAGCTTGGTCGCCGCGACGTTCTCGGGCAGCTCGATGTGGGTCGGGCCGGGCTTCTCGAGCGTTGCGACGCGGAAGGCCTTGCGGACGATCTCCGGGATCGTCGGGACCCGCTCGACTCGGACGTTCCACTTGGTCACCGGCTCGAACATGTCGACGACGTCGACGACCTGGTGGGCCTCCTTGTGGAGCTTGTCCGAGCTGGCCTGGCCCGTGATCGCGACGACGGGCGCCCGATCGAGGAAGGCGTCGGCGATGCCGGTGAGGAGGTTCGTCGCGCCCGGCCCGAGCGTGCCCATCGCCACGGCGGCGCGACCTGTCAGGCGGCCGTAGACGTCGGCCATGAACGCCGCGCCCTGCTCGTGGCGGGTGGTGATGTGGCGGATCGAGCCGTTCCGCGAGAGCGCCTCGAGGAGGTCCATCGTCTCCTCGCCGGGAACGGAGAAGACGTACTCGCAGCCCTCGGCCTCGAGACAGTCGACGAGGAGGTCCGCAGCGGTTCTCTCGGGCGTGTCGGTCACGGGCCGGAGTGTACGGGCGGGGCCGTGACGGCCCCGTGACGCGCAGTCAGAGCGCCACGACGGAGCGCTGGTTGGTGTTCACGCTCGTCCACGGCCCGATGTAGGTTCGGACAACATAGAAGCAGGTGCCCGGAATGAGGTGCCAAACGTCGGAAAGCGCGACAGGCGCCCGGGCGAGACGTGGGCGCTAGTGCCCAGCGCCCCCTGTGCCGACCGCAGCCTCCTCGTGGGATGCCGGCTCGATGTTCTCGGGGTCGGCATCGGGGAGCATCACGGCGACGAGTCGGCGGGGGGACGTCGACGGGCCCACTGACCCAGCAGACCGGCGCCGCAGAGACGGCATCACGACGATCGCGGACTCGGCGGACCCCGGCGAACGCCGGGCCGCTGCGGGCCGAGCCTTCTTGGCAGCACGTCGCGCCTTCGCGACAGCCGGAGCCTTTACGTCGGTCGACCTCGCTTCGGGCGCGTGCCGAAGGGCGACGGCGTGGAACAACGCCGCGCGCAGCTGCGCCTCCCGATCGCCGCCGGCCATCCGGACCAGCTTCCGAACGACGCGCCGGATATCGCGGGGCGGCTGTGGGTCGAGGACGCGCTGGATCTTCGGCACCTCGGTCTCGCCGACCGTCTCAGCGTCGTAGTAGAGCTTCTCGTTGAGCTTCTCGCCCGGCCGCAGACCCGTGTAGACGATCGGCACGTCGAGCGGGTTCTGCCCCGCCAGGCGGATGAGGTCCCGGGCCATGTCAAGGATCCGGACCGGCTCGCCCATGTCGAGGACGAAGAGGTCGCCGGGAGTCCCGATCGCGGATGCGTCGAGGATGAGCCACCCAGCCTCCTGGATCGTCATGAAGTAGCGGGTCATGTCCGGGTGGGTGACCGTCAACGGCTCGCCGCGCTCGAGCTGGCGCTCGAAGACGGGCAGCACGCTCCCCGCGGAGCCGAGGACGTTGCCGAAGCGGACCGCCACGTAGGACCTGCCGGTTCGCGCCGCGGAGTCGGCGACCAGCCACTCGGCCAGCCGCTTGGTCGCCCCCATGACGCTCGAGGGCTCGACGGCCT
This sequence comes from Candidatus Limnocylindrales bacterium, assembly GCA_046707905.1. Taxonomy (GTDB): domain Bacteria; phylum Chloroflexota; class Limnocylindria; order Limnocylindrales; family CSP1-4; genus UBA5189. Next base: position 25,744 of record JBKKDM010000112.1, read on the forward strand.
TGTCGGTCGACACGAGCACGAAGCGCTCGACGCCCGCGGCGACTGCCGCGTCGAGGACGGCGGCCGTGCCGGCGACGTTGACGTGGAGGCTCTCCGAGGGGTGCTCCTCCATCATCGGCACGTGCTTGCACGCGGCGGCGTGGAAGATCACCGCCGGTCGGTGCTGCTGGATGATCCGGCTCATCGCCGGCCGGCTCACCACGTTGGCCATGTGGACCATGATCTCGGTCGTTGCCTGGCCCGCCAGCACCCGGAGATCGAGCTCGCGCTCGATCATGTACAGGGGACTCTCCGCGCGATCCAGGAGGATCAGCTTCCGCGGACCGAGCGCGAAGATCTGGCGGGCGAGCTCCGAGCCGATCGAGCCACCGGCTCCGGTGACCATCACGACCTGGTCGCGGATGACCGCCTCGACGCCGGGGGCATGAACGGTCACCTGTTCGCGCGTCAGCAGGTCCTCGACGCGGATCTGGCGGATCCGCGAGGCATCGAGGTCGGTGTCCAGGAGCTCGTTCACCGCTGGGACGCGGCGGACCTCCAGTCCGGCCGCCTGTGCGGCGGCCATGACCTCGCGGACCTCGGAGCCCGGCGCGTTCGACATCGTGATCAGCAGCATCCGGGCGCCGGTCCGACGGACGGCCTCGTCCAGCGCATCAAGCCCGCCGTAGACCCGCAGGCCGGCGATCGTGTTCCCATGCCGCGACGTGTCGCTGTCGAGGAACCCGACCGGCAGGACCCTGGCGCTTCGGGCGCGGAGCGCAGAGCGAACGATGACCGCGCCCTCGCGACCGGCCCCGAACAGCAGGGCCGGCGCAGCCCCGGTTCGATCGCGCGTCACGCGCAGCGTGGCGATGTCGTTCACGGCCCGGATGAGGAATCGGCCGCCGCCGATGACCGCCAGCGCGACGAGCACCTCGACGATCCAGAAGCCGGGCGACATCATCGGCGCGGCGCGGAGGTCCAGCAGCCGCAGTCCGATCGCCACGAGGGGGACCGCGATGACGCTTCCGACGACCGTCGCCCAGAGGACCTGCACGAGGTCGGGAACGCTGGCGTGGACCCACAGCCGCTGGTAGAGGCTGAAGCGAAGGTTGACAACCAGGTGCACCAGGACCGCAAGCACGGCCACCGGCAGGTACCCGGCCAGGGCCTGCATCGTCAGGTGCTCGTGGTCAGGGATCGTCACCGCGACCCAGACTCCGAAGAACAGGCCGATGGTGTCGAGGATGACGAGGTGTCGCCCGCGCATCCCCCGGATGCCCGACAGCAATGCCTCTACCGGCTGCAGGCCAAGGGTCAGGACCGACCGCGAACGAGACGCCGTCTTCATGCGGAGATCGGTCCGCGGCCAGCGCTATCGCAGGCGGCGCGTGAGGCGCACGTCGAACCGGTCCTGCCCCCCGGCGGGTTCAAAGGGGCGGCGGGGTCGCGCAATCTTCCTCCGGGCGCGCTCTTCGGCGCACGTGCACCGTCAGCGAGGGGCTTCGCTGACAACCGGTACAGGTTCGAGGGGGAGATGAAGAGACCAAGTGGCCCCTCACCACCGGCCTGAATGACCATCCCCGAAGACTGGAACGACCGGACCGAAGCCCAGTCACCCGGAGAACCCGATCCTAGTACGAATGGAGCATTCGGCGCGACCGTCCGTACTACTCCGTGTTGCACATATGCAACAAGGACCAGTGCGACGTGTCCTTGCGCGTACGACGCGATTACTCGGGTTGCCAGCCCGGCTCGAGCCGCTTGTCTAGGCAGGGCCCAGCTGCACGACCTCGCACAGCGCGTCCGCGACGTAGGCCACATCCTCGTCCGGCAGGCGGCTCGAGAATGGCAAGGCCAGCGTCGATGCCGCAACCCGCTCCGTCACCGGAAAGTCGCCGGGCTTGAACCCGAACGTGTCCCGGTAGAACGGCTGCAGGTGCAGCGGTGCGAAATACGGCCGAGCCGGAACACCCCGATCGGCGAGTCCGGCCATGACCCGGTCGCGATCGATCTCCGGATGCAGGCGAACGACGTAGACGAACCAGTCGACCGATTCGCCGGCGCCGTCCGTCGGCAGGGTTACCCAGTCGAGGTCGCCCAGCGCCCGGGCGTAGGCGGCCGCGACGCGGTCGCGCCCGGCCCGCAGCTCGGCCAATCGCTCGAGCTGGGCGACCCCGACGGCGGCCGACATCTCGTCGAGGCGGTAGTTGTAGCCGAGGCGGACGTGCCGCAGCCAGGTGCCATCGCTGTCGCGGCCCTGGTTCCTGAGGCTCTGCAGCGTGCCCGCGAGGGCGTCGTCGTCAGTCACGACCATGCCGCCCTCGCCGGTGGTGATCTGCTTGTTGGGGTAGAAGGCGAAGACCGCCATGTCGCCGAAGCTGCCGAGCGGGCGGCCGTCCACGGTGGAGCCCAGGCCCTCGCAGGCGTCCTCGATCACGGCCCAGCCGCGCTCGCGAGCGATCGAGCTGGTCGCCTCGATCCGGCACGGGCGGCCGAAGACATGCACGGGCAGCACGGCTCGGGTCCTCGGCGACGCCACTGCGGTGATCCGATCGGGGTCCAGCCCGAGACTGTCCTCCTCGATGTCGACGAAGCGTGGCACGGCCCGTTCGTACAGCAGGCAGTTCGCCGACGCGACGAAGCTGAACGGCGTCGTGATGACCTCATCCCCGGGACCGATCTCCAGTGCGCGGACGCACATGTGCAGCCCGGCTGTGCCGCTGGAGCAGGCGACCCCGTGGCGCCGTCCGACGACGTTCGCGAGCTGCGCCTCGAAGCGCGCGGCGAACGGCCCCAAGCCGAGGACGTCGCTCCGCAACACCTCGGTCACGAGCTCGAGCTCCCGATTCCCGATGTCGGGCCGGGCCATCGGGATCGCTCGGTGCGCCGGCGCCAGCCTCATCGAACCTGTCGAGTTCTGGAGTGCGCGACGAGCGTCATGAGCCGCTGCTTGAACTGCTCGGCCAGGTCCTCCACCGTCGCGCGGGTGTGAAGGTTCTCGCTGTAGACAAAGTTGAGCCGGAGCTGATCGCGCCAGACCTGCGAGGACACGGCCAGCGGGTAGTAGCGAATGCCGCTCGGGCTGTGGGTGTTCCCGATGGATTCGTCCGCCAGTGAGAAGGCGGCACCCGCGGGCACCGTATCGAGCTCGTCCCGCTTGCCGAGGTGGTTGAAGAGGATCTGGGCCCTGGGCAGGGAGCTGAAGGCCTGGCGCACTGTCGCATCGCTGGTCATGTAGCGGAGCAGGTCGAAGTCCAGCCCGCGCCGCATGATCGGCTGGATCTGGTCGGTCAGGAGCTGGGGTGCGGACGATCCATTGGTGCCGGCGAGCGTCAGCACCATCGGCGTGTACGAGATGAAGAACCCGACCGTGTCGAACAGGTCGGCGTTGTCGACGGCATCCTCGTCCCGGCCGTGGCCCATCATGTCCAGGAGGACGGTCCGGGACCCGGTCCAGTCGGCAGCCATCTGGGCCAGCGCAGTGAGCAGGAAGTCGACCTTGTGGGGGACTGCAGGGGTCTCCTGGAAGATGGCCCGGGTCTCATCCACCGAGAACTCGAGCACGACCTCCCTCGCCGACTCGTTGGTGTTGCCGCTGTCGGCACCCGGGTGGTCGAGGGGGATGGGCCGGACGTCTTCCCAGGCCAGGTCCAGCCAGGCCTGCATCTGGCCGCGGAGCTCGGCCGAGTCGGCGCGCTGCTTCAGGAGATGGGCCCACTCGGCGAATGACGTCGAGTCGGACGCGGTCGTCACCTCGGTTCGGCCCTCGATCCCCCCGAGGATCGCGTCGAAGTCCTCCCAGAACGGTCGCCACGACAGGCCGTCCATGGCGAAGTGATGAACGATCACCAGCAGCCGCTGGCCGCGGTCACCCAGGTCGAAGGTCGCGACCCGTAGCAACGGGCCCTCGCGCAGGCTGAGACTGCGCTGCATCGCCTCGGCGGACCGTTCGACGGTCGCCTGCTGCTCGGCCTCGGGCAGGCCCGAGAGGTCATGGTTCTCGAACGGCAGCACCTCGGTCGTCGGGGCGATCGACGCCTCCCAGCCGTTGCTGCCCTTGTGGAAGCGCATCCGGAGCGCGTGGTGCCGCTCGAGCAGCCGCTCGACCACCCTGCGAACGAGCTCCGGGTCCAGCGCCTCCGACCGCTTCAGGAGAACTCCGAGGTTCCAGTGGTCGGGGTCCGGGGTGCTGCGCTCGGTGAGGAAGCGGGCAACGTTCGGGAGCAGCGGCAGGGGCGCTTCCGCCGCCGCGCGTTCCGAGGGCGCGCCGGCCGCCACGGGTTCCGTCGACGGGACGCCGGACGCGGCAGGCTGGTCTCCGCGCAGGAAGCCGTGGCGCTCCATCTCCTGCCCGGCGGCCACGTAGGCCGCGACGACAGCTTCGATGTCGGCCGCCGTATGCGCCGTCGACAGGAACGACGGCGAAGGCGGGTTCGAGTGGATGCCACGCTCCCGGAGGTAGTACTGGAAGAGCCCCGCGAATCGGGCCGACTCGACGAATGTCGGCCGGAAGAACGAGCTGAAGTGCTCGACATGGATCGGCACGCCGCCGCTCGTGAAGGCGCCGTTGATTGCCGCAACCGCGTCGGCCGTCCGCTGGCTGAGCCCGGCTTGGAGGTCGGGGCCCTGCTCGCGGAGATGGGTCAGGACCGCCCGTGACGCGGCCAGTGTCAGGGCGTGCTTGATCATCGTGCCGCCGGACGCGGTGATGTCTGCCTCGGGGAAGCTGTCGTCGCCATATGACCACGGCCCGCCATCGATGACGTCGATGAACCGGCTGGCTCCGGCGACGACACCGACGGGCAGGCCGCCGCCCATGACCTTGCCGTAGGTCGTGATGTCCGCCTTGATGTCGAACAGGCCCTGGACCCCGCGCGGGTGTGCCCGGAACCCGGTGACGATCTCGTCGAACACGAGGATGAACCCGTGCAGGTCGGCGAGCCGGCGCAATTCGCGAAGGAATTCCCGGGGTTGAAGGTCCGGGTTCCGGGACCGGACGGGCTCGACCAGCACGAGGGCGAGCTCCTCCGCGTGCGACCGGATCACCTCGAGGGCTCGATCGGTGCCGTACTCGAGCACGAAGGCGTCATCGACGACGCGCTGCGGAACGCCCGCGACCATCGGCACCGTCCGCAGGTCGCCGCGAACCTCCACGGCCCGCCCAAGCACGATGTCGCTGCGGCCGTGGATGTCGTCGGTGAAGTATGCGATCCCATCGCGGCCAGAGACGGTCCTCGCGACCCGGATCGCGGTTTCCACGGCCTCGCCGCCGGAGGTGGTGAAGGCGAGCCGGTCGTTCCCGGTCAACGAGCAGGCCAGCTCGGCAACCTCGCCGAGGAGGTCGCTCTGGACGCCCACCGCGAAGCCGCGGTCCAGCTGCTCGCGAACGGCGGCGACCACGAAGTCCGGTGAGTGCCCGAAGAGGTTGGTGCCGAATCCGAGCGCGGTGTCGATGTACTCGTTGCCGTCGACGTCCCAGATCCGCGAGCCCTTCGAGCGCTCCGAAACGACCTGGTAGACGAGCTCCTTCCAGGCCGGGTCGAACCCCACGATCGCCCGGTTGTCGGCCAGCCGGGGTCGCCACAGCTGCGCGAGTCGCTTCGAGCCCGGGGTTCGAGCGTCGGCACGCTGGACGAGGGCCTCGATCTCCGCCTGCTGGGCCTCGGTCAGGGCGCGATTGCCGGACGGCCGGTGGCCCTGGTCGCGGGTTGCAAGGTAGTGGCCGGTCGTCCGCGCTGGCGGCGCGGCGGGGTCGCCGGCGGGACTGCCCGACGCGGCTGTCCCGGGCGTGGCCGCGGGCAACGTCACGGCGGTTCCGCCTGGCGCAAGGACCTCGGCGATGGCTGTCGTCGGCGGAAGGTGCCCGTTGCGCAGGACCGCCAGCTGCTGCTCCATGATTCGCAGCTGCTCGCGGATGAGCCGCTCCACCGGCGACACCGAATCGTCGCCAGGCCCGGCCTGCGCCGCCAGAGGTACGGGCGTCGGCGTCGCTGCTCCCGGGGTTCCGGCGGGCTCGGTCGCCGGCGCCCTGGCCGGGCGGGGCGGGGCGGGGGACGCGCTCG
>JBKKDM010000113.1:0-32109 GCA_046707905.1 Candidatus Limnocylindrales bacterium
CTCTTCATCCTCGTGCCGATGACGTTGTTCCTGATCCTCCAGATCGGGGTCACGATCTTCGCGGCCTACCTCAGCCTCTGGGACTGGAACTACCGGCGCGGTCCGGAGGAGTTCCTCGGGCTCGCAAACTACACCGAGATCCTGGGCGACGAGATCTTCCTCATCGCCCTCAAGAATGCCATCTACTACACCGCCATCTGGGTTCCGCTGACGATGGCCCTCGGGCTGTTCCTGGCGGTCATCGTCAATCAGAAGATCCGCGGCCGGACGTTCTTCCGGGCGGCGTTCTACTTTCCCGCCATCGCCAGCTCCGCGGCGATCACGGTGCTCTGGATCTTCCTGCTCCAGCCCGATGGTCTGTTCAACGAGGTCCGTGGGGCGCTGGGCCTGAACCCGCTCTTCCAGGCGCTCGGCTACGGCCCGAACCAGAACTGGTTCGGCGACTACCGGACCGCCCTGAACTCCGTGATCATCCTGAACGCCTGGACCACCTCCGGGACGTTCATGCTGTTCTACCTCGCCTCGCTCCAGTCCATCAGCAACGACGTCTACGAAGCGGCGGCCATCGACGGCGCGGGGCCGTGGCAGGCGTTCTGGAGCGTCACGTTCCCGCTCTTGAAGCCGGCGCACTTCTTCGTCGCCACGGTCGGCGTCATCGGCGCGCTGCAGATGTTCGACCAGGCGCTCATTGCCGGCGGCGTGAACGGCGACCCGAACAACGCGCTGATGAGCCTTGTGTTGTACCTCTACAACGCCGCATTCGTGCAGTTCAACCCCGGCTACGCGGCCGCGATCGGCATCGTCCTGTTCGTCTTCACGTTCATCCTCACGCTCGTGCAGCGCCGCCTTTTCGGGAACACCCAGGCGGCATGAGCTGATGCGCAACGCCCCACCGCCCCCACGCAGCACCGAGAGCAAGGAGGGGCTCAGCCCGGCGGGCATGGTTGCCGCCGGCTCCGGCGCCCAGCTGGCCCTCGCGGCACCGAAGACCGGAGCACCGGACGTCGCGCCGGTGGGCGATCGATCACGGAGGTTGCGCGTCTGGATCGCCTACGGGTTGATGCTGGCCTACGCGCTGTTCATGTTCGTCCCGTTCACCTGGACGATCATCACGTCGTTCAAGGTCCGGGCAGACGCGCTGAATCTGAACCTCATCCCGGATCCGATCTCGCTCGCGGGGTGGCAGTTCGTGTTCGAGAACCTCGAGCCGAACATCGTGACGCTGTACACGAACAGCGCGATCATCGCCTTCGCGGTGACGGTCTCGAACCTGGCGCTGGGCTCGCTTGCGGGCTACGCCTTCGCACGGCTGCGCTTCCCCGGGCGCGAGCTCCTCTTCCTCGTGGTCCTCGGGACCCTGATGATCCCCGACCAGCTGCGGGTCGTGCCGGTCTACGTGCTTTTCAACGATCTTGGGCTCACCCGCGGCATCGGCCAGTACGTCGCCGTCATCCTCGTGCTGGCCATCTCGGCGTCGAGCATCTTCCTGCTGCGCCAGTACTTCCTGACGATCCCGAAGGACCTCGAGGAGGCCGCCCGCATCGACGGCGCCGGCTTCTTCACGACCTTCACCCGGGTGATGCTGCCCCTCGCCACCCCCGCGCTGGCGGCCGTCACGATCCTCCAGTTCCAGGGCACCTGGAACAGCTTCCTCTGGCCCGTGGTCTTCCTCCGCGACGAGGAGCACTGGACGCTGCCACTCGCCCTCTACCTGTTCCGCGAGTCGGGCGGGTTCAGCACGAACTGGCCGCCGCTCATGGCGGTGATCTGCCTGGCGACGCTGCCCATCCTGGTGCTCTACATCTTCTTCCAGCGGTTCTTCGTCGAAGGGGTCGCGTCCTCCGGCGTCAAGGGCTAGGCGCCGAACCGGCCCATGTCGCTCGGAGGCGCGCTCCGCACCTCGCTGCGGGACTTCTATTTCAACTCGTGGCGGCTCGCGCCGGCGAATCTGGTTTGGGGCGCGATACTCGTCGCCGCGTTGATCGCATCGCCGGCGTCGGTGCTCGGGCTGGTGCTCATCGCGGCGCTCGCGGTCCCGACTGCCGGCATCTACCGCATGGCGGCGCTGATCGCCCGTGGCGAGCCGGCCGCGTTCTCCGACTTTCTCGACGGGATGCGACGGCTGGGACCCGCCGGGGCGCTGCTGGGCGTGACAGGAGCAGCCCTCGCCTACGTCTTCACGACCAATGTCTTCGTCGGCCTCGGCGCGAACAACCCGATCGGCTGGCTGACAACCGGCCTCGCGCTGTGGGGCCTCGTCGGGCTGGCGATGCTGCTCACCTCGGTCTGGCCGCTGCTCGCCGATCCGCATCGCGAGGAGGTCGGACTGCGTGGACGCGTGACCCTCGCCGGGCTCGTGGTGATCGGCCGGCCGTTGCGCGTTCTGGCGCTCACGATCGTGGTCGCCCTGGTTCTGGCCGTGTCGACCGTGCTGTTCGCGCTCCTGGCCATGGTCTCGGTCGCGTACGTCGCGCTGGTGTCGTGCCGCTACATGCTGCCGCTCGCTGACGACCTCGAGGCTCGGCTGCCGGAGGCCCGCCGGGCGCGCTGACCGCGGCTGCGCGCTTCGGCGCCGTCATCGAGGCGTCATCGCCGCGAGCGGCCCGCCGGGTACGATTCGAATCCGATGCGACCGGAGGCCGAAGCGTTGTACGAGCGCCTGTTCGGGAACAAGGAGCGCGATGCCGCGGTGGCGGACCGCATCCCGCCCGGCCAGTATCGAACCGAGAAGTTCCCGGTGCTCCACTACGGCTCCGTCCCGAAGACCAACCTCGCGACCTGGGACTTCAAGGTCTACGGCCTCGTAGGGTCGCCGTTCACCCTGACCTGGGACCAGTTCAAGGGGCTCCCGCGAAAGACGGTCGCGACCGACATCCACTGCGTGACCCGCTGGACCAAGCTCGACACGACCTGGGAGGGCGTCCCGATCCAGCACATCCTCGAGCTGGCGCAGCTAGGCCCAGAGGCCTCGCACGTGGTCGCCCACGCCGAACAGGGCTACACGGCCAACCTGCCGCTGTCGATCCTCGATGACGATGACGTCCTCCTGGCCGACACGTTCGACGGACAGCCGCTCGAGCTCGAGCACGGTTACCCGCTGCGTCTCCTCGTTCCGAAGCGCTACTTCTGGAAGAGCGCGAAGTGGATCCGGGGCCTGGAGTTCCTGGACCACGACCAGCTCGGCTTCTGGGAGCGCTACGGCTACAACAACGACGCCGACCCCTGGAAGGAAGAGCGCTACTCGGACTAGCGACTGTAGGCGGGGCCGGCCTAGGACGTCGGCGCGGTCCGGGGGATGCCGGGGCGGCGCGCGTGAGCGACGGCCGGCGCCAGGCTGCCATCCAGCTCCGGCTCGAACGCCGGATCGTAGGTGGCGAGGCGCTGCTTGCCCGCGGCCTTGGCGTGGTACATCGCCACGTCGGCCCGGCGAAGCAGCTCGTCGACGGCGATGGCCACGCCGGGCGGGTTCAGCGCCACGCCGATGCTCGCGGGGACGACCAGCTGGCGGCCCTCGATCTCGATCGGCGCGCTGATCGCGTCGAGCAGCCGACGACCCACGGCCGCCGCCTCGGTCATCGAGCTGGTGGCGGGCAGCAGGACCGCGAACTCGTCGCCGCCGATGCGGCAACCCAGGTCGCCCGGACGAATCGCGCCCACGAGGCGGTGCCCCACGCCGGTGAGCAGCGCGTCGCCCGCGTCGTGGCCCATGTCGTCGTTGACGTGCTTGAAGTCGTCGAGGTCGAGGAACAGGACGGCCGTCCCGGTGGCGGCCTCGATCGAATCGCGGACCTCGTTGATGAACCGCCGGCGGTTGGCGAGGCCCGTCAGCGGATCGTGGAAGGCCTGGTACGAGAGCTGCTCCTCGAGCACGGCCCGGCGCTCGATGTCGCGCGCGAGGTGGCCGACCATGCCGGCAAGTCGCACCAGCACGAGGATCGAGACGATCGCCGTCGCCGCCGCGACGATGAAGACGAAGGTGTCGCCGTTGGCCTGCTGGATCGCCAGCAGCGCGGGGCCGACCAGCATCGCAGCCGCGAGGAGGACCAGGCGGATCGGCCCGAGCAGGGCGACCGCGATCGGGCGGGGATCGAAGATTCCGGCCATCGAGGGGTGGAGCGCCGCGGCGCCGAAGAACGTGTAGCCGAGCAGCCAGACGCCATCGAGGAGCCCGCCGTCGACGTACGTCCCCTCGACGCTCTGGAGGTTGAACACGAGGTCGCCGATCAGGAGCACCACCAGGTTGGCCACGAGCAGCCCGAACGAGGGCGATTTCGCGCCGGGGGTCATCACCAGGCCCAGCGCCAGCCCGATGAGCAGGAGGTCGCCGATCGGGTAGGCGATGGAGATGGCGAAGCTGACCGGATCGGGATCCATGGTGGTGACGAGCGGTCCCAGGACGAAGGCCCACCAGATGACGGCGGCACCGGTGGCGAGGATCGCGCCGTCCAGGATGCCCGCCCGATCGCCACCGCTGACGCGGCGCCGGATTGCGAGGGCCAGGCCGATCGCGAGGATCGGGTACCCGGCGAGGTAGGAGGCGTCGGCGAGGGATGGGAAGGGGTCCTCGCCGATCGCGGCGTAGGCCGTCCAGATGATGTCTCCGACCACGAACAGGAGGTGGCCGACCGCGAGGATCACCCACGGCTTCCAGCCCGCCGGCCGGTGGATCCGGACCCCGATGAGCGCGGCGGCGACCATGGTCAGCCCGAGCGCGTCGTAGACCGCGGACTGCGGCACCTCGCCCGCGGGCAGCGCATAGAACAGCCCGATCAGGGCGGCCCCGATGGCCGCGGCGATCAGCCACGCCCAGCGCGTTGCGTTGTTCAGGCTCGCGTTCATCCCGGCGTTCTGGACCCCGTCAATCGCACAGTCCCGGGACCAGTGCCCGGTTGTGCCAACGGTCACCACCCGGGCGCCGTCGTCCAACCACCCGAACGTACCTTCGCCGGTGACCCTGCCGGCGGCCGGGCGGCGCCCGGCCGAGGGTCAGTCGAGGTCGGGCGGGCTCAGGCGGACCGGGGTCAGCGACACGGCGTCGAGGCAGTTCGCGGCCGGGTCCAGGGTGATCGCCAGGTCAACATGTCCACGTGGCGATTCGAGCCGGTAGGTGACCTTCCGCTCGCCATCGCCGTCGATCGGCGGCCCGATCGAGACCGGGGCGAATCTCGCCTCCGTGGCCCGCATCGCGCGGACGATCGCGGCGACGTCGACGTCCGTGCCGACGCTGAGATCGGACGGCCAGTCGATCGCAACCGGCCGGCCCTCGGCCGCCGGCTGGAGTGCCGCGACGATCCGCTCCGCAGCGGTTCGCAGCGTCGTTGACGGCTCCGGAACCGAGGTCACCCCGAACGTCTGGACCCGCGGCGGGAGCTCCGGGGAGAGCAGGATCTCGACCTTGACCCGGCCGCCCTTCGCCCCGTTGAGCCACCAGACGTGGTGGTACGGCGTGACTGACTCCGATGGGACGGTAGCGTCCGGCACGAGCTCCCCGTGGCGCTCACGGAGCGTCTCGATGAAGGCCCGGCGCTCGGCGAGGGGCTCGTCGAGATCGACGTTCATCGCGAACAGGTCCGCGGCGCGTTCGTCGTCCCACGCGTCGATAAGGTCCTCGACCGCCGCACGCGCCTTCACGGTCGCGGCGTTCGGGCGGGTCCGCCGGATCGGCGCGGCGTCCGCCGTGAGGAGCTCCGACAGCGCGTCCTTCGCGAGCTGCCCCGCCGGCCCGTAGCGGTGGTTCGTGAGCGCGATCACCCCGAGGCCGGATGCCGGGTGCCAGCGCATGTTCGAGCCGAAGCCGGGGTACCCGCCGCTGTGCCCAACGACCCGGCCGAACCGGACGTCGTCGACGATGAAGAGGCCGTAGCCATACGCCATCCGCTCGAGGTCGGGCATCGCGTCGGGCGTGGTGTGGGAGAGGCGGGTGCCGGCGTCGACCAGCGGCTGCTGCATCTCGCGCCGGCTCGCGCGCCGGAGCGGCATGGCGCCCTCCGCGTCGTCGCGCGGTGGAAAGGCGTCGGTGAAGAACCCGACCCACGTCGCGAGGTCCTCGACCGTCGTGAACAGCCCGCCCATCGCCGCGAGCGCGCCGTAGGCGTCGCTTGGCTCGTCCAGATAGCGCTCGCCGCGCCAGAGGTAGCCCCGGGCCTTGCGATCTGGGTCCACCTCGTCCTCGACGTAGGTCGTTGAAGCCATCCCGAGCGGCTCCAGGAGTCGGTCCCTGACCACATCCTTGTACTCGCGGCCGGCGACGTTCGTGATCAGCCGGCCGAGGATCCCGTAGCCCGTGTTCGAGTACTCGAACCTCGTCCCCGGCGCCCAGGCGAACGACAGCCCACCGGCGAGCAACCGCCGGAACGCGTGGAGGTCGAGGCCCTGCTGGCGGTCGCCCCACGGGTCGTCGGTCGGAAGGCCGGCGGTCATCGTGAGGAGGTGCCGGATCGTGATCGGCGGAGAGTCGGCCGTGGGGTAGCGGAGGCTCGCGAGCTCCGGGACGTAGCGGTCGATCCGATCGTCGAGCGTGAAGCGGCCCTCGTCGCGCAGCGACAGCACCGTCGATGCGGTGAAGCTCTTGGTCATCGAGGCGATCCGGAAGACCGATCGCGCGTCGGGCGTCGCGTCCTCGCCGGCGCGGATGGTGCCGAGGCCCCGCGCATGGACCAGCCGGCCGCCGAGGGTCACGCCATACGCCAGGCCGGGAACGTGCCAGCCGGCGAACAGCCGATCCGCGATCGCGTCGATCTGCTCGATCGCGCCGTCGAGGGCGGTTGGGTGCCTGGCCACGGTCATCGAGGGAGGGTAGACGGCGGGAAGCGCCGCGAAACGCCAATACCAGACACCTGGCCCGGGAATCAAGAAGCCGCCGGTCTCCCGGCGGCCTCAGGCCTGGAGCGAGACTGATCGATCGGTCAGTGGGCGCAGGAGCGAGCCGTGCCCGCGTCGTCCGCGGTGCGGAAGCTGGAGCCACAGCCGCAGGCCGCGACCGCGTTCGGGTTGTTGACGGTGAAGCCGGCGCCCATGAGCGTGTCGACGTAGTCGATCTCGGCGCCCTGGAGCAGCGGGATGCTCTGGCCGTCGACGTAGACCTTCACGCCGTTGACGTCGAGGAGGTTGTCCTCGGGCGTCGGCGCGTCCTCGAGCATCATCCCGTAGCGGAACCCGGAGCAGCCGCCGGAGTACACGTAGACGCGCAGCCCGATGTTCGGGTTCGTCTCTTCCTTCGTGAGCTCGCGCAGCTTCAGGGCGGCGGCGTCGCTCAGGGAGAGAACCGTCGTGTCGGCGGAGGGCTGCTGTTCGATCATTCGAGTCCGGCTCCTTGGCGGCGCGGCGCTCCGCGCGGGGTTGACGTGCGTAGATCGTACGCAACGCAACCGATTCCGACAACCACCTGCGCCGAAATTCCCGTTGCATGGAGATCGCGAGGCGGCCATCCGGCCCCGAAAGGCCGGAATCCCGTCGCTGGGCTATGGTCTTGCTTCCGCCGCCACCCCACCCAGATGGAGGCCGATGGCCACGTCCGAGTCGACTCGCGCCCGCCGCTTTGCCCTCCCGGATCTCGCGGACGAGCGCACGGGCGAGTCGATCGAGGCCTTCCTCCACGGCCGCGGCAGCAAGAGCGCGCAGGCCGCGGCGAGCGCCCATCCCTCCACCGGCGACGCGGTCGCTCTTCGCTCCATGCCCGGGCGCCAGGAATGGAACGCGGCGGTGGAGCGTGAAGGCGCCCGCGCCGCTCGCTACGAGCGCCCGGCGGCGGTCGCCGTGCTCGAGCTCCGCCCACTTCGTTCGAGCGGCGCCATGGACAGCTGGCTCCGCGTCCATGCCGCGCCCCTTGGCCAGGTGCTGCTCCGAAGCTCCCGCGCGACCGACGTGGTGGCCCGGGTCGCGACCGCCCGATTCCAGGTCCTCCTGCCCGAGACGAGTGCCGAGGCGGCCGGCGAGTTCGTCGAGCGCATCGTGGGCGAGTGCCAGGAGCAGCTCCAGACCCAGGGCGCGCCTTTGCGGGTTATGGCGAGCGTGGCCGCGTCGTCGCCCGAGGTCCCGCTGCGGGACGCGGTGTCGCAGGCCCTTCGCTCGATCGAGGCCGCCTAACCTCGACCCGGAGCGCCCCGGTCGTCAATCCGCTCGTCGATCCGCTCGACGACCGTCGCGATCCCCTGACCCACGCCGATGCACATCGTCGCGAGGCCGTAGCGGCCGCCGCGTCGCTGCAGCTCGTGGACCAGCATCGTGACGAGGCGCGCGCCCGACGCGCCGAGCGGATGCCCGAGCGCGATCGCGCCGCCGTTGACGTTGACCTTCTCGGGATCCAGCCCGAGCTCGTCCATGCACACGACCGACTGCGAGGCGAACGCCTCGTTGAGCTCCACGAGGTCAAGGTCGCCGGCCGTGATCCCCGCCCGCTCGAGGGCCTTGCGCGAGGCCGGCACGGGCCCGACGCCCATGATCGCCGGGTCCACGCCCGCCACGGCGGTGGAGACGACGCGCGCGAGCGGCGGCAGGCCCATCGCGCGGGCGCGATCCGCCTCGACGACCAGCGTCGCCGCGGCCCCGTCGTTGATGCCGGAGGAATTCCCCGCCGTCACCGATCCGCCCTCGCGGAATGCCGGCTGGAGCTTGGCCAGCGCCTCCATGGAGGTGTCGGCGCGGGGGTGCTCGTCGCGCGTGACGACGATCGGCTCGCCCTTCTTCTGCGGCACCTCGACCGGCACGATCTGGGCGTCGAACAGGCCGGCCTCGATCGCGGCGACGGCCCGCTGGTGGGACAGCAGCGCGAACGCGTCCTGGCGCTCCCGCGTGACGTCGCGATCGGCGCCGTAGCGCTCCACGACGTTCTCGGCCGTCTCGCCCATCGAGTGCGGGTGGTGAAGGGCGGACAGCCTCGGGTTGATGAACCGCCAGCCGAGGGTCGTGTCCTGGAGGTTCGTCGCGCCTCGATCGAAGGCCGACTCGGCTTTGGCCAGCACGAACGGCGCACGGGTCATCGATTCGACGCCGCCGGCGAGGAACACGTCCCCGTCACCGACCGCGATCGCGTTCGCGGCCGCGTTGATCGCCTGGAGGCCGGAGCCGCACAGCCGATTGACGGTCTGCCCGGCGACCTCGACGGGCAGACCGGCCAGCAACGCGGCCATCCGGGCGACGTTTCGATTGTCCTCGCCGGCCTGGTTCGCGCAGCCGAGGATCACGTCCTCGATCAGCGCAGGATCGATCCCGGATCGGTCGACGACCGCCCGCAGCGTCAGTGCCGCGAGGTCGTCGGGCCGGACCGAGGCCAGCGCGCCGCCGTAGCGGCCGACCGGCGTTCGAGCGGCCTCGACGATCCACGCCTCCCTGAGCGGACGGCGAGGATCACGAGCCATGATCAGGGAAGCTTCGAGAAGATCTCGTTGAGCGTCGCGTCCTCGAAGGCGGCTCCGACGCCCGTGACCGTGATCACCGCGTCGCCGGTGAGGTACAGGTAGGTCGTCGTGTCCGCGGAGTCGACGAGCTTCTTCGCCGCCTTGCCGGCGATCGTGACGTCCTCGATGTCGGTGACGTCCTCGGCCTCCTGGGAGGCGACGACGGCCTGGTAGATCGTGGCCGCGTCGACGCCCTTGACGCGGAACGCGATCAGCACCGTCGAGGCGTTCCCGGCGAAGGCGACGCTGAGATCGCTCGGCTGCTTGCCCAGGGCCCGGAGCGTCTGCTCCATGTCCTCCGCGCTGCCGTCGCCGAGGAAGTCCTCGCCGGACATGCTCAGCTTCGTGAGGGCCACGCCACCGATCTCGGCGGGGAGGATCGCCTCGAGATCCTTGTCCGCGTTGAAGCCGGACGGGATGGCGAAGCTGAACCCGGGGGCGACGCTGGCAGGCGGGGTCGTGACGCTGGGTGCCCCCGAGGCCGGGGCGACCGTCGCGGCCCCATCGGTCGTGGGGGCCGTTGTGGCGGTGCCGCTGCCGCAGGCGGCGACGATGAACGCCCCAGCGGCCGCGAGGGCCAGCGGGCGAGCGAGTCGGTTGGTGGTCATGGAGGGTGTGCTCCGATCGGGCTGCTGAACCGGGCGATGGTACGCGGTCAGGCTCCGGATCGGACTCGGCGGAGCAGGGGCAGCGCCGGCCGGAACGTGTCGGCGTCCTCGTCGCTGAGGGCATCGAGCATCACGACGACCTCGTGCGTCCCCGCGCGCGAGACCCACTCGAACGGTCCGAACGGGTGGTTCGCGCCCAGGCGCATCGCGAGGTCGATGTCGGCCTCCGCCGCGACGCCGTCACCCAGCGCCCGAAAGGCCTCGTGGGCGATGGCGAGGATGACCCGCTCGGCGATCGTGGCGGCGTCGAGCGGGGCCGGCGACTCCGGGCCGTGGGCGACGGTTGCAAATCTCGCTGCCGGCCCGGTCAAACGGCCGTCGGCGTAGCGGTAGAAGCCCTCGCCGGTCTTGCGACCCAGCCGCCCCGCGGCGACGAGCTCTTCCTGGACCGGAGAGGGCCGGAATCGCGGCGGCCGGCCGGACGCATCGAACAGGCCGCGGGCGGCGGCGAGGTTGACGTCGATGCCGATGAGGTCCATCAGGGCGAACGGGCCCATCGGGAACCCGGCCCCGGTGAGCGCGGCGTCGATCGACTCGATCGTGCCGGCGCCGGAGCGCAGGAGCCGCAGCGATTCGAGCGTGAACGGCCGATTCACGCGGTTGACGATGAAGCCCGGGGAATCCGCGACCCGGATCGCCGTCTTGCCCCAGCCCTCGACGATCCCCGCTGCCCGCTCCACGGCCCACGCGGCGCTGCCGCGACCTGCGACGACCTCGACGAGCGGCAGCAGCGGGGCGGGATTGAAGAAGTGGAGGCCCACGACCCGCTCTGGGCGGATCGCACCTTCGGCGATGGACGTCACCGACAGCGCGCTCGTGTTGGTGGCAAGGATCGCGTCCTCGGAGGCGGCCTCGGAGAGATCGGCGAAGAGGCGCCGCTTGGCGTCGAGGTCCTCCACCACCGCCTCGATGGCGAGCTGCGCAGCAACGACGGCGTCGGCCGCGGTCGTTGGCTGGGCGAGCAGGGCAAGGCGACCTTCGATCCACTCGTCGAGCGTGTCGGCATTGACCCCCGACCTTGCCGCGCGGCGCGCGAGACCGTCACGGATCCGCTCCCGGGCGCGGTCGGTCGCGCCGGGCGCAGCGTCGTGGAGCGCGACGCGCCAGCCGCCTTCGAGCGCGACCTGCGCGATGCCCGTGCCCATCGTCCCTGCGCCGATCACCGCGACGAGCGCGCGATCCCGGGGTGCCGTCGGCTCGCTCACCGGCCGCAGCGTACCCCGCGCGCCGCGGCTACCTTGCCCCCATGCCGATGGCCGACGCCCCCATGGTCCACGCCCAGGATCGCGCCGCCTGGCGCGCGTGGCTGGAGTCGAATCACGCCTCGGAGAGCGGCGTCTGGCTCGTCAGCTGGCGCCGGGGACACGGCCCGCGCGTCGAATACGAGGAGGCCGTCGAGGAAGCCCTGTGCTTCGGGTGGATCGACAGCCAGGGCGGCAACGTGGACGAGCGACGCTCGCGCCAGTATTACGCCCCGCGCAAGGCGCAATCCGGCTGGGCGGCGACGAACAAGGCCCGGGTCGAGCGCCTGATCGCCGCCGGGCTCATGCGTCCGGCAGGCCTGGCGGCGATCGAGCGGGCGAAGGAGAACGGCTCGTGGACGCTCCTCGACGACGTCGAGCAGGGCATCCTCCCGGAGGACCTGGCGGCGGCGCTCGCCGCGCACCCGCCGGCGGCCTCGAACTTCGATGCCTTCCCGAAATCCGCCAGGCGGATGCTGCTGGAGCGAGTCGCGCAGGCCCGGCGGCCCGAAACGCGGGCGGCCCGGATCCAGGAGATCGCGACGCTGGCCGCCCGCAACGAGCGCGCGTTCCAGCCGAAACGGAGGGACTGAGCCTCAGACGGGCTTGAAGGCCTCGAACGGCTGGCCGCAGCTCGCGCAGTGGCGGATCGAGCGGCACTGGGTCGGCCCGAAGACGTTCTCGAGCGTCGTCCGGTCGGAGCCGCAGTAGGGGCACGCGACCGGCGCGGCCATGGCGAGCATCGGGTCGACCATTGGCAGCGCGCGCCCCCCCGGCGCTCCGGCAACCGCGACGTGGGGCGGTGGCGCGAACCCGGAGCGGCGCAGCTTCGCGCGGCCCTCCGGCGAGATTCGGTCGGTGGTCCACGGTGTAGAGAAGGTCATCTCGACCCTGACCGGTCGCCCGAAGGCCGCGAGCCGATCAGCCACGGCCTCACGGATCACCTCGATCGCCGGACAACCGACGAACGTCGGCAGCAGCTCCACCACGAGCGCTTCGGGCCGAACCTCGATCCGCTCGACCATCCCGAGCTCCACGACCGAGACCGTCGGGATCTCGGGGTCCGCGACCTCGTCGAGGGCGGCCAGGACGGCGCGTGGATCGATCTCGACCGCCGCGTGCTCCGCTGGGATTACCACGTTGCGCCGCCTTCGGAGCGCCGCACGGAGGTGAACTCCGTCCAGAGCCAGCGGAACGCGGCCGAGTGCTCGCGGCGCCCGGCCGGCGACGGCTCGATCGAGGCTGGCAAACCCAAGCCCAACGGCACCAGGATCGTCGTGAGATCGGCGCGCCAGGCGGCCTCGGCGTCGGCCATCGATCGGGTCAGGATCCCGGCCTCCAGCAGGTCCCCCTCGCCATCGAGCGGCGAGAACACCGTCGGGGCGTCCAGTCCCTGCATCGCGAGCGCCGCCTCGAGCCTGCTCCTCGCCTCCGCGCCGCCATTCGCCAGGCGATGGATCCAGGCGACGACATGCATCCGGTGATATCGCTCCTCGCGCCGGATCTTCTCGACGAGGTCAGCGAGCGGCCGATAGCCGCCGCCGATCGAGGCCAGTCGAGCCTCGTCGGCGAGCTCGTAGAGGAATCGCCGGGCGATCGTGTCGGCCCAGTCGCCGCGTGGATGGTCGAGCAGGCGAGCGTGGCGGTACTCGTCGGGCTCGCGATCGTAGGCGATGGCGTCCTCGTCCCGGCCATCGTCGCGGAGCTCGGCAAGGAGCTGGTAGAGCGCGCGGGCATGGCCCAGCTCGTCCTGTGAGATCGAGCTGATCGCGACGTCCTCCTCCAGCAGCGGCGCGATGCCGGTCCACTCGGAATCGATGAACCCCGAGACGAACTCGTCGTCGGCCATCGACAGCAGCAGCTCGTCAAGTGCCGTCTGCAGGCCGATCTCGATCGGCGCGATGGCACCCGTCACGGGGCGGTCCCTCGATCGACCCAGCGGTCGCCCTGGCGATCGAGGACCGCGAGGATGACGCCGTCGGAACCGATCGCCGTCACGAGCTGCGCCGGCTCGCCTCCGGGCCACCAGGACAGCCAGTAGCCGTTCTCGACCGTGGCGACGACCTCCGTTGCATCCCTGAGGGCGACAATGATCATCATGACGTTCGGTGCGGCGAGGCCGCCGAGCGTGTTGGTGCTGCCCTCCCCGGACGTGCCGGTGCCCTGCTCATCGACCGTGACGACGCCGGTCAGCGTCGGCACGACGTTGGTCGAGCCTCCGCCACCCGATCCGCCGCCGGAGATGAGGCAGCTGCCGAAGTGGCCGGGCGCCGTCATGAGGAAGGCGGCGGTCGAGGTCGTCCGGCGGTCCTGGATCACGATCGTGACCGGTGCGTCGGCCGGGAACCCGGCTCGGCAGGAACTGTGGTCGGCAGCGAGCCTCGCCATCGCCGGATCGGGCGCGAGCGGCGTCCGGCTCCAGGTGGAGAAGCTGTCTGCCGAGGGCATCGGGAAAGCACCGCGACACCCAGCGAGCACCAGCACGGCGATGCCCGTCCCCAGGGCTCCCCGCGAGCGGGTCGCCAGGCCGGTCACGCCTGACCCTCGTTGCGGCGGCCGCCGGTCCGGTCGTGGCCTTCCGCGCGTGCCGCAGGCTTGGCGGTGCCCGCCCGCTCGCGCGCCGCCGCGAGCTTGTCGCGCATCACGTAGCCGCCGGGCTTCTTGAACGACCGATCGAGCGGCGGATCGAGCAGGTCCGGGTCCTCGAGGACCGCGATGTCGGCGCGCCGGACGACCCACAGCCGCGAGCTCTCGTTGCGCCGCCCAAACAGCTCACGGGCGTAGTGCATCGCCAGCTCCGCATCCGGGGCAAGGATGTTGCCGCCGTGGCGCATCGGGTCGCCGTCCTTGGCCTGCTGGAAGACCTCGTACGGCTCCACCGCCCGAGTGTCAGTTCGCGAACCGGCTTGTGCCGGCGCGGCCGTTCGCTTTGTCGCCGCCATCAGGCCGGCGCCGCCGCGGCGGCGCCATTCGTCGCCGGGGCCGTCGGCAGCCCGAAGATCGTCTCGCGAACCCAGCGGGTGTCCTCGCGATTGAACCGCCGGAACGCCAGCCGATCCTGCGACTTCGGGCCGTGGCCGGTGACGACGGATCGAAGCTCGTCCCAGTCGGGTTCGGTGTAGGACCAAATCTTGGTCGTCTCGTCGAGCTGGAGGTTCGGGTCGGGGATCGTCAGGCCGAGTTCCAGGAGTCGCGGGACGTAGATCGTGAGGAACTCCTGGCGGAGCTCCTCGGAGGTCTTGGCCTTGATCCGCCAGTGGAGGTCGCGGTCCTTCGCCCGGTCGCCACGCGGCCCGTGCATCTGCATGAGCGGGCCCCACCAGCGATTGAGCGCCTCCTGAACCAGCTCACGCTGGGAATCCGTGCCGGTCATCAGGGTCACCACGACGTCGCGGCCGTGCATGATGTGGACCGACTCCTCCCAGCAGATCTTCTGCATCGTTCGGGCGTACGGCGCGTACGAGGAGTCCCGAAGCGCCTGCTGGGCGACGATCGCCGCGGCGTCGACGAGCCAGGCGATGATCCCAATGTCGCCCCAGCTCTTCGTCGGGTAGTGGAAGACGTTGTGGAACTTCGTCTTGCCCGCGATCAGGTCCTCGAGCATCTGCTCGCGCGGCTTGCCCAGGTCCTCCGCCACGCGGTACAGGAGCTGGGCATGCCCGACCTCGTCCTGGACCTTCGCGGTCAGGGCCAGCTTCCGGCGGAGCGTCGGGGCTCGCATGATCCACTCGCGCTCCGGCAGGACGCCCATGAGCTCCGAATTGGCGTGCATCTCCACGAATCGCAGCACCGCCGTCCGGTACTCGTCGGGCATCCAGTCGGTTGATTCGATCTTGCCGCCGGCGGTGACGTGGGCCTCGAAGTGGGCGTACCGCTCGTCGTGCGGCAGGTCCTCGTTCCAGGGTCGTTCGCTGCGCTGCCGGACGGGCAGCACGGGGTCGAGCGCGAGCGGGTCGGTCATCGGGGGCCCTCCAGCATGCGGAGCACGAGGTCGACGAGGTGGTCGGCGATTCGATCGGCCGGCAGGCGGCCGGCGGGGTCGTACCACGCGGCAGTCCCGTTGAGGGCACTGAGGATCGAGCTGGCGGCGATCGACGGGTCGGTCATCGCGAACACGCCGACCCCCATCCCCGCCTCGATGTGGAGGCGAAAGCGGCGCTGGTAGGCGTCGCGGCGCTGCAGGATCTCGGCTCGGCGCTCGCCGCCCAGCGCCCGCCACTCGTTGACGAAGACGCCGGCCTCCTCGACGTCAGCCGTGAGGACGCCGATGTGGGCCCGAACCAGCGCAGCGATGGCCTCGGCTGGGTCGCCCGGACGTCGCGCGTCCGCGGCCTCCTCCGCGCGGTCCGCCGCGGCTTCGAACCTGCCAGCCGCGCGATCGACGATCGCCCACAGCACGTCCTCCTTCGAGGTCACGTGGGCATAGAGGCTCGCGCCCTGCACGGAGAGTGCCCGGGCGATGTCGCGGATGCTCGTCGCGGCGTAGCCACGCTCGGCGAACAGGTCGCTTGCGACGTCTTCGATCGCCTGACGGCGGCTGACCTCGACCATGGAGCTCCTCGTCCTAACTAACGATCGTTAGGCAGAGTATCGTCGTCGCGTACCGACGTCAACGGCGACGGCGCTGACCCGTCCGGGCCAGTACGGACGGGCGATGGCGCGACGCACCGGCCGATCGTACGGTCCGGGTCCATGGTGCTTTCTGACGCCGCTCCCGCCGTCGACAGCGCCGCGTTCGGTCGCGCCTTCGACGAGTGGCTCGATCCGATCTACGGCTTCGTCGCCCGCCGTGTCGCCGATCGCGAGGCCGCCGAGACGGTCACCGCGCGGACATTCGACCGGGCGGTCGAATCGCTGGTGGCGGGCAGGCTCGCGCTCGATGAGGTCGGCGGCTTCCTGCTTCGAGTCGCGGCCTCGGCAGTCCTCGACCACGCCCGCCGCGAGCGCGGGAACCTGCCCCCGGGCGTCCGCGCCAGCGACCTTGACGACGATGGCGACGCCGACGCCGCCCTGTGGCTCGCCGATGGCGCGGCGGCGCGAGCCTTTGCCGCGGCGATCGACGGAATCGCGCTCCGGCGCGGCGTGCTCGCCCTCGACGATGACGAGCTTCGCGTCGTGCTCCTCCGCTACCTCGATGGCCTCGACGCCGACGGCGTGGCCGCGGTCCTGGCCTGTCCGCACGACGTGGCGTCGCTCCGGATCCATCGCGCCCTTGCCGAGCTCCACCCCACCATCCCGGCGGCCGATGCGCACGTCGCCTGACGCCCGCAGCCGGCGCTGGCGCGTCGTCGGCGCGGAGGATCCGCCGACCGATCCGCGTCGCGGCCCGCTCGACGTCGAGCTCGAAGTGCTGGATGCGCAGCTCGCGGCGGCGGGGGCGCGGGCCCGGCTCGCCGCGCGCGGCTCGACCCAGCCAACGCGGTTCTTCGTCCAGCAGCTCAGGGGCGCGGTGCTGCGGTCGCTGGACGGCCGGATGGGAACGCGGTAGCGGCATTCCCGGCCGCTATTCGCCGCTGAAGCTCGGCGGTCGCTTCTCGAGGAACGCGGCCATGCCCTCCTGGTGGTCCTTCGTCCGGCCGGCCATGTCCTGGAGGTGGGCCTCGTACTCGAGCGCGGCATCGAGGTCGCGATCCCACGATGCGTCGAGCGCGCGCTTGGTGAGCGCCATCGCGCGGGGCGCGCCGGCGGCCAGCCGCTCCGCCATCGCGCGCGCCTCGGAAGCGAGATCCGACGCTGCCACGACGCGACCCACCAGGCCGAGCCGCTCGGCGTCCATCGCCGACACGGGATCGCCGAGCAGCGCGATCTCCGCGGCCTTCGTCGCGCCGACCAGTCGCGGCAGGAACCAGGTCGCCCCGCTGTCCGGAACGAGCCCCACCCGCCCAAACGCGAGCGCGAAGCTCGCGGTGTCTGCCGCGATCCGGATGTCGCAGGCCATGGCCAGCGACGCGCCCGCGCCCGCGGCGACGCCGTTGACCGCACCGACGATCGGCTTCGGGAGCGAGCGCATGGCCCGGATGATCGGGTTGTAGCGCTCGCGGAGGTCCACGCCGAGCGGAGCCGCATCGGGCTGGAGTCGCTCTTTCAGGTCCTGCCCGGCGCAGAAGGCCCGACCGGCACCCGTGAGGATCACGGCGCGGACGGCGGCGTCGCGCTCCAGGCGGCGGAAGGCCGCCAGGAGCTCCTGCTTCATCGGGACGGTCAGCGAGTTGAGGGCTTCCGGCCGGTTCAGGGTGACGGTGGCGACCTTCGCTTCGGCGTCGACCTCGACGAGGACCGGGGGAGCAGCTGCCGCGGCGGCAGCGGCGGCCGGGGTGTCGGCGTCGGCCACGAGCTCAGCCCGCGTAGGGAACGAGCTCGTGCTGGTCGCCGACGAGCTCGAACAGACGACGGTCGATCGGCTCGTGAGCGTCCTCGACGACCTGCAGCACGAATGCCTGGAGCTGCGCCGCGAAGTCGGCGTCGCCCGGATTCAGCGAGCCCGCCACGAGCAGGTCGCGATCTGGCAGCGCGACCAGGATCCGGGCCGGTCCGCCGCACTCGCCGACGATGTGCTGGCGTGCCTCTGGAAGCAGGATCCGCACGGCGTCGGCGCCGTCGCCCGTGTCCGAGGAAAGGAGATGGCGGCCGTCCGACACCTCGTCGGTCCAGGGTGCGGTCGCCGACCAGGCTTGGAGGTTGGCCATCGCCGTGTCGCGCAGCGTGTCGGGCGAGATCGCCCACGTGAGCAGGTGGTCTGCGTTGATCACGATGTCGAAGGCCGGCGCCCGCAGGACGTAGGCGACGGGGATGTCGGCCGGACCCTCGTCGAGGAGCGCGAGTGGATGCTTCTTCGTGCCCTCGTTCGAGAGCTGGGCAGGATCGAGGTCCGACAGCTGGATGCCCTGCGTCCCGACCGGCCGGAGGGCCGGGAAGACCTGGCCCGCGGCGGCGGCCCAATCGTGCTCGGGTGCCTCGCTCTGGGCCCTGAACGCGTCGCCCGGCTCCGCCGGCGACACATGCCCGCTGATCGTCATTGGCGTCCCCCGATCGTCATCAGCGACCCTTCCATTGCGGCTTGCGCTTGGCGGCGAACGCGGCCATGCCCTCGGTCTGGTCCTCGCTGTCGAAGAGGAGGTAGAAGCTCCGCCGCTCGAACTCGAGGCCGGCTTCGAGGGGCAGCTCCTCGGCGCGATTCACGGCGGCCTTGGCAGCCATGACCGCGACCGGCGGCATCGACGCGATGCGACCGGCGAGCTCCAGCGCGGCCGGGACGGTCGCATCGGACGGCACGACCGACGTCACGAGCCCATGCGCCTCGGCCTCGTGGGCGGTCATGTTCCGCCCGGTCAGGATCAGCTCCATCGCCCGGGCCTTGCCGATCGCGCGCGTGAGCCGCTGCGTCCCCCCGGCTCCCGGCATCACGCCGAGCTTGATCTCCGGCTGTCCGAACTGGGCGTCCTCGCCGGCCACGATCATGTCGCAGACCATCGCCAGCTCGCAGCCACCGCCGAGCGCGAAGCCGCGGACCGCGGCGACGATCGGCTTCCTGATCCGCTTGATCCGCTCCCAGCGGTGGAAGTGGTCGTCGACCGTGAGGCTCGTGGGGCTCTGGGCCGCGAGCTCGGGGATGTCGGCGCCGGCGGCGAAGGCTCGATCCCCTGCCCCGGTCAGCACGATCGCGCGGCACGCGGGGTCGCGGTCCAGGGCCTCGAGGATGTCCGTCAGCGCCTCGATCAGCGCGAAGTCGAGGGCGTTCAGGACCTGCGGCCGGTCGAGCACGACGAGCGCCACCCCGTCAACCGGACCGTCGGCGCTTGGCGCCGGCAGGGTGACGTGGATCGTCTCGTGGTCGGGCGGCGGCGGAGTCGTCAAGACACGTCGACAGTATCCGATGCCGGCCCTTCGAGGAGGTCCGGCGCGTCCTCGACGACGAGGAAGGTTGCGAGTCCCGGCGCGATCTCGCGCAGGATCTTGCCGGCCGCGCGCATCGGGTCCGAACGCAACGCGTCGTCCAGTGACTGGCGGTCGTCGAAGTCCATCGCCGCGGCCAGGACGAGGTCCGTCTCGGCACCAAGGGCCTCGCGAAACCGCCAGATCCGGGTTGCCCGCAGGCCTGGCGTCTGGGCGACGAGCGGCAGGTGTTCATCGCGGTAGCGGGACTCGAGGGTCGCCAGGGCGGCCTCGCCGCCGTCCGGAGCGCGGTACAGCACGAGCAGCGTGGTCATCGGAACCTCCCTGGTGATGGCTACGTGGTGGATGGAGCCTCGGGGACGTGGCGGGCGGCCGGCACGCCGACCGTCTCGACGCGCTCCGCCCGGGTCCGCGCCTCGGCCTCGGTGGAGCGGTAGAACGCCGAGATCGCCTCATTGAACAGGCCCGGTCGACGGGCCGGGACTTCGTGGCCGCAGTCCGGCGCGACGAACAGCCGCCCGGCGGGGAGCTGGCGCGCGAGCGCGGCGGCGTGCTCCGGTGGCACGAATGGGTCGCGGTCGCCGCAGACGACCATCGTCGGACAGTCGATCCGGTGGAGCGCAGCCGGCGTGAGCAGCGGCTGCTCCGCGATGTCTGCCGCGATCGCCGGCAGGAGCCGCTGCCACGCCGCGGGACCCTGGCCGGCGTCGTGGCGCCGCGAGAGCGCCGTCGCGAAGGCCGGCTCCTTGGCGAGGATCCTGACTGGGTCCATGAGGTGCCGGCCGATGCTCGCCCGGGGTTCGCGCTGGGTCGTGATCCCGACGACGACCAGCGTCCGCAGCCGATCCGGATGCCGGGCCCCGAGCTGGAGCGCCGTCATCGCGCCCATCGAGAACCCGATGAGGTGGAACGAGTCGAGCCCGAGGGCGTCCACGAACCCGATGAGGTCGTCGACGAGCCAGTCGTAGCGGAAGCCCTCGGCCGCGTCCCAACGGGTGTGGCCGTGCCCGCGGGCATCCGGCAGGTGGACGAGGAAGGCCTTCGACAGCAACGGCAGCTGCGCGGCGTAGTCCTCGAGGCCCAGCGACGTCGCGCCGTGGAGCGCGATCAGCGGCGGCCCCGCACCCCGCACGTGGTAGGCGATGTCGATGCCGTTGGCCCGGACGCTGGGCATCAGCCCTCCGGCTTGCCTTCGACCGGGCTGTCGGCTGCCTCCTCGATCCGGAGGTAGCGCCGCCGAAAATACAGCAGGGGCGCCACGCCGTCGCGAACCTGCTCCATCGAATCGACCTTGCCGATGAACAGGTCGTGGTCGCCGGCGCTGAACGTCTCGACGATCGAGCATTCGAGGGTCGCCAGCGCGCCGTCGATGAGCGGCAGGCCGGTCGGGCCGGGCTGCCAGGCGGCTCCGCAGAAGGCCTCGCGGTCGGGCTCGCCGGGGCGCACCGGCGCGTGGGCGAAGCAGTCCGAGAGGAGCTGCTGGTCCGCGCCGAGGACGTTGACCGCGTATCGACCAGCGGCTCGGACCATCGGGGTGATGAACCGCCGCCGATCGAGGGCGACCATCACGAGCGCCGGCTCGAGCGAAACAGAGGAGAAGGCGTTGACGGTGATCCCGGCGGGCCGCTCGCCGTCGTAGGTGGTGACGACGCTGATCCCGGTCGCGAAGTGGCCCATGACCGTTCGGAACTCGTCGGGTCGGGGCTCCATCGCGGGCCAGTCTACGAGGTGGTCGGCGGAGAGCCCTCCGAGCGTCGGAGGCGGGCCAGCCCGGCGCGCGCGATGCCCTCGATGCCCTCCAGCCGGACCTGGAGGGTGACGGCGCCGTCGCGCGTAAGCCGGTATGGGCGGCGGCGGTCCTCCGCCGGCAGCGCCTCGATCAGGCCGCGCGACTCCAGCCTCGACAGGGTCGCGTACAGCGTGCCGGGCCCGAGCGGTTCGCCGGTGATCTCGCGGGACGCGGCCATGATCGCGTAGCCGTGCCGCGGTCCGTCGGCAAGCGCCAGGAGAATCGCCAGCGACGGCTCCGCGAACCGCCCGAGGCTCGCCAGCTGGTCAGGCAAGGTGTGCTCCTCCCAGCGCGGTGGGCGCGTCCGGACGATCCAGTACGACCACCACGGCGACCGCGGTCCAGGCCACGGCATATGCGAGCCAGCCCCAGGCCGGGGCGATGCCCGCGAGCGCAACGGCGGCGACCAGCAGGCCGAGAACCGCGTGGCCCCGACCGGCCAGCGCGACGCCGAGCATCGCGGTGCCGGTCATCGCGATGGTTGCCGCGACCGCGGTGATCGGACCGTACGCCAGCCGGGTGACTGCTGCGAGCAACGCGATGAGCCACGCGGCGTGTCCGATCACCGCCAGGATCACCCCGACCCGCCCGAGAGCGCCGTCCGAATCGCCAAGCTTCAGCCACACCCCGACGAGTGCCGGGATGCTGGCAGCCGCGGCGCCGATGATCAGCGGCAGGGCCTCCTCCTGGTAGCCGGGCCACTCGGTGGCGACCGGCTGCGCCGCGAGCGCGATCGCGTGGGCGACCGCGAGGGCCGAGGCCGTCACCGCCGCCAGCACCGGGAGCCGTGACGGGACGAACGGGTGCAGGCGTGCGTCAAGGGCACCGCGCACGAGGTCCAGGCGAGTCCTGAGCCCGAGCCGCTCCTGCTCGAGGACCTCCAGGAGCTCGTCGCCGTAGCGCTCACGCCAGGCGCGCGGGTACAGGCCGACGTAGCGCGATCCGCTCATGTGCAGGCCCGTTCGTGCGGGACGCGAGGCGGGATCACGCCCGGCAGCCCCAGCGCGACGGGCAGGGGTCCCAGGCTGAGCTTCCCCGTATCGATCGTCAGCACGCCGTCCGCATCGACCTCCACGGCGAACCTGTCCATGCCCCGCTGGGCGGGGCCGTAGAAGCCGCCGTTACCCGTGGGCTTGATCCCGAGGCGATCGTAGCGCGACTGGTGGCAAGGGCAGTGGAACCAGAAGTCCTCGATGCAGGGGTTGGGCCGGCAGCCCAGGTGCGGGCAGACCTGGGAGAGCGCGCGGACGTTGAGCGTGCCCTCGCCCTTCTCGTCGACCCCGGGAACGAACCCCGGGGCAGCCGGATCCACCAGGACGACGAAGGCCCGGGCCGCCTGGACGTACATCGGGAACCCGCCGTAGAACGGCAGGGCCGGCGCGATCCCCGCGATCTCTCCGATGGTCCCGATCCGGACCTTCGCCTGCTGCCCGCCGACCGCGTTCCACAGGAACCCGATCGAGCCGGCGCCGACCTCGGTCAACCACAGTCCGAGCCCCAGCCCGATCGAGCGGCGGAGGAGGGTCCGACGGCTGATCCCCTGCACCGGGTCGTCCCGGAGCGCACGAAGGCGAGCCGCAACGAGCGCGCGGTCCTCGCGGCCCCGGACCACAGCTCGATCGTCGTCCATCGCTCGGCCCTCGACTATCGGACACCGCTAGAGCGCCCACCGATATATCGAGTACCGATATACACCTGGCGCGGCCCGGCGTCAAGGGGGCCGGCACCGATCCCGCGCTGGCTACAATCCCGGGGCAATGGCATCGAACAGCCTCTGGGATCGCGCGGCGCTCGTGCCCGTTCGGGCCGGGGTGCGCCGCGCCGAGGTCGTCGCCCTGCCCGCGGGCCTCCCGACCGTCGAGGAGGTGTTCACCTTCGCCCGCGACGCCGAGCGGCGCTTCGAGACGCTCATGCTCCGGATCGAGGAGCGGACCTTCGCGACCCGCGGCGAGCAGCTCGTCACGATGGACGTCGCCATCCGCCATCCAGGGCACGCCCGCGTCGTGACGACCGAGCCCGCGCGGCGCGCGGCCGGCCACCACGAGCTCTGGATCTCCGACGGCGAGGTCATCAGGACCTATTCCGCCGCCCATAAGCTGGGGACCAGCCGGCCGGTCCGCAACCGCGTTCGGGGCCTCGATCCCTGGGAGTACCCGGGGCGCGCCACGGTCTACGAGCCGGTGACGCCGCTGCCGATGGAGACCCTCGCCGAGCTGTTCGTGCACCCGGCCGGCTACTGCCAGAACGTCCTTGCGACGGGCGACTGCTGGGTCGCGGGCACGGAGCGGATCGCGGGTCGCGAGTCGATCGTCGTCGAGTGCCTCCACCCCCGCGCGGTCGAGCGCTCGGTCGATCGGCCCGACTACAGCGTCCAGGTCGCATTCGATCGGCTCGACGGGATCGTCACACGCCTGGTCGAGGCAGTCGGCAGCGAGGTGACCCGGATCGCCGAGGTCGTTCACCTCGACCCCGACGCCGCACTCCCGGCCACGACGTTCGACTTCGAGTTCCCCGAAGGGTCGACGATCCTCTACTGAGCCTCGGCTCGAGGCGTCGGCGGCCGCGGGCGCCAGACGTGCCCTGAACCCGCCGCAAACCCTTCGAATCGCCCTCCCGCCGCGCGTATGATCGCGGCGAATCGCGCGCAGAAGCGTCCGATGTGGAGGGAGGTCGCACATGCCCAGTCGTGAAGAGGCCATCCAGCAGGACATCAAGGACCTGCATGGCCTCGGCTACGCGCAGGAGCTGTTCCGCACGATGGGCGGGTTCAGCAACTTCGCCATCAGCTTCTCGATCATCTCGATCCTGACCGGCGCGGTCATCCTGTACGACTACGGGCTGGCCTGGGCCGGCAAGGCCGCCGTGACCCTCGGCTGGCCGTTCATCACGATCTTCGTCCTCGCCATCGCCGCCTCGATGGCCGAGCTCGCATCGGCCTATCCAACCGCCGGAGGCCTGTACTACTGGGCCTCCAAGATGAAGAACAAGAACTGGGGCTGGTGGACCGCCTGGCTGAACCTGATCGGCCAGTTCGCGATCGTGGCGGGCATCAACTACGCCGCCGCCGGGTTCATCAACGCCACCATCGTCGACCGGCTCGTCGGCGGCACGTTCAACACCGTCGAGGTCATCCCCGGCCTCCTGAACGGGCAGCTGGTCACGATGGGCATCCTGATGCTCATCCAGCTGGCGATGAACATCGCCGGCATCAACCTCGTGGCCCTGCTCAACCAGGTCAGCGTGTGGTGGCACATCGCCATCGTGGCGATCGTCGCCGTGGGCCTGATGGTCTTCGGCAAGCCCGACGCCTCTGGCCTGGGCCTGTTCGCGATCACGCCGCTCGACACGGCCGGTTCGTGGAACAACGACATCGGGCCGATCAGCCTGGTCTACGGCCCGGCCGTGAGCTACCCGATCATCCTCGCGTTCTTCTTCTCGCTGCTCCAGGCGAACTGGACGTACACCGGCTATGACGCCTCGGCGCACGTTGCCGAGGAGACGATCGGGGCTCGGGTCGCGAGCGCGTGGGGCGTGTTCCTGTCCGTGGCCGTGTCCGCCGTGGTCGGCTACATCTTCCTGATGGCCATGACGCTGCACACGCCGAACCTTTCGGCGCTCTTCCCGGCGTCGCTCGATGATCCGTCGACCTACAGCCAGTACTACTTCGGCGGCGGCGTGGCGGTCATCTCGATCCTCGTCTACAACCTCGGCGATTTCCTCGGGAACCTGATCAGCGCCGGGATCGCGATCGCGATGGCCTTCTGCGGGCTCTCCTCGGTGGCCGCAGCGGGACGGATGCTTTTCGCCTTTGCGAGGGACGATGGTCTGCCGGGTTCCGGCTGGCTCAAGAAAGTCTCGAAGCGCTACCGGACGCCCGCGAACTCGCTGACCGCGATCGTCGGCGTGGCCTGGCTGTTCTCCGTCGCGGCGTTCTTCGTCGGCACCGGGACGGCCATCGTCATCGTGACGGCGGTCAGCACCATCTTCCTGTACGCCGCGTACGGCGTCGTCATCTACCTTGGCGCGACCACAAGCGAGTGGGTCGAGCACCGGACGTGGAGCCTCGGCCGCTGGTCCAAGCCGATTGCTTGGGTCGCCGTGGCCTGGGTCCTGGTCCTGATGGTCCTGTTCAGCTTCCCGACGAGCGGCAACATCTCGTGGCCCTTCATGGTCATCATCGTGCTGCTCCTGCTCGTGTACTACTTCGGGTGGGCGAAGGCCCGCTTCAAGGGTCCGAAGGTGCAGGGCTCGGCGGAGCAGCTCACCGAGATCGAGAGGGAGTTCCAGGAGGCCGCCGGCGAGGTCGCCAAGGCCTGAGCCAACCACGCATCGATCGACGGGCCGGCCGGTTGCACCGCCGGCCCGTCGTCATCTCTTCGACGAGGCAGGAGGATCTCGATGGGCGAGCACGGCGAGAAGCACGAGCACCTGGCCGCGCTCGAAGGCTGGGTCCGCGAGGGCCGGATCGACACGATCGTGGTCGCGCTCACCGACATGCAAGGGCGCCTCGTCGGCAAGCGGGTCCAGGGCGATTCGTTCCTGAACGGCGTCATCGACCACGGGGCGCATTTCTGCACCTACCTCCTCGGGACGGACATGGAGATGAACACGCCCGCTGGCTTCCAGCTCATGAACTGGGAGACCGGCTACGGCGACTGGATCGCGTCGCCAGTCTGGGACTCGCTTCGGATCGTTCCCTGGCTGGAGAAGACCGCGATCGTCCTGTCCGACACGATCGATGAGGAGACGCACCAGGAGATCCCGATCTCGCCGCGCACGATCCTCAAGCGCCAGATCGAGCGGGCCACAAAGGCCGGGCTGACGATCAAGGCCGGCTCGGAGTTCGAGTACTACGTCCTCAAGGAGACGTGGGACGAGATGGCCGAGAACGGCTTCGCGCCGCCGAAGCGGTTCGGGACCTACAACGAGGACTACCACCTCCTCCAGGCGACCAAGGCCGAGCCGCTCCACCGACTGCTGCGGAACCTCATGACCGAGGCCCGGATCCCAATCGAGTTCTCCAAGGGCGAGGCGGCGCCGGGCCAGCACGAGGTCAACATCCGCTACGACCACGTCCTCGAGTCGGCCGACCGGAGTGTCCTCTTCAAGCACGGCGCCAAGGAGATCGCCTACCTCAACGGCTGGGGCCTGACGTTCATGGCGAAGCCCGATCACACCTGGACCGGCTCGTCGGGCCACCTCCACATGAGCACCTGGGACGCCGATGGCGAGAACCCGCTGACGCACGACGAGTCGGCCGGGCTGCCGTACGGCATGTCGAAGCAGTTCAGCCAGTTCGTGGCCGGGATGATGGCCCTGTCCCGCGAGCTCGCGGTCTTCATCGCCCCGTTCATCAACTCCTACAAGCGCTACGCGTCCCTCTCGTGGGCGCCGGTGAATGTCGTGTGGGGCCGGGACAACCGGACGACCGGTTTCCGCGTCGTCGGGCACGGCAAGGGCCTCCACGTCGAGAACCGCTTCCCGGGCGGCGACATGAACGCCTACCTGACGTACGCCGCGATGGTCGGCGCGGGCCTGTACGGCATCGAGCACGGCCTCGAGCTCCAGCCCGAGTTCAAGGGCAACGGCTACATCGCGAAGGGCGTGTCACGGATGCCGCGCGCCCTGTACGAGGCGATCGCGGAGCTGGACCGCTCCGAGGCGGCGGTCGAGATCTTCGGGCAGGACGTGGTCGACCACTACCTCAACGCGGCCCGGGTGGAGCAGGAGCTCTACGACTCCGTGGTCCACGACTGGGAGCGCGAGCGCTACCTGGAACGCGGCTGACCTAGGCGATCCGGACCGACGTCGGGCGCGCGAGCTCGGTCGTCGCCGGATCGATCGCGACCTCGCCCGGGCCGCTGTCGGCCGGGAGGTAGGTCGCGAGGGCCTCGTCGAGCGGCGTCAGGCGCCGGGGCATCTGCGCGAGCAGCGGGCCAACGTCGACCGTCGCCGGCTGGTTGATGAAGTCGACCGCGTCGGGACTGAGCAGGGGCTTGGGCAACAGCGCCAGTGGCGCCGCGGCGAGCTTGATCAGCGGGGTGGGGCCCGGAACGATCGGCCGCAAGAGGCCTGCGGCGCGGAGGGCGCGCTTGATCACCTCGCGCATCGGGAGCGTCTCCGGACCGCCGAGCTCGAAGACCTGGAATGCCGCCTCGTCCGCCGTCAGCGAGTCGGCCGCGAGGCGCGCCACGTCCTCGACGAAGACGGGGGCGAGGAGCTGCCGGCCGGCGTTCGTCAGCGGGACCATCCAGAGTCGCCTCGCAAAGCCCAGGAACCGGTTGAGCGAGACGTCGCGAGGGCCGTAGATCCAGGTCGGGCGGATGATCGTGAATGGCATTCCGCTCTGCCAGATCGCCGATTCCGCCCGCCATTTGGCTCGGAACCAGTGGCGCTTCGCGTCCGGCGCGGCGCCGGCGCCGGACACGTAGAGGAGCCGGCGAACGCCGGCGAACGCGGCCCCGGCAACGAGTTGCTCGGTCCCGGCAGCGTCGACCTCCATGAAGGTCCGGCCGATCCGAGGCGCCTCGATCGGGGAGTTCGGAAAGGCCAGGGCGATCGCGAGGGCGTCGACGCCGTTGAGGGCCTCGGGGAGCCCCTCCCCGGTCGTGGCGTCCACGCGCCGGAGCTCGATCGTGTCGGGCAACGGTCCCCTCGGGGATTCGTCGCGGTGCGACAGGACAACGACCCGATGGCCGCGACGATGGAGCTCCAACGCGATGGCGCCGCCCACGAAGCCAGTGCCGCCCGCCACAGCGACGGTCAAGGGCGATGGATGCAGGACGGGCGTCGCGAAGATCGACTCGATGGTGCGGGCGCGGTGCCGGAAGATCTCGAGCAGCTGGCCGCGAACCACCGCGGCGTGCGCCAGGTCGCCGAGCGGACCGAACGGGAGGTCGTAGGCGACCTCGTCGTCGATCCGGGTCGCGCCGTCAACGGCGGTGAAGGTGTGGCGGTGCTCCCACCGTCGGTAGGGACCGCGAATCTGCCGATCGACGAAGGAGTGGGGCGGGTCGTAGGAGTCGATCCGCGAGCGCCACAGCATCGGCAGGCCGAGCACGGGGCGGATGCGATGGTCGATCTCGAGCCCGGCTCGCATCTCCAGGTCGGTCGAGACCTGCTCGAAGCCCATCGACGGCGGGGTGATGCGGCCCAGGTTGGCAGGGTTCGAGAAGAAGGCGAAGACCTCCTCGATCGGGCGGTCGATGGTCTGGCTCGCGACGAGCCGGTGGGTGGTCATGCCGAAGCTCCTCGAAGATCGACGCCCCGCCACGAAGGCGGGGCGTCGAGGGAAAGGGAGGGAGGGGGAGCCGCTACGGGAGCAGCACCCCGTTGATGACGTGGATGACCCCGTTCGAGGCCGAGATGTCGACGGCCGCGATGCCGGCGCCGAGGAGCTCTGATCGCGTCAGGCGGTCACCGTTGAGCATCCGGTACTGCGGCGCCTTCACGACCGAGTTGCTGGTGCGCCGACCGTTGGTGACGTGGAACAGCAGGATGTCGACGAGGGCGCCGTTGCCGAGCGCGGTGTCGACTCCACCGGCCTCGATGAAGGCGATCACGTCGCCCTCGGTCAGGCTGGCGTCGCCGAGCAGGGCTCGGAAGGTCGAAATGAAGGCCCAGTCGGTGGGCGCGAAGACCGTGTATTGCGTATCCGTGCTGGAGAGCGCGCCCGCGAGGCCGGCCTCGATCACAGCGGCCTGCAGGACGTCGAACTCGCCGTCGTTGACGAGCACGATCTCGACGATCCTCGAATCACCGGGCTTGGATCCGGCGTTGGCCGCGAAGGTGGGCGCCGCCGCGATGGCCAGGGCGAGGACTGCGGCGGTCGTGCCGCGGATGAGGGAACGCATTCGACGAGGCTCCTTCTGGTAACTCCCGGGCATCGTGCCCCGGGTTCGATCTGTGCAACCTTTGTTCAAGGTCGAGACGGACTGTAGCCTGCTTGTCAAGCCCTTGTCAAGTGTTTGATTGCGTGTACTATGCGCAAACCATGTACAACATCAAACAGGCTGCGGCCCGGGCCGGCGTCAGCGTCCCTGTGCTGCGGGCGTGGGAGCGCCGCTACGGGATCGTTCATCCCGATCGGACCGCGGGCGGCTACCGACAGTTCGACGACGCCGCGATCGATCGGATCCGGACGATGCGGAGCCTCGTGGGTGAGGGCTGGTCCCCGAGCGCCGCCGCCGCGGCGATCCTTGGCGGGACTGCGCCAGCGGTCAGCGGCGAGACGGACGTCGACCGGACCCCGGAAGGGACGCTTGATGGTGCCCTCCCGGAGACCGAGGCCCCGACCAGCGAGGCCCACGTCCTGGCGGGTCGGTTCGTGATGGCCGCCCGAGACCTGGATCCGGTGGCGGTCGAGGCAGTCCTCGATGACCTGTTCTCGCGCGGCTCCTTCGAGCGGGTCGCCGCCGATCTGCTCTTCCCCGCCCTCGAGCGCCTCGGGGAAGCCTGGGCGGGCGGGGTCGTGAGCGTCGCCGGCGAGCACATGGCCAGCAACGCGGTCCTCCGGCGCCTGGGCCAGGCGTTCGAGGCAGCCGGCCAGGGCGATGGCTCGAATGCTGGCGTGGTGGTCGGGTTGCCGCCGGGCGGGCGTCATGAGCTCGGCGCGCTGGCCTTCGCCACGGCGGGGCGTCGAGCCGGATTGACGGTGACCTACGTCGGGGCCGACCTGCCCGTGGAGGATTGGGTGCACGCCGCCGCGACCGCGGCTGGTGCCGTGATCGGCGTAGTGACC
Organism: Candidatus Limnocylindrales bacterium; assembly: GCA_046707905.1. GTDB lineage: Bacteria > Chloroflexota > Limnocylindria > Limnocylindrales > CSP1-4 > UBA5189. Next base: position 29,727 of record JBKKDM010000113.1, read on the forward strand.
GGGAAGGATCGCAAGGCCGCGCGGGATGTCGCGCGAGCCTTGCTGGAGGCCCGGCCCGACATCCTCGTCGCGTTCGGTGGGGGCGCCGCGCCCGACGAGCCCGGGGTGCTCACGCTCCCGGCCGACCTCGTTGGCGCCGTGGCATCCCTCGACGAGGCACTGGCAACGACGAGCTGAGGGCCTCGTAGGCGGCGAGCGCCTCCATGCGTGCGGCGGCGTGGTCCACGACCCGCGGCAGGTACATCCCCGCTGCTGGCTCGTGGACTGCGGGGCCTTCCAGGGCCTGTGCTGCGGCAAGCTCCGGGATCCAGCGGCGAACGTACGCGCCGTGCGGGTCATGGCGCCGGCCCTGAAGCGTGGGGTTGAAGATCCGGAAGTAGGGCTGCGGATCCGTGCCGGTGGAGGCCGCCCACTGCCAGCCACCGTTGTTGCTCGCGGGGTCGCCGTCAACCAGGTGGGTCATGAAGTGCGCCTCGCCGACGCGCCAATCGATTCCGAGGTGCTTCGTCAGGAACGACGCGACCAGCATCCGGGCCCGGTTGTGCATCCAGCCGGTGGCGAGGAGCTGGCGCATCGCCGCGTCGACCACCGGGTAGCCCGTCCGGCCCTCCTTCCAGGCCGCGATCGCAGCGGCATCCTCGGAGCGGGCGACGTCATCGAGCCCGCGCCGGAACGATTCGCGGGCGACTCGGGGCTCGTGCCAGAGGAGGTGAGCGTAGAAGTCGCGCCAGGCGATCTCGGAGCGGAACCGAGCAGGGCCCCGGCCGGAAGCCGAGCAGCGGGCGAGCACCTCGACAGGTGAGAGGAGGCCCCAGCGCAGGTCCTGGCTCAACCTGGAGGTGCCATCCAGGTCCAGGCGGTCGCGGCCCGTGTCGTAGTCGCGAAGCGCATCCGATTCCGCCCAGCGATCGACACGGCCTCGCGCCGCGGCCTCCGACGGCTCCAGCAGGAGCTCCGGATCGGCAGTTGGCGCGTCGTCGCCGATGAGCGCCGCAGCGTCCTCTAGCGGCTCGCGCGCCGCCGGCGATGCGGCGGTGGGGATTGCGCGTGGGGCCGGGAGCACGGCGCGAAGCGGCAAGGCCTGCCAGCGCCGGTGGAACGGCGAGAACACCGCGAACGCGCCCCCGCCGTCCCGACGAAAGTCCTCCGGCTCGTGGGCAAGGACGCCCCGGCCCGCCTCCCATCGGATGCCGTTGGCCTCGGCCGAGCTCGCCACCGCCTCGTCCCGGCGCCGGCCGTAGGGTCCGTAGTCGCGGCTCGAAACGATCGCGTCCGCCCGCGCCTCTGCGGCCATCCGCGGCACGACCTCCTTGGGGTCGCCGCGGACGACGGTCAATCTCGAATCTCGCTCCCGTAGCTCGGCGTCGAGGCTGCGCAGCGCACCCGAGAGGAACCATCGTCGGTTCGCGCTGGGCCAGCGGCCCCCGAGGATGCCATGGTCAACCACGAACAGGGGCAGCACGCGGTCGTACCGCTCGAGCGCATGCTGGAGCGCCGGGTGATCGTGGACCCGGAGGTCGCGGCGGAACCACAAGATCGCGATCGACGTGCGTGGCATCCGCGGGATGCTAGCCCTCAAGCCAAGCGAAAGGCACCTGCAAGCCCCAGGGATGGGGCGAGGCGACGGCCGGTAGGCCGCGGGGTGACGCTATGCAACGCATCGACGACCGAGCACGACGGTCGCGCACCGCGAGGGAAGCCCAATGATCACCGAGCCGATCCAGACCTGGGGCGACGCGATCTTCGTGTCGCTGACGAATGCGCTCAACGGATTCCTCAGCGCCATCCCGCTCATCGTGGGCGCGCTGGTCATCCTCGCGATCGGCTGGATCCTCTCCAGCGTCATCGCCCGCCTGGTTCGCGAGGTGCTCGCCCGTGCCGGGGCCGACCGCATGTTCGCCGAGCATGGCGGTGACGTCTACGGCGCGCAGTCCAAGAAGATCAAGCCGAGCGTGGTGGCGTCCGAGATCGTCAAGTGGATCATCCGGTTCGTCTTCCTCGTGGCTGCGGCCAACGTCCTCGGCATGCCCCAGGTCAGCACGCTCCTCAACCAGGTCCTGCTCTGGATCCCGAACCTGCTCGTCGCGGCGGTCATCCTTCTCGTCGCCCCGCTCATCGGGCGGTTCCTGCGCGGCGTCATCGAGGTCGGTGCCGGCAACATGGGCTTCACCAACGCGCCGCTCCTCGGGCGGATCGCGGAGATGGCCGTCATCGCCTTCGCCGTGCTGATCGCGATCGACCAGATCGGGATCGCCGCCGACCTGCTGAACATCCTGTTCATGGGCGTGGTGGGTGCGCTGGCGCTGGCATTCGGCCTGGCGTTCGGCCTCGGGGGCCGCGAGGTCGCCGGGCAGATCACCCAGAAGTGGTACACGGACAGCCA
>JBKKDM010000114.1:0-9526 GCA_046707905.1 Candidatus Limnocylindrales bacterium
GCGCGGATCCGGCGGCAGCCGCGGGAGCGGCTCGACGGGCGGCCGGCGGCGGCCCACACGGACGGGCACCTCGCCGGCGTGAACCCGACAGCGCGCAGGGCGTAGCCTCTGCGCGTGGGGACCACTGCGGCGTCGGGGGCGCAATCGGCGCTCGAACGGTTCCTCCTGAGCCTGCGCGCGAAAGACGCCTCGGAGCACACCCTCCGGTCCTACGCGACCGGCGTCGGTGGCTACCTCGAGTGGCTGGCCGAGCGCGGCGCCGACTGGCGAGCGCCGGCCCGGGCTGATCTCCGCGCCTACCTGGCCAAGCTCGTGGGATCCGGCGCCCGGTCCTCGGTGAGCCAGCGGCTCGCGGCGATCCGGTCGTTCCATCGCTTTGCCGCGCGGGCCGGCCTCTCGACGGGCGATCCATGGGGCTCCATCGCGACGCCGCGCCTGCCGCGGCGGCTGCCCAAGGTCCTCGAGGTCGACCAGATCGAGCGGCTCCTGGCGGCCATCGACGCCGACGAGGCGGCCGCGAGCGACGGGCGGAGGCGGGATCCGGCACTTGCCACGGCAATTGCGGTCCGGGATCGAGCCCTCGTCGAGGTCGCGTACGCCGCGGGCCTCCGGATCAGCGAGCTCGCGGGCGCCGTCGTGTCCCAGCTTGATCTGCGGCGCGGCGAGCTTCGCGTCCTCGGGAAGGGTCGCAAGGAGCGCATCGGGCTCCTCGGGCGCCCGGCCATCGCCGCGCTCGAGGCCTACATCGAGGACGCTCGCGGCGAGCTGCTTGCGCGACGCCGCGAACCCGGCCCCGAACCGGAACAGCTGTTCCTCAACCACGAGGGCGCCGCGATCGGCGTCCGGGGCCTCCGATTCCGGATCGATCGCCTCTTCCGAATCGCCGGGCTGCCCGAAGGCGTCTCTCCGCACACGTTGCGCCATTCGTTTGCGACGCACCTGCTCGACGGCGGCGCCGACCTGCGGGTCGTCCAGGAGCTCCTCGGGCACGAGAGCCTGGCCACAACCCAGATCTACACGCACGTCTCGGCCGCTCGCCTCCGCGCCGCCTACGTCGACGCGCACCCTCGTGCGCGGGCCAAGTGACGAGCCAACCCCAATGAGCGACCTCGAGTCGGTGGATCTCGAGGTCCCGGAGCGGACGACCGCCCGGTCGCTGGCGCGCGCCGGCCTCGTCGTCTCCGGTGCCTACCTGATCGCGAGAGTCCTTGGCTACATCCGGGTCGTCGTCATCGGAACGACCTTCGGGGCCGAGGACGAGCTCGACGCGTTCTTCGCGGCGTTTCGGATTCCCGACCTGATCTTCCAGCTCGTCGCGGCGGGCGCCGTGGCCTCGGCCCTCGTCCCGATGGTCTCGGGGATGCTCGCCAAGGGCGAGCAGGCGCACGCCTGGCGCGTTGTTTCGACCATCGCGAACCTGATGGTCGTCGGGCTGCTGGCGTTCGCAGCTATCGCCTTCGTGGCGGCGCCGGTCCTCGTGCCGGCCATCACACCTGGGTACTCGGGCGAGAAGCTCGCCCGAACGGTCGACCTCACGCGGCTGATGCTGCTCGCGCCGATGTTCCTGGCGCTCGGGGCCACGGCAACGGCGGCGCTCAACGGCTCGCAGCGGTTCGCGGCCTCGGCGGTCGCACCGATCGTCTACGACCTGGCGATCATCGGGGCAGCGGTGATCCTTGCTCCCAGCCTCGGCGTGACCGGGCTCGCGCTCGGGGTCGTGGCCGGTTCGCTCGGCCACCTGCTCGTCCAGCTCCCGCCCCTCATGCGCGCCGGCTTCCGGTACCTGCCACGGATCGATATCAGCGACGCCCAGGCCCGGCTGGCACTGGCGTTGATGGGCCCGCGGGTCATCGGGCTCGGGGTCACCCAGATCACGTTCGTCGTGATGACCGCCCTCGCCTCGAACCTGGGGACCGGCGCGGTCTCGGCCTACACGATCGCGTTCTCGCTCCTCCAGATCCCGCTCGGCGTCATCGGCGTGCCGCTCGGGATCGTGATCTTTCCGTCGCTGGCGAAGGAGCTGGCGGTCGGCCGCACGGACCACTACCTCGAGATCCTGACCCGCTCGCTTCGGATCCTGGCGTTCGTGATGCTGCCGATCACCGCCCTGGGCATGGTCCTCCGCGTCCAGGTGGTCGACCTGCTGCTTGGCTACGGGGCCTTCACGCGTGCCGCGGTCCAGCTCACGGCGGACACGCTGCTGCTCTTCCTCCTCGGACTCACCGCGCACAGCGTGATCGCGGTCCTGACCCGGGCCTTCTACGCGCGCCAGGACACCCGGACACCGATGGTCGCCGCGGTCCTCGCTGTCGCGATCAATACGATCCTCGCGGTCGCGCTCGTGGGGAGTCTCGGGCTGCCGGCGATCGGGTTGGCCATCGCGGCCGCGGCCTGGACGGAGGCGCTGCTCCTGCTGCTGGTGCTCCGCCGCCGCGAAGGCCCGGCGCTGGACCTCGGCGGGCTCGTCTCCGGGCTCGTCCGGATCCTCCTCGGGGCCGTCGCCGCGGGCGTCCTTGGGTACCTGGTCCTCCAGGCGCTGGCCGGCCTCGTCCCCGCCGGCTCGGATCTCGGCGGCCTCGGCGCCAAGGTTGCGTTGCTGGTCCAGGCATTCGCGGTGACGATCGCCGGAGGCGCGACGTTTGCCCTCGTGACGTGGGTCCTCGGCGTCCGCGAGCTGCGCACGATCGTCTCGATCCTCGCCGACCTGATCCGAAGGCGAGGCCGTTCGTGATGCCGCGAGACGGCGCACGCACGCTAGGGTCGCTGGTGTGACGACGACGACGACGGCGTCGGTCGCCTTTCGGGAGGCCACGCCCGACGAGCTCGAGGGCTGGGACGACCGCACGGTTCGTCCCGCGGGCGGCCACGTCCTGCAATCGCGAGCGTGGGCGGAACATCGCGCGACCCGGGGCTGGCAGCCCCGGTACCTGATCGGCGACGACGGCTCGGGGGTGCTCGCGCTGACCCGGCCGTGGCCGGTCGTCGGGGGTGCGAGCGCGTACCTGCCCCGCGGGCCTGTGCCCACCGCTGGCGTCACGGACGCGATTAGCCGGCTCGAAGGCGCGACACGCTGGCTGGCCGCCGAGGGCGTCGACGTGGTAGCGGCGGACCCGGAGGTCATCGCCGACGGCTACGCGGCCCGGCTCGCGGCGATCGGGTTCCGCTCCATCGAGGAGATCCAGCCCTCCCGCCACCGCCTCTCCGTCCGCCTCGGCGAGGCCACCGACGAGGACAGCCTCCTCGAGAACGTCTCGAAGTCGACCCGCCAACGGATCCGCAAGGCGGAGCGCGGCGGACTGACGATCGTTCGCCACGATGCAACGCCGCCGCCGCCAGCGGAGGGCATGCCCAGCGCCACCGCCGACCTCGAGTTCGCGAACCCGGTCGGCGCGATCGAAGCGGCGCTGGAGCGCTTCCACGACCTGGCGCTCCAGACGGCAGACCGGCGCCACTTCGCGCTGGGCAGCCGCGCGAGCTTCCTCGATTGGACGACCCGCGCCCACGCGTCGGGTTTCCTCGTGCTCCTCGAGGCGATCGACGAGGCCGAGCGATCGATCGCCGGGCTCATGCTGTATCGCCACGGCGGCCGGCTCTCGACCGCCCTCTCGGGTGATCGCGAGGACGCCCGGAAGGAGCACCCGGGCGCGTTCCACCTCCTCCGCTGGCGGGCGATCCAGCTCGCGGCTCGCGAGGGGGCGAGCGAGATGGACCTCGGCGGCGTCGACGTCGCCGGCGCCCGGCATGAGCCGAAGGAGGGAGAGCCGATGTTCGGCCTGTACCAGCACAAGCGGTCGTTCGGTGCGGAGTGGCTCGAGCTGCCCGGCGCCCACGAGCGCGTGCTCCGGCCGTGGCGCTATGCGGCCGGTCGGGTGGCGGCGCGGGTCTTGCGAGGGCGCGCGTGAGCGGGGATCGAGCGGTCGCCGGCGCCGCCGGCGCTGTCGATCGAACCTGGACGCCAGAGGCCTGGGATGCCTACGTCCGGGCGCACCCAAAAGCCACGTACCTCCAGGTCGAGCCGTGGGCTCACGTCAAGGCTTCGACCGGCTGGTCGCCGGCGCTCGTCGGGAACCCATCGACCGCGGCGGGCCCGGTCGGCGCGCGCCTCCTGACCCGCCCGATCCCGATGCTCCCGTGGCGTTTCGCCTACGCGCCGCGGGGACCCCTCGCTGATGCGTGGAACGAGGTCACCTACGCCGCCTGGGTAGATGCGCTGCGCTCGGCCGCCCGCCCCGGTGGGGCGCTGGAGCGGACGGCGATCGTCCGGATGGACCCGGAGATCGAACCGGCGCCGGAGATCGAGGCCGCATTGCGCGCGAGCGGTTGGCGCCCAGCGCACGACATGCAGCCGCGCCGGACCAGGATCGTCGACCTCGCGCCGGACGAGGACGCGCTGCTGGCCGACCTCCGCAAGAAGTGGCGCCAGTACGTGAACAAGGCCCGCTCGAACGGGATCGTCGTTCGCGATGTGGACCCCAGCACGGAAGTGAACGCCTTCGACGTGTTCCACGCGGTGATGCGGGAGGTCTCGAAGCGCACGGCTCTGCCGTTGCGGTCCGCCGCGACGTTCCGCGAGGTCTGGGAGGCCTACGCCCCGACGGGCGAGAGCCGGCTGCTGTTCGCTGAGACCGGGAGCGGCGAGGTCCAGGCCGTCCTGCTCACGGTTCGCTGTGGGACACGGGTCGTCGAGCCGTACGGCGGCATGACCGAGGCCGGCGCCGAATCACGGGCCAACTACCTGCTCAAGTGGGAGGCGATCCGGTCCTCGAAGGAGCAAGGGGCCACCTCGTACGACATGTGGGGCCTCATCGGGTCGGGGATCGACCACTTCAAGGCCGGATTCGGGGGCCGCGAGGTCGAGTACATCGGGGCCTGGGACCTCGCGCTGTCGCCGGTCGGGTCGACGGCGTTCCGGGCAGCGGAGCGAGGGCGGCAGCTGTACCGGGCCGCCCGGCGCCGCCTCCGGGGCGAGAACCTGGCACTCCCGCAGGGTCCTGCCGCGGATGCCTGACCCGGCGCCACGGCCGCTGGAGGGGCTGCTCGACCGCTGGCGGGGCGAGGCCCGCCTCGTCGGCGAGCACGTTGCCAGTGGCGAGCGGGCGCCCAGGACCGACGGCCCGATGGGCGACGCGCTGCTCTCCGGAATCCGCGACGACTCGCGCACGGTCGTGCCAGGCGACCTGTTCGTGGCGGTTCGGGGGCGCAGCGTCGACGGGCACGACTTCGTCCGCGAGGCGGTGGAGCGCGGTGCCGCGGCGGTTGCCGTGGAGGAGCCGAGCGGCGAGCTGGCGGTGCCCCAGCTCGTCGTCGCGAAGGGATCGGCGGCCCTCGCCTCCGCGGCGGCCTGGTGGTACGACGACCCCAGCCGCGAGCTGCTGACCATCGGCATCACCGGGACCAACGGCAAGACGACCACCTCCTATCTCGCCCGGACCGTGCTGAACGCCGGTGGGATCCCGGCGGGCCTGATCGGCACGATCGGGACTGAGATCAACGGCAAGCTCCGCCCGAACGTCGAGCCGAACACGACGCCCGGCGCCATGGAGCTCCAGCGGATCCTCCGCGAGATGGTCGACGCCGGCGAGCAGGCCGTCGTGATCGAGACCAGCAGTCACGGGCTGGCCGCGGACCGCGTCGGAGGCGTCGACTACGACGCCGCCATCTTCACGAACCTGTCGCATGAGCACCTCGATTTCCACGGGACGTTCGAGGCGTACCGCGACGCCAAGCGCAGTCTCTTCGAACGTCTCGAGCCGCGGACGAAGCACGGGCGGCCGAGCATCGCGATCGTCAACGCCGACGACGGGCACGGGGCGATGTTCGCCGAGGCCGCGCGCGCCACGGGCGCGAGGGTCATCACGTACGGCACCACCGCGGACGCCGAGCTGCGCATCGCCGAAGTCGGCGGTGGCGTGGCGAGAACGTCGGTCGACGTGGAGCTCGGCCGACCACCCGGGCTCACGCTCGAGGTGCCGATGGCCGGCCGCTACAACGCCCACAACGTCGTTGCCGCATTCGGCCTCGCCTACGGGTGGGCGCTCGACACCCGGCGGGTCGTGGAGGGCCTGGTTGCCTTCGCCGGCGTGCCGGGTCGGATGGAGGTCATCGATCGGGGCCAGCCATTCACCGTGGTCATCGACTTCGCGCACACCCCCCGATCGATCGACTCGGTCGCCGGGGAGCTCGCCGCGCTCGCGCGGCCGACGGGCGGCTCATTGATCACGCTGTTCGGCTCCTCTGGCGAGCGCGACGTCGGAAAGCGCCCGCTGATGGGCGAGGCCGCGGCCCGTCACTCGCGACTCGTGGTCGTCACGGAGGACGATTCGCGCAACGAGGACCCCTACGAGATCTTCGAGCAGATCGCTGCGGGCGCCGAGCAGACTGGCAAGCGCCGCGGCGAAGACCTGCTGATCATCCCGGACCGTCGCGAGGCCATCGCGGAAGCGTTCCGGCGCGCCAATCCCGGCGACGTCGTTCTCCTCGCCGGCAAGGGCCACGAAACCTGGAACATGGGCCCCGACGGTCCCGAGCCCTGGTCAGATCGCGAGGCTGCCGAAGGACTGTTGCGCGAGCAAGTTCGCTGATCGGCCGCTGGTAGACTTCCCGCACGATGGTGGCCCCGCGCACGCGGGCCGACGAGCCCGCCCAGACGGACCCGGCCGCGCGTTCGGCGCGGAAGGGATCGCGACGCGCTGCGCCTGACGGCACCGACAGCTCGCCCCCGAAGCGTCCCCGCGCCAAGGCGAACGGCACGGCGAAGGCCGTCGACCCCGCCCATATGAAGGGTGCGAGCCCGAACGGCGCCGCGACCGGTGCCGTCGCCGCGACCGGTGCCGTCGCCGTGGCCGCCGCGCCGCCGGCTGAGCTGGATCCGGTTGCCATTCCCGCGACCCCCACCCATCGCAAGCACCTGAACCCCCAGACGATGGGCGAGGAGCTGATCGCCCAGATCCTGGCGCGCGATGACGACGCCGATGTCGAGCCCATCCGACGCGCGATCGAGTTCGCCATCGAGGCCCACGGCGACCAGCCGAGGGCCACGGGCGAGCCCTTCGTGACGCATCCGATCGCCGCCGCCCAGATCCTCGCGAGCTTCCTGCTCGACCCGATCGCCATCCAGGCTGAGCTGCTCCACGACGTCCCGGAGGACACTGAATACAGCACCTCGGACATCGAGGAGCGCTTCGGGGCCGAGGTCGCCCTGCTCGTCGACGGCGTCACCAAGCTGTCGAGGTTCAGCACGCTGAGCCACGAGCAGCAGCAGGCCGAGAACATCCGGAAGATGTTCCTGGCGATGGCCGAGGACATCCGCGTCGTCCTCATCAAGCTCGCCGACCGGCTCCACAACATGCGCACGCTGGGCGGCCTCCCGCCCGAGAAGCAGCTTCGGATCGCCCGGCAGACCCTCGAGATCTATGCGCCGCTCGCCGAGCGGCTCGGGATCTGGCAGGTCAAGTGGGAGCTGGAGGACCTGGCATTCAAGGCCCTCGAGCCCGAGCGCTTCCGGGAGCTCGCGAAGCTGCTGGACACCCGCCGCAAGGGCCGCGAGACTTTCATCGAGCGGGCGATCGACGAGCTGAAGCCGCGGCTCGCGGCCGCCGACATCGATGCCGACCTCCAGGGCCGCCCGAAACACATCTACAGCATCTGGAAGAAGATGCAGCGCAAGTCCGCGGAGTTCGGCGAGATCTACGACGTCTACGCCATCCGCATCCTCGTCGACGAGGTCCGGGACTGCTACGCGGCGCTCGGCATCGTGCACGCGCTGTGGCGCCCGATCCCAGGCCAGTTCGACGACTACATCGCCGTTCCCAAGAACAACCTCTATCAGTCGCTCCACACCGCCGTGATCGCCATCGACGGCAAGCCCCTGGAGATCCAGATCCGGACCCTCGCGATGCACCAGGTCAGCGAGGTCGGGATCGCGGCCCACTGGCGGTACAAGGAGGGCTCGAAGGCCGAGCGCGAGTACGACGCGAAGCTCGCCTGGCTGCGCCAGCTCATGGACTGGCAGCGCGACGTCAGCGACGCGACCGAGTTCGTCGAGGGGGTCAAGCTCGACATCTTCCAGGACCAGGTCTTCGTGTTCACGCCGAAGGGTGAGATCAAGGACCTCCCGGCCGGGGCGACGCCGCTGGACTTCGCGTACCGGATCCACACCGACGTCGGGCACAAGACGATCGGCTCCAAGGTCAACAACCGTCTCGTCCCGCTCGACTACCGGCTCAAGAACGGCGACATCGTCGAGATCGTCACGACGCGCGGCGGCCACGGCCCCAGCCGCGACTGGCTGAACCTCGTCCGGACGTCCCACGCCCGCGAGAAGATCCGGCAATGGTTCAAGCGCCAGGAGCGCGACGAGAACATCGTCCACGGCCGCGAGTCGATCGATCGCGAGCTCCGGCGGCTCGCCCGGACGTCCTCCGCGGCGGTTGGCCAGGATCGGATCCTGGAAGTTGCGCGGCAGCTGAACTACGACACGATGGATGACTTCCTCGCGGCGGTCGGCTACGGCGCCGTGAGCGCGCAGTCGATCGTGATGCGGCTCGGCGTCGCCGACGACACCCAGGTCGCGCTGCCGACCACCGCGCCGCCCCCATCGCCAACGCGAGCGGGCGGGGTCCGGGTCAAGGGCGTCGGCGACCTCCTCGTGCGGTTCGCGCGGTGCTGCCACCCCATCCCCGGCGACCCGATCCAGGGCTTCATCACCCGCGGCAAGGGCGTGACGGTCCACCTCCGGACCTGCCCCACGGTCATTAACGAGCGCGAGGTCAGTCGTCTCATCGACGTGGAGTGGGAGGCTGCGCCCGCCCAGACATACCCGATCGCGATCCGGGTGGAAGCCTACGACCGGACCGGCCTGCTCAGCGACATCACCCAGGTCGTCGCGGAGGCGAAGGTCAACATCCTGGCCGCGGACGTGTCCGTCGGGCCGGACCACTCCGCGGTCGTCCGGGCCACGCTCGAGGTCGCCTCGGTCAGCCAGCTCGCCCGTGTCCTGGGCCGCATCGAGCAGCTCAAGGACGTCATCTCGGTTCAGCGCGACCTCGGCTGAGAGCGTGAGGCGCCGACGACCGCGGGCGTCGCCCCGGTCGAAGCCACGGCGGCCACGTCGGCCATCGTCGACCCTCGGGCGAGGCGCCTCCAGCGCCTGGCGACCGTGCTGGCCATCGTCGCGATCCTCGTCGCGCTCGCGGTGGCCGCGTTCGCCGCGTTCGGCGATCCCCGATTCACCCTGCCGCTCAACCTGGTCACGGTCGGCTTCTTCGGCATCGTCGGGCTGTTCTCGGTGATGGGCGCCTTGATCATCCAGCGCCGGCCGTCGACGAAGGTCGCGTGGCTCATGATCGGCATCGGGCTTGGAATCGGGGGTGGGGCTGCTGTTCTTCGCCTACGGCGTGAACGGCGTGCCGCCGGCGGCACCGCGGCCACTCGCGCTAGAGCTGCTGCTCATTTAGCAGCTCTTCTTCACGCCCGCGATAGGACTAGGAACCATCTTCATCCTCCTCCTGTTGCCGACCGATCGACT